>JBFYZU010000001.1:0-2553 GCA_041309365.1 Myxococcota bacterium
ACCTCGACCTTCCGCAGAGCATGGATAATAGGGCAGGCATCATGGATCATCAAATCCCCGCCACCCCGATCCAGTCAGCCTTCTGTGAGCCACGCTGTGCCAAAAGTGACGCCTCAGCTGGCCGACGACTCGAGAGACCCAGATCCTGACGATTTCTGGACGCCGCCCGATGCCTGAAGATACTGTCTGATTCCAGGAAGTTAGGGGAAAGCAGGGCCACGGGGTCACATCACGTCACACCATGGGTACGGTGCTTGCATATGCAACCGGGAGCTCCCGACGGAAGGCCGGAGCTCGAAGAGGTTCATCATGAAGAAATCAGCGGCGGACGACAGGCGTATCGTTTTTCTCTCGCTGGCGACCCTGGTGCTCATCACGGCATGCTGGGCGCTGTGCGCCATCTGAAGGAAGCGGGCATGGGCCGGGCCAACGACTCGCACCAGCAATCGGGGACAGCGTGCATCCCCGGCTGGTTCCGGCGATCCTACCTGATGGGGGAGCGGTCCGGACCGTCGAGCACCACGTCCATCCAGCGCGAAGAGCCGGCGAGTTCCGCGAACCGTGGATCTCCCACCACGGCCTCGCGCAAGGATCCAGCCGCCTCGCGGTAGCCTCCTGGATCCATCCTGCCGCAGACAAGCCTGAAACGCATGAGCACGAAGGCCGTCTGGATCACGTCCATCATGCAGTATGCGTTGATCCGGTCCATGTCGCCTTCCCGCCAGACCGCCAGCACGTCCGATCCGTCCATTCCCATCTTGCCTGGCAGCCCCATGGCGGACGCCATGTCCCCCAGCGAAGGGAACCGCCCGGCTCCGTGGTCGCTGAGAGCATCGCACAGGTCCACGTGCCGCGTCGGCTCGTAGCGCCTGCGATACTCCTGGCTCGCGAAATACCAGCCCATCGGCAGGCCGTGAACCATGGATCGCAGCACGATCACGGGCAGGTCGAACCTGCGCCCGTTGAACGTGACGAGCACCGGTCTGTACCTGGACATGAACCCGTGCAGGTCCAGGAGGATGTCGGCCTCGGGCTTGCCCTCGCCCATGATCCCGAGCCTCTTGAATCGCAGGGCGTGATCGAGCCAGAGGACCCCCACCGAGACGATGCGATGTCTCACCAGGGCAGGGAACGAGTCCTCCTCGTCCCCGTCAGGATCCACTCCTTGCGCCGCGTCCATGGGGACGGTCTCGATGTCCAGCACGAGATAGGTGTCGTCCATGGGTGCCAGCATAACGGAGGAGCGTGACACGTCAACATCCTCCTTCTTGCAGGGAAGGCAACCGTGATTATGAGTCGACCATGAAACCGAGTCGACCATGAAACCGCACGTGTGCCCCTGGTGGCTCGGTCACCTGCTGGCGAACCCGGTCAGGCGGATCCTGGAGAGCCCGGAGCAGATCCTGGGACCGCACGCGAGAAGGGGCATGACAGCCATGGACGTCGGCTGCGGCATGGGGTTTCTCACTCTTCCACTGGCGCGCAGGGTCGGCCCCGAAGGACGGGTGATCGCGGTGGATCTTCAGCCCGAGATGCTCGCCGGCCTCGAGAAAAGGGCCAGGCGTGCAGGAATGCTCCCGCGCCTGCAGCTTCGAAGGTGCAGCGAGGGATCCCTCGGAGTGGACGACCTGCGCGAGCGCGTCCACCTGGTGGTCTGCCTGCACGTCGTACACGAGGTGCCGGACCCGAAAACCCTCTTCGCCGAGCTCGCAGCCGTCCTCGCGCCAGGTGGCCGCCTCATCGTGGTTGAGCCTCCCGGTCACGTGACCGTAGAGGAGTTCACCGGTTCCATGCGCATCGCCTGCGAACAGGGCCTCGTGGTGGTCGAACGGTTGTCCCGCAGGCCTGGCCACTCTGCTGTCCTGGCCCGCCGCACGCAGGAAAGCCCGGTACGATCCGTGGCCCGGGAGGCCTGACGGGAATGGCCGGGGCCACGAGCCTCAGAGAGGACCAAAGAGGCGAAGATCAGTTGCCGCCGGGGATGACCGGTGGCACGAGGAAGTACACGTCCCTGGAGTCCAGCGGCGTGTACATGTCGCCGATGACGTCGATGATGGCCATGAATATCTGGGGCGTCGTCAGCGGCGACACCACGGTGTTCATCTTCGGGTAGATGTCGAAGCACACGCTCTGGCCGGGCAGAACGGACGAGAAGTAGTCGATGGTGGGCGGTGTTCCCGGGGTCCCCGTGGGCCTGATCGTGCACACTCGGTAGCCGCTCGTGGCAGGATCCCAGATCGTGGCGCCCGAGACGTTCGTCTGCACGCGGTCCACGAAAGAGGTCACGGCATTGACCGAGTCCGACGTGTCGTCCGTCATGATGGCGTCCACCCGGATGGGGACCTGGTTTGCCAGGGTTTCTATGGCATCCACGACCTCTGTCCCGAGCCCCGCGCCCGCTGTTCCGACGTTGAAGACCAGCGGGCTGCCCGAGGCCACAGCTCCCGTATCCGTGGCGAGCTGGGTCAGGTGGGTCCACCCGAGCCCCGTACCGCTGAAGATGCCGATGACCTTGGCGTTGATGCCAGTGAGCTGGGTCACGGCCTGAGCGTA
>JBFYZU010000002.1:0-17678 GCA_041309365.1 Myxococcota bacterium
TGTGGGAGAAGCCCTACCAGCCGAGCTCGAAGCCCGCGATAGTGGATGGTCTCGTCATCTTCAAGAGCGGTACTGACATCGTCGCTCTGGACATCAAGTCCGGTGCCCAGGCCTGGAGCTACCCCACCAAGAGCCAGGATTTTTATGGGGTCTCTGGAGATTCCGGGCGAGTCTACATCACCTTCGGGCTGGGAGGGGAAACCGCTGTAGGTTCCGGGCGGAGAGGTATACTCACTGCAGTGAGCGCCAACTCGGGCCTCAAGCTGTGGGAGCACGAGATGGAGAACGTGCGGATGGGCGAGTCCGCCGTCGCCGGCGATCTCGTGTTCGTGCCATGGGACAGGCAGAACGTCTCCGTACTCGACGCGGGCTCGGGCGACGAGATCTGCAGGATCAGGACCAAGGATGATGTTGTTAATTTCATATTAACAAGTCCAGAAGGTATATATTACGGTTCCCGAGGCCTCTACAGGTTCGATGCGCGCTCGTGGTCCGGCACGAAGGAAGGATCCACCCACTACCAAGTCCCTGTCATGGATGTCCCCGGCAAACCGGAGCTCTCGACGGACAAGCTCGTGCCCGTCTCGGGGCTCACCACGGCCAGGGACAAGATCCGCTTCTTCTGGGCCCCCGCGTCGAGCCAGGATCCTGCACGGATCTCTCTGGCCAACTCGATGATCTACCTTCTCTACTACCGGTTCCTGTTCGCGTTCGACCAGGACACGGGCGAGCTCAGGTGGGTCCACAGGAGCAAGCTCGACGTGGAGGATGTGAAGGTCGTGCCCGGGGTCGTGTACATCGTCGACAAGAAGGGCGATGTGGTATTGCTGGAGACGTCCGGCGGCCAGGTGGTTCACAGCATCGCGACCGGTTCGAATCTCATCACGGCCGTGCTGGACACGGGCAGGTTCGTGCCTCCTTTCACCTCTCCGGCCGTGGCCCAGGGGCCGCTCCGTCAGGACCTCATCAACCTCGTCCTCGACAACGACAACCGGCTGGTCCCCATCCGGAAGTACACTCTGGGCTTTTTGGCGGCCATCCCCGATCCGGAAGTCACGAAGGATCTTCTCGACGTCTACATCACGAAGGGGATCCCTCAGGAGATGAAGGACGTGGCGCGAGACATGCTGCTCGGGCGAGAGTCAGGTGCGGCCTACCTCGTGGATTCGATGAAGTATCACTTCAACTACCTCGACGAGACCATCCCACCGCCCATGGGCGTCGTGGCGCAGACTCTCGTCAAGATGAGTGCCAAGGAGGGGGTTCCCGGATTGTTGCAGCACCTTCTGGATCACGAGACGCCTCCGGCGGACCTGCGGGAGATAGCCCTGGCCATCAAGCAACTGGGAGATGCCAGTGTCGTCCCGACCCTGAAGGATTTCCTGGTGCTCTATCACGCAGACTCCGCTTTCGCGGATCAGCTGGATACGCTCGTCATCCTCGTCGGTGCCATACACGACCTGGGAACGCCGGCGGACAGGGATTTCCTCCTGGCCATGGTGGGCGATCCCTTGACCCTGCCTGCTCTCGCCCAGCAGATCGATGGTGTGTTCAAGGATGCTGCGCAGAAGATCGTGGATGCAAAACTCGCCGCCGAGAAGGCTGCTGCCGACAAGGCCGCCGCCGATAAAGCCGCCCTCGAGGGGCCGGTGGAGCCGGTCACCCCCAAGGGGCCTCTGCCGAATACCCTCACGCAGAAGCAGATCTCGGACATCCTCAACGGGTATGCCATGGACTTTGCGCCGTGCATCCAGGACTACGTGGCCAAGAACCCGCAGACGTCCCAGATCCGGATGAAGTTCATCATCACCAGCGGGGGGAAGGCCGAGAAGCTGATGACCTTGCCCAGCGATCCTGTGCTCTCCAGTTGCCTGCTCACGAAGATCGTCAAGGTGGAGTTCCCACCCATCAAGAGCCTGAAGCAGAACGCCCAGTACGTGATCGCCATCAAGAAGCCCAAGACCGAGGAGGAGGCGGAGTGGCCCCCCGTCCCGACTCCGGGCGAGGAGATCAAGCCACCGACGGTTCCATCCGAGAAGCCACCGGACGAGTTGCCCCCCGACGAAGGGCAACCTCCACCTCCGACATGGCAACCCCAGCCGCCCCCACCAAACCCGCCACCGGGAGAAGAGCCTCCGCTGCCGCCGCCGGATGGTGGACAGGACTATCCGGAAGATCTGCCCGAGTATCCGGACGAGCTTCCGGAGTGATTCGACCCTCTCCTGGGAGAGGATGTGCCAGCGCCAT
Organism: Myxococcota bacterium; assembly: GCA_041309365.1. Lineage (GTDB taxonomy): Bacteria > Myxococcota_A > Polyangia > DRWM01 > DRWM01 > JAFDER01. Next base: position 2,248 of record JBFYZU010000002.1, read on the forward strand.
TTCTTGAGAGATTCTCGCCTCTCGCGTTACAATCCAGACAAACAGATACTCCTGCCAGGGGTTGTTTCCGACGGTGCGGGCCGTGGTGACAGGGCAGGGAAGAGGTACAAGGAGAAATGGCGAGAATGGATACGACTCGCTGGACACCAATCATCCTCACGACGCCGGCCGTTCTGGCCTGCATGCTCTATGCCATGCTCGTGATGGTGCTGAGCTGAAAAGGTCGTCTGGCACCCTCGTGCTCGTCCTGGCGTCGCTCATTGCCGGATGCGGTCGTTCGGGGCAAGAAGGCGGGCAGGGCGGTTTCACGACACATGATGCGTTCACCGTCCTTTCCGACGATCCACCAGGGGAGGTCCCCCTGGACCCGGACGACTCGCAGGGAGGCCCGCTGGTGGTCACTGCGCACCAAAAGGAATCCGGCGATGCCGGTGTATCCGCGGATGCACAGCAACAAGAAGCCACGAGCCGGACGGCCGTGGTCTTCTTCTTCACCATCAACGTGAGGGCCCAGCCTTCCTTCAAATCAGCCAGGATGGGCTATATCCGACGAGGCACCTTGCTTCGCGTGGATGGCCCGATCGATGGGCCGGGGTGCACCGGTGGATGGTGGCGGCTCGTGGATACCATGGGGTACGTCTGCGAGGCCGAGGGGTTGAAGTTCGACAACGTGGAGAAGTACATCGAGGAGGCTGCACCTCATCTACCCTGGTTCGATGCGGTCATGCCTTACGACTATGGACATATCACGAAGAACGACCTGCCTGCGTACAACCGGATCCCGACACCGGAGGAGGAGAAGGAGGTTCTCCTCTGGCTCGCAGAGAGGCGTGCCGTGATAGAAGCGCAGCGCGAGGCCGTGGAGAAGGCCCTCGCGGAGGGGACGGTCCTTCCAAACCCCTACGAGATCATTGCACAGGTAGAGGCTCCAGACGGAACACTCGTGAACAAGGTCGTCGAGGATGCCTATGTGCAGGATGTGGACGAGGGGCCCGTCCCGACGGAGATCCCGTTCGGCCACGTGGAGAAGATCCTCCTGAGGGGATTCTACGTGAGCCTCAACAAGAAGGCCTACGGTGAGGGATCGAGCTGGTACAAGACACTGCGAGGCCTCTACGTCAAGGCCAAGGGCGTGGATGTGACAGTTCCCCCGGGCAGCCGGGGTACCGAGCTGGGAGGCGACCTGAAGCTGCCCGTGGGCATCGTGATCAAAAAGAAGATCGGCGCCTATTCCTCGGATGACGGCGGTGGCACCATCAAGCCCGCGAAGCCTCTCGGCTATGATCGGTTCGAGGTTCTCCCAATCGTCGAGGAGGTGACGACCAAGGGTCAGAGCTACTACCACGTTGGCGGGGGCATGTACGTCAGGCGTGGAGACGTGAGGCGCGTGGATGGTGCCGATCCGCCCCAGACCGTCAAGACTCCCGGCCAGAAGTGGATAGACGTCGACATCGGCAGTCAGGTACTCCTTGCCTACGAGGGGGACACCCCGGTGTACGTGGCCCTCGTTTCCACGGGTCGCGAGAAGCAGAATCTCGAGTTCAAGACACCACGGGGAATCCACTCGGTGGTCAGCAAGCATGTAACTGGGACCATGGACAACCTGTATGCGGTTGACGGGCCATACGCTATCGAGGACGTGCCCTGGACACTGTATTTCCTGGGGTCGTACGCGCTGCACGGTGCCTTCTGGCACAACGGCTTCGGGGCCGTCCGGAGCCACGGCTGCATCAACCTGACGCCTTGGGATGCCCGATGGATCTTCGTCTGGTCAGAGCCCGTTCTTCCCCAGGGGTGGCACTCCATATACGCGGACAAGGACAGGCCCGGTACCATCGTCAAGGTCCACGACTGACGTCCCTTACGGCTTCGTGGCCACGAGGAAAGAAACGAGTGGCGACCTTGGGCCAAGAGATGGTCTTCCATCAACTATTACGCCATCCACCGCTTCGTTGCATCGTGGAATAAATCGCTGCTTCACATGACGATCTGCCATATCACTTCTTTTTGGGCTTACTTGTCTTCTTTGCTTTCTTGGGTTTCTTGGCCTTGGCCGTGCTCGATGATTTGTCGAGCATCGCATCGATCTCGTCGGTCTTGACAGGTTTGAACTCCAGCCCTTGCATGGCCCACAGGCGGCGCTCCTCGACTCCCCAGGGGGTGAGCACTGCTCCGACCCCGTACTCGGGCAGGTTCTTGTAAGTGACCTCGGACCATCCGGAGGCCATCGCATCGGTCACGAGAAGCATCTCCGAGCCTCCCGGACCTCCTGGCAAGAATGACGCGGAGCAGGAGACGTATTTGCTCTTTTGCTTCACCGAGAGCTCCTGCACGAGGATCTTGCGCAGATCGGAAGCCACGAAGGAATACACGGAGATCATGTCTCTGCTCCCGAGCTCGTTCCTCTCGGTGTGACGCACGATGATGTCGGCCTTGCCGTCCCCGGACACGTCCCTCGCTTCGAGGGACGTCACGTCACTCGCCGAGAAGACAGGGAGCTCGATGAACGAGTAGCTCTCGGATGACATGAAGCCGGGTCCGAGGATCCCGACGAGGGGGAATGCCTTGACCACGGCCTCCAGGTGCGCATCCTCCGCCACGTCAGCGAAGAGGATGGACATGGGCTTGCCCTCGATCTCCTGATCCTTCAGGAATGCCTGCAGGACGGATTCCACTTTTTCCATGGTGACTTGCATCGTGGAGACGGCCTCGTGCGTGAAGTCGTCGACTCCCAGCACTCCACTCGTCGCCATGACGGTTTCGCGGGCTGGATCGCCCGTTGCCGTGTCCGAGTCGATCGCCACGATGGCCCATTTCGAGGCCACGAGCCCGGTATCGAGGACCTCGATGGAGGACATGGGCAAGACGATCTCGGCTACCCAGCCTCCACTTCCCGACTGCATGCTGAACTTGGCTCCCTTGATGGGCTTCATCTTCGGATCCGCCCCGGTGATCATCTTCAGTGCGGGGTGAAATGTGGGGAACTTGCGCTCCGGATAGAAGTGGATCTCGGTGTGCACGGGCTGTCCTTCGATGATCTGTTCGACCCATATCTCGACGTGGTCCTCCTGTGGCGTGGGTTTCTTCGTCCTGACTTGCCTGTCGTCCGAAACGTCCAGCATCAGGTAGACGTTCGCATCGTCGTAGGCTAGGCAGGCCAGAAGACCGAGGTCGGTCTTGCCTTCGCAGGACGATGCTCCCCACACGATGCTGTTCTTGCCGAGCTCGAGACAGGGGTACTCTGCGTCGTACCAGTCGTCGGCAGATCCATCTATGACGATCGTTCCCGGCGACATGGACGCAATGGTGAAGTCGTTGACGAAAGCCACCGCGGGCGATGTCGAGAGGAATGCTGCCAGGGCAATGGAGAGGACGGTTGTGATGTGTCTGTCTGTGCTCATGGGTCGAATCTACCAATCTCGACGTGTCGTGTCATGTAGTGGCCTCTGCGGGCCGATCCCACGGATGTGAGACGGACACGAAAAGTGTGTGTTCATTTCCATGTGCCGAAAGGAAACTTTTCCAGCGCTCGAGGCGATTCGACTGACGATCGGAGAGAGCATGCTGCCGTGGTTCGCCATGATGCCGCTTTCGACGTGGGAGATACCACGAGGAGTGGATCCGGAGGTCGTCGAGATGGTGGAGGCCATCGTCGATCTCGAGGGAGGTCGTGCCCTGGCGGAGCCCCTCGTGACAGACAGGCTCGATGAGGCAGGGCTCGATTCGGCATCCGTGCGCTGGCGGGGCAGGTGGTTGCCCCTGCTGGTCGTGAGGATTTCATGGGCCCCCGGACCCGGTGCAAGGAGTGGAAGATGGGAAATCATCCTGTTCGCATCCTGGCCTCTCGGTGGCTGAGCGCCTGGGCCTGGGCCCGGTGCTCCGTGCTCGTCGTCGCGATGAGCACATGGGACTCGCAGGCCAGCGGATCCGGCTGGGTTTCGCCTGCGGGGAACATCGAGACGCAGGACGCTCATCTGGCAGCGCTTCTGGCATTGAACGCCTCTTCCTGGGAGCCGGAATGCACGGAGGTCGTCGAGGTTGCGCTGCTGTTCATGGCTCCACCCGCTGCGTACCGGCTCTCACCGGGACGCATGAGGCTTGCCGCTCTTCTGCCTCGTGTGAGGTTCACCGTCCAGAAGAGCTTCGAGCACGACGAATCACTCGACAGCGACACGAGCGGTGACACGAAGATCGGCATCGATACGGACGACGACCTCGAGCTGCGGGGCTATCTCGAGTGGGACCTTTCGAATCTGGTGTTCAACCCTTCCGAGACAGGGGCAGCGAGTCGAAGGCTGGCAGAGCTCGACTGGCGGGCCGAGGTCACTCGGGAGATCGTAGAGATCTTCCACGATCGCAAGAAGCTCTTGACGCTCATGATCATGGGAGCCGTTCAGGATCCCGTCGGCCTCGCCGAGGCGCAGGTGAAGGTGCAGGAGCTGACGGCCATGCTGGATGCCTTCACTGGAGGATGGTACGTCGAGGAACTGGGGAAGAGACAGCCTGCGGTCACTTCCCCTTCTTCGGTTTTGTCACCTTGAACTCCTTGGGTGACTCTGCAATGCCCCCCGTGGTGACGATCAGCTGGAACTTGCCCGATACGTTCTCGGATAGCCCATCGGGCACGATGATCTTTATCTCGTTCGGTGAGATGGATGCCACGGTGCAGTAGAAACCCAGGACAGTCACTGCCACGGCAGATACGTCAGAGCCGAACCCCTGGCCCTTGATGGTGACCGTGGTGCCCGGGGGGCCCGAGGTGGGCTTCATGGAGGTGATCTGCGTCGGCAGGATGACGCTGAAGGAACCGGCGCTCACGGCGGAACCGCGGTTCTTGACCTTGACGGCGAAGGTGCCACCGCTCATGCCCTTGTCCGGGATCTGGACGACGATGCTGTCGGCGGTGACGCTCTTTAACTTGAGGGGCTTGCCTCCGAGGGTCACTGCGGTTGCGTTCTTCGCTGTCACGAAACCCGTTCCGGTGAGTGTCACCAACGTGCCGGGAAACCCGTCTGCGGGGCTGAACCCGGTGATGGATACCATCTCCCATACCTCGAATGTCGCAAAGGACAAGAACTCGCCCATCCCCTTGACCATGACCTTCACCGGGCCGGTGAGGGAAGCCGGCTGGATCTGGCATGTCAGCTTGTTCTCGGCCAACTTCGACACGATGCAATACTGCTGCTTGTCCTCTGGGCCCACCAGGACCCGGATGTCATCTATGAGGTTACCAAAGTTTTTTCCTTCCACCGTGAGAAGGGTCCCTGGCTGCCCGGCCGCCGGGGAGAACTTGGTCACCTCGGGGGGGTAGATGACCTTGAACTGACTCACCGTGGTCACTGGAGCGCCGCGGTTCGCGACGGTCACCTGGAAATAGCCAGACCCTGCTTTTTCGGGGATCTCCACCTGCAACTGGTCCAAAGTGAGGGCGACGATCTTCAACTCCTGCCCCGAAAGCGTGACGCTCATCTCGCCAAGGTCGGTGGAGAACCCCTGGCCCTTGATCACGACCGTGGAACCGACCTCACCCTTGGCCGGCGAGAACGCGAACAGCTTGACGGGGACCCATACCTCGAAATCCTCTGCTGTGGTGACGCCTCCTTTGCCCGTGACATCGACCGTGATCTTGCCGCTCTTGGCGTCCTTGGGGATCTGGGCCTCGATCCGGGTGTCCGTGAAGCTGAGTATCTTGATGATCTGGTCCGCAAGCTTGACCCTGAGCTTGATGGAATCCGCCCCGAAGTGCTTTCCGGTTATCGTGACCACCGTACCTGGAAACCCCCCGAGCGGAGATACCTTCTCGACGATGGGAGGAATGACGATGGACAGGCTACCCGGGGCCTTCACCTCGTTGTAGCTCTTCTTGCCTTCCTTGAGGCCGACGGCGAAGGTACCTCCCACCGCACCGTCCGGGAGTTCCACCTCGATCCTGTGCGGATCCAGGAACGTGACCTCGCACTCCATCCCGGCCAGTGTCACCTTGATGTCCTTGATCTTCGTCCCGAAACCGCTTCCCGTGAGCGTCACCGTCTCTCCGGGGGAGGCTTGCTTGGGCGTGAAGTCGAGGACCGCGAAGGGCTCTATGATCTGGAAGTCGGTGGGACTTTCTGCAATGCCGGCGTTGAGAACGGTGACCTGGAACTTGCCCGAGACCGCTCCATTCGGGATGACGACCTTGAGCTGATCAGGTGCAGAGGACATGACCGTCACTGGGACGTTCCCCAGCATCACCGAGTTATCGTAGGACTGGACGCTGAAATTCGTCCCCTTGATGATGACCGTCTCTCCAGGAGGGCCGGACACGGGTGAGAAAGAGAGTATGGTGGGAGGGTCCTTGGGCTCGAGTACGGAAAAGGTGCCACCAGACTCGACGATGTGCTTGCCCTTGAGGACGAAGCGGCCACTCTTGGCGTTTGCCGGGATCTTTACGGTGATCCTGTTGGACACCACCGAGGTCACCTCGAGTTGCGTGCTTCCGAGCCAGACGGTGTAGCCCTCGGAAAAGTTCGTTCCGTAGATGGTGACAATCACGCCCGGCAGTCCGCTCGTGGGCTCGAAACGCTCGATCACGGGTTTGGCGGCGGACTGGCTGTCTGCGCTCGCGATCTGCGCCGAAGCAACGAGCGGGTGAAAGAGCCCGACGGCTGCCATGCTGCAGGTCCAGGCCAGCTTTCGTTCCATGACGGACCTCCGGATCTTCACGTCGTCTGAGACATGACTCAAGGGCAGGATATTCACGTGCCTATGGTGATGCCGAGGCTTTCACGCAACCTGAAGTACTCCTCGGAAACAGAGAACAGGATGAGCTGCATGATCTTGTCCTTGGGCGGTACGTCCGAGAATCCGGGAGGCTCCGCGTTGATCATCCTCACGGCAACTTCAAGGTCATTGCAGAGGAGCAGGCCAGACCGGCATGACGTGAGCTCCACGGCAGAGGCCCAGCGCTTGAGATCGGCCGACGCCTTGGATTCGCTGAAAGCCCTCACGACACGCTTGAGTTGCTCGGCCTGAACGGGGAGCAAACTGCTCTGGAGGACCTGCACCACGGGCATGATCTGGCCCTGGATGTCGGCCGGGATCTGGAAGTTGGGCAAGGTCGCCTTCATCGAGGCGAGCAGAAGAGCCTTGAGCCCTCCGGTGGTCGGTTCGAGGAGACGGATGTAGTGTTCGCCTCGGTAGTAGGTCAGGTGCTTGGCGATGATGAACGTCAGATCCTGAGGGGTGTAGCCCGACAGGAGAGCCTGGCCCACGACCGATGCGGGCGGGTCGGTGATCGCGTACTGCAGGCCGAAGGGCTGGTCATAGCGCACGTAGAGCTCGGGCAGTGGCAGGTTCAAGACCCGGACAACCGTCCCGAAGATGCGAGCGAAGGCCTCGGTGGAGGTGAAGGGATCCTTCTTGTCCTTTTTCTTCAACCCGTAGGCCTTCTGGGGCTGGAGCTTGCGAGGCCTCACGACGTTCGTGCACACCTCGAAGACCTTGCCGATGTAGGGATCCTCGTCATGGTGGAACAGGTTCTTGATCCAGTTTTCGTTGTCCAGGGGTTGCTGGGCCCTGGCCATGCCCTTCATGCGGTACTGCTCGAAGAAACGTTGCTCTTCCGCATCCGCCTTCTTGAGGAAGTTCAGTGTGGAGCACAGGCACCAGGCCTTGTCATACTGGCGATTGTCCTGGTAGATCCTTCGAAGCGCCTTGTAGGAATCCACCCTGTTGGGATTCTGACGGATGAGGAACTGGTGCTCCTTGACGGCATCCTGCCACCTTTCCGGCATGATGGTGTAGAGCTCTGCCAGGATCTCGTGGCGCAGTTGGTTGTCGGGAGAGAGCGCGGAGGCCATCTTGAACGCCTCTGCCGCGGCCTCGTAGTTCTGCATGCGCGTGCGGTAGATCTCTCCAAGCCCGTGCCATAGGGCCTCTTCGAGCTGTTTCTTGTCACGTCCGGTGATGCGGTGGAGCATTTTGCGGTAGTTTCGCTCGAGGAGCTTCCAGTCGCGCCGAGGCGTGAGGATCTGCTCGATGGCCTCGAAGTCCTTGAGGTTGTCCGGATCCGAATCCAGGGCAAGGTTGAAATGCTCGATGGCCGTGTCGGAATCCTTGATCTCCTGGTGATAGATGATGGCGATGGAGTGGTAGTACCGGGCCTTGCGCTGGGTGTCCTCCTCCATCTCGGCGACCTGCTTGAGCACCTCCACAGCCTTGGCCCACTGCTTCGTGTTCGAGTACTGGGTCATCAACCTGTGCAGGAGGGTACGGTCGTCCGGCTTGAGCTGGAGCGCATCATTGTAGCTGGAAATGGCCTTTGCACTGTTCGACAGCTTGTCCTGCCAGATGTCGCCGATCTCGACGAGCATGTCGAACTTCTCGTCGCCACTCAGAGATTCAGCGATCGTCTTCTTGAAGTGAATGACCTGCTCGAAGTCGCGTTGCTTCTCGAACAGGCCTATGAGAGCCTCCAGGGTCGGCCGGTGGTACTGGTCGATCCCTAGCGCCTTCTCGTACATGTTGAGTGCCTTGCGGGGCTCGTTCACGTTTATCTTGATGTTGCCAAGGTGGTAGTATATATCCACCTTGTCGGAGTCCTCCTGCGAGTCGATGTGCTGCACCAGTATCATCTGGAAGTACTTGAAGGCCTTGTCCCACTGCTGCAGCTTGTACAGGATCCCCGCCATGCCCTTGAGGACCTCGATGTTGCTGGCATCGATCTCGAAGGCAGAGCGGTATGACCTGAGTGCCTTCTCATCGTTTCCGACGGCCTCTGCCACGGTTGCAAGGCTCATGTAGTAGGGCAGCAATTCCTCCGGGGGTTTTTTCTCCCACTTGCGCAGGAGCATGTCCAGAAGAGGTTCGGCCTGGGGGTAGAGGTTGTTGACAAGGTAATGCTCCACCAGTGGCTCGGCGGCCTCCTCGTTCTCCCCGTCGAGCTTGATGGCTTCCTCGAAGCAAACGATGGCCTCCTGCTCGCGGTTGAGGTAGTCGCGCAGGATACGACCCCTGGCGTAGAGAAGCTCGGATCTCTGCATCGGAACGGTGGTGTTCTGTTGCTCCCGGTCGAGGATCTGCTCGGCTAACCCCCATTCCTCCTGTTCGATGTAGATGGTTCTCAGTGCCCCGAGGCACTCCAGGTGCCCCGGGTCGATGTTCATGGCCTCCTGGAACTTGTCTACTGCTGCATCGCGGTCGCCGAGTTGCTGATCGAGGATGACGCCCATGCGATAGAGGAGCTCGACCTTCGCCGTGGGTTCGAGGGTGACCCTGTGAAGACGCTCTATCACCTCGAAAGCCTCGCTGAATCGCTCCTCGTGATCGTAGAGACGGGCGAGGATGTCCAGCGATTGGGGATGTGATTCGTCGATCTCCAGCACCTTGCGGTACGATTCGATGCCGCGGTCGGAGTTCTCCAGCTCCTCGATGCAGATTCTTCCCTGTGCGAGCAAAAGATCGATTCTCTTCTCGTCCTCTTCCACGACCATGACGTGCCGGGCGTAGGTTTCCACGAGATCATCGAAGCGCTTCTCCTTGCGATAGATGCGCTCCAGGTTCTCCAGCGCGTTCTGGTTGTCCGGGTCGAGCATGAGGACCTGCTCGTACTTCTCGATGGCTGACTCGGGCTTGAGGAACTCCTTCTCGAGCATCTGCGCCATGCGGGTCTGCAGATCGACCTTGTCTTTTTCTATCTGGGTGATGTTGTACTGCATCTCCAGAACGTCGAGCAGGTCCTGCCATTTCTCCATCTGCACGAAGAGGCGCTCGAGGCCCTTGAGGGCATTCATGTTGCCGTCGTCGAGCTCGATGACCTGCTGGTAGCATTTCACTGCTGGCAGCGGCTCGCCGGTGTGCTCCTCGTAGACATCGCCGAGGGCCATCAAAAGCTCTACGCGGCGCTCCGGTTGCGCATCCTCCTCGATGATGCCGAGCTTGCTCTTGAGGACGCCGATCAGGTCCTTGTACATCTCCTTGGTACGGTAGAGCACCTCGATCGAATCGAGCGCCTCGGGGTGCTTCGGGTCGATAGCGAGCGCCTGACGGAATGCGTCAATGGCGTCATCCGGGCGAGCCAGTTCCTCGTCGTAGGTACGACCCAGCTTGACCATGATCTCCTTGCGCACGTCCTCCGACGAGGCCTTCTCGGCTTGCATCTTGAGGTAGTGCACGTAGTTGTCCCACTGTCCGGCGTTCTTGTAGAGGTCGGCTATCGCGCTCAACGCCCCGATGTTGCTGGGATCCATCTGCAACACCTTGCCGTAGCACGCAGTGGCGTACTGCAGGTTGCCAAGCCTCTCGCCGTACCAGCGGCCCACCTGCAGGTACAGAGGACTCGCCTCGGACCTGTTGCCGAGCTCCGCGAGCTTGGTGTTCACCACGCCGATGAGCTCCTCCCACCTGCCGATCTTGGCCGTGATCCTCTCCACCTCGGAAACGGCCCGTGGGTTCGTGAAGTCCTCCATGTAGGCCTTCTGAATGATGAGGAAGGAAGATTCCTCGTCACCGACGGCATCCTCGTATTGCTTGGCGGCCCTCAGCAGGAGATCTGTCTTTGCCGGGGTTGAACTCACGACCTCGTACCGGTTGAGGTAGACCTGGATGAGCGCCGATGGGTTCTCGAGCTCCGTGTAGAGCTTCTCGAGCTCGGCGAAGGCCACGTCGTGCCCCGCATCTATCTGGAGGATCTCCTCGTATGACTCGGCAGCATTCGCCGGCGAGAGGAGCTTGTCCACCCACACGTTCGCCACGTCGAGCCAGAGCTGGATCCTTGCATCCTCCTCCTCCATGAGTGGAGCCTTGCGGGACCTGATGCTCACGTACTCCTCCCACATCTCCTCCTTGCTATAGAGCACCTCGAGCGCTTCTATGGCCTCCATGTCGGCCGGATCGATCTTGAGGACCTTCTGCCATGCCTCGATAGCATCCAGCGGCCGGTCGAGCTTCTGAGTGTACACCATCGCCTGCCGGGCGTAGACGGACCTGAGCTCGTGGTCGTCGAGGGTTGCCACGCCGAAGTCGGTGATCTGATTGAGGGTGTCGATGAGGTCCTCCCACTCCTCCATCCGCGAGAAGATCTCGGCCTTCTCCATGAGCGCCTTGACGTTGCCGGGCTCGATGGCCAGGATGTTGTCCCAGCATTCCAGTGCGCTGCCATCGCGTTCCAGCTTCTCGCTCCAGATGCGACCGAGCTTCTCGTACATCCGTATGCGATCCTGGTCGTCCATCAGCGCCATGATGCCGCGCTCCAGGACATCCACGAGGTCGCTCCAGCGCTCGAGACCGTGGTAAAGCTCGCCGAGCGCTTCCAGCGCCTCGGGGTCGTCACCCTTGATGTCCAGGACATGGTTCCACAGCTCGATGGCCTTCTCGGGATCCTCGAGGCCCATGGATGCGACGTTGGCCATCTTGGCGTAGACATCGGCCTGGTCGGACTCGCTCAGCAGAGTGTCTATCTGCTTCTCGAGGATCGCGTACAGCTCCTTCCATTTGCCCTGCTCGAGGTAGATGACCTCGAGGCCCGATAGTGCCGGCGGGTGTGGCGTGGACAGATCATCCACGATCCGCCGGTAGGCCTTCACGGCGTCATCGAGCCGGCCGAGCTCCTTCTGAAGGAGCTCGCCATAGCGCGTGAGCAGCTCGATCTTGGGTTCGTCCTCCTGCTCTGCTGCGATCCGGTACTCGAGCACCGTCGCCAGCGGTCCCCAATCCATGGAGAGCGTGTTGAGCCTGTCGAGCGGCTCGAGGACCTCTCTGTCGGTGCTATCGATGCCGACGAGGTAGTTGTAGACCTCCCTGGCACGATCGGGATCCATCATGTGGTCCTCGAGGATCCTGGCCATCTTCTTGCCGACTGTGAGCTGGATCTCCTTCGTTTCCGTCGTCGAGAGGACCTGCTGGAGGAGCTCGACGTACTTGGGCCATTCCCCCAGGGCATCCGCCAGGCGGTCGAGCTCGATCATGGCCCGCTCGTGCGTGGGGTCGACCATGTAGGCTTTGCCGTACCAGTCGAAGGCCTGGTCTCCATCCAGCATCTTGGTCTCGTAGATGGTGGCGATGTTGAAGAAGCATTCCATGCGCTCCGCCGGAACCTCGGAGTCATTGGCAAGGGCTTGCTCCTTCACGCAGAGCTTCTCCCACTCGCCCGCCATCTCGTGGAGGGGTTGCAGGATGTCGAAGATCTTTTTGCGCTCGATACCCTCGTCGAAGAGCAGCTCGAGGGCGGCATGCGTCTGGTTGTGGTCTGGGTTCACCCCGAGGATCTCGTTGTAGATCGCCAGCGCGTCACCGACGCGGCCCAGCTCCTGGTAGCATATCTGGGCCTTCATGAACTTGAGCTCGAGCGCCTCTTCCTCTGTGCCCGAGATGTCCATCTCGAGATCGAGGATTCCGAGGAGCTCCTCCCATCGCTGGTTCACGCGGTACAGCCGGCTCAAGGAGTGTATGGCCACCGCGTTGCGATCATCCGCTCCGACGACCTTCTTGTAGTGCGCGATGGATGCCTCTGGGTTTCCCAGCTCCTCCTCGTAAACGCGAGCGGCCCTGAGGCCGATGATGACGTGGATGTCCGCGTCCTCGATCTGCCCGATCACGCGGTCGTACTCCGAGGCCAGGTCTTGCCAGTTGCGCAGATTCTCTGCGATGCGCTCCAGGGCGCTCAACGTGTCCTCGTTGCGAGGATCTTCGGACAGGGCGCGGGCGTATGTCGAAAACGCAGCCCTCGTGTTCCCTATGTACCTCTCGTCCTCCTGGTAGGTGGCGATCCTGTGCAGGAGACCAACCCGCTCCCAGTGGTCTTCGTGGGCGGCGAGCTGGACCTCGAGCACCGAGACGAGCTTCTCCCACTCCGCGTTGGCGTCGTGGATGGGCTCGAGCACCATGGCTGCCAGGGAGGCTTCCTTGCCCTGTGCGATCAGTCCCTCCAGGGCCAGGATGCTCGGGGCATAGTCGGGCATGACGTGGAGGATGTCACGGTAGGTCTCGATGGCCTTGGGAACGTCATCCAGGTGTTCCTCGTGGAGCTTTCCCATCCTGTGACGGAACTCGATGTTCTCGTTCGGATCGAGTGCCAGCTCGGCCTCGCGCTGGACGATGGGGAGAAGCTCGGCGTGCTTCCCGGTCCTCGTGTAGATCCCATCGAGCTTGCGCAGTGAGTTGACGTCATCCGGGTCCAGTTCCGTGACCTTGATGAAGCTGTCGATGGCGTGTTCCACATCCTCGAGCTTCTCGAGATACACCTCTCCTGCGTTGAACTGGATGGCCTTCTTCTCGTCGATGTCGATGACGAGATCCGCCTTTGCCTGCAGCACCTCGAGGAGCTCGGTCCATTTCTCCTTCACGGAATACAGGTGCGCGAGCTTGTCGAGGGCCTCCTGGTCTTCGGGATCGAACTCGAGGATCGTGGCGTACGTCGTCACGGCAGAATCGACGTCCTCGAGCATCTCCTCGTAGATACGCCCAGCGGCCAGGTAGAGGGCCTTCTTCTCGTCCGGGTCGGCGACGACGCTGGCCTTCTGCTTGTTGATGGAAGCGAGCTCGGCGTAGCGTTCCGACGCTGTGTAGATACGCTCGAGCGCCTCGATGGCCTCGATGCTGGCTGGATCTATCGAGATGATGGCCTTGTAGTGGCGAATGGCCCCCTCGAGGTCTCCGGCCTCGATCTCGTACAGGACTGCCACCTTGCGGTGCAGGCCGGTCTTGAGCTCCGGATCCTCGATCTTCTCGATCGCCGCCTCGTAGACCTTGATGACGTCCTTCATCAGGTCGAGGATGCGCGCGAGCCTGTCCAGGTTCGTCTGGACGACCTCGCTGATCGGGTCTTCCATCAGCGCACGAGAGTAGGCCTCGAAAGCCTTCTCCGGATCGTCTCCGGCGAGCTCGTACATTTCTCCCATCTGGCAGAGGAGCTCCACCTTGCGTTCCGTTGAATCGCCGTGCTTGATGAAGATCTCGTCGATCTGGATGATGTGCTGCCAGTCCTGGCGTTCCCTGTAGATGGGTTCCAGGATCTCTGCCACCGTGGATTCGTGTTCCTCGATGCGGATGAGCCTCTCGAGTGCCACGATGGCCTCGTCGTTGCTGGGATCGGAGGAGAGGATCTCGCGGTACGTTTCTATGGCGCTCTCGGTCTCCCCCATCTTGTTCTCGCGCAGAGAGCCGAGGCGGAGCCTGAGAGAGGTCACCTTGTTGGAATCCGGCACGAGATCGAGCTGGGCCTGGAGGTTGTCCGCCAGGTCGGTCCATCGTTCGAGCCTCTCGAAGAGCTTCTCTAGCGACGTGAGGGCCTCCATGTCGTCAGGCCGCAGGTTGAGGACCTCCCGGTAGGCATGGATCGCCTCCTCGGGAGCATCGAGCATGTCCGTGTAGAGCATGGCGAGCCGGAAATGGATCTGCAGCTTTTCCTCCTCGGCGACCACCACATCGATCTTCTGCTTGTAGACGTCCTGCAATTCCTGCCAGTTCTCCGTGTCCTGGTAGAGGAGCTCGAGGGCGTTGAGCGCATCGAGATTGCCGGGGTCGAATCCGATAACCTTGCGGTAGGCCTCGATGGCACCGTCGGTCTGGCCGTCCATCTTGGTGTGACGTACCTGGGCCACCTTGAACCACAGGTGCTTGCGGACGCTGTCATCCACCTGTGTCTTGTGGACGATGTCCGTGAGCAGATCGTCGAGATCCTTGTATGCGTCCAGGACCTCCGCGATCTGCTCGAGATCCGCCATGATCTCCTCGCTGGCGGGATCGTGGCGTAGTGCCCTTCCGTTGGTCACGAATGCCTGCTCCGGCGAGCTCAGCTTGTCGATGTAGATCTCGCTGACGCGACGCAGGTAATCGACCTTGTCGGCATTCTCCTCGGCCTCGTCAGCCAGGATGAGCAGGCAGCGACTCAGGTTCTGCCAGTCCTCGTTCTGTGCGAGGATGGGCTCGAGCAGTCTCGCCACCTCGCCCTTGTGCGCGTCGTCCTCGATGAAACGCTCGAGGGCCTTCATCGATGGCTCGTGCTCCGGCCGGATGGCGAGTATGTCCCTGTATGATTCGATGGCCTGGGTCACGTTGTCGAGACGTTCTTCGCAGAGCTTTCCGCGGGAGAAGAGCCTCTCGATGTACTCGTCGCTACCGGGAGCGCTCAGCCCCATCTGACGTTCGATCACGTCGAGCAGGTCCTTGTAGCGTTTCTCCGCTTCCAGGAGTTGCCCCAGCGCCACCAGCGTCTGCAGATCGTCGCCGTTGTCGTCGAGGATCTGGACGTAGGCTTCGATGGCCTTGGTACGGTCCCCGAGTGCCTCGTCATAGATGGCGGCCACCTTGCGCCTCAGGGCCAGCTTCTCCTCCGGAGAGGAGGTGAGCTCCAGGCGCCGCTCGAGGACGGCCTGAAGGGCATCGAAGCGACCCAGTTCGCCGTAGATGGTCTCGACTTTCTCGAGGGCCTCTGGATTGTCCTCATCGACCCCGAG
>JBFYZU010000003.1:0-18119 GCA_041309365.1 Myxococcota bacterium
TTTTCGACCCGAGACGACGGCCACCCGGTGGTGGGTGGCCGCCTTGACGGCCAGACTGAAGTGGGCCGGATCGACCACGCATCCGAACAGGGCGCCCGAGAGCTCCCAGCCACCGGGCGCGGCGTGGACCCGGATGCTCGCCCTGAGAGGCACGAACCGCTGCGTGTCCACGCGAAAGAGGACCTCCCCGAGCAGGTCCACGAGCAGCGACTCGCGATCCGGCGATGCCAGGGAGATCTCCACGCGGGCCCTCTCCTTGAGCATGGAGCGCGGCACCATCACATCGGCCAGGGCCATGACCGCACATTCGAGAAGCCCATCCAGGGTCGAGCTGCGCACCTCGATCCCCACATCTGCCGTGTGCTCCAGGACCTCGCAATCGATCCTCGAGGGCAGGCAGCCGGGCTCGCCAAGGACGGTACGAGCCTCGAGGGAAAAGAGCAGCGACGCCAGGCTCGCCCCGTCACGGGGATCGCTCGCCCCAGGTACGAGATCGAGAATCGGCGCCAGGACGAAGTCCCTCAGCCTCAGCCCGGGATGGGGCAACGCAGGCGGCCCATCCTGGATCCTGTCGCCCATGAGGAGGATATCGAGATCGATGAGCCTCGGTCCCCACCTCTCGTGATCGGCCGGCCTCCCGGCCTCGCGCTCCAGCGTCTGGAGCCGCATGAGCAGCTGCCCGGGATCGAGACCCGTCTCCACCATGACCGCTGCGTTGAGAAACTCGTACAGCGCAGGTCCCATGGGCGCGGTCCGGTACACCGGCGAGACGGCCAGGACCCTCACCGAAAGATCCCGATCGAGGGCGTTCACCGCGTGAAGCAGGTTCGCCTCCCTGTCGCCGATGTTGGAGCCCATGCCGATGATGGCCTGTTCCATGACCCGTCCGATTGCACCACGATGAGGCTTCGTGCTAGCTTGCCAGAAGCGGCGTCGCAGGCGCCACCACTATAGACACGAGGCGCGCCATGAGCAATCTGGACGCACTGGTCGGCAAGTTCGGAAAGACCTTCCCGGCGGGTGAGCACATCTTCCTCGAGGGCGACGACGGCAGCGAGCTCTACCTGATCCACGACGGCGAGGTGAAGATCTACAAGACCGTCGGCGACAGGGAGCTCACGCTGAGCCATCTGCGCGAGGATGACTTCTTCGGCGAGGTGGCAGCGCTCCTGGGAGACTACAGGACGGCCAGTGCCCTGGCCATGACGGACGTCACGGTGATCGCCTTTCCCACGGCCATCATCGAGAAGGTCATCATGAACCAGCCGGAGGTCGCGGTGAGACTTCTCAAGCTCATGGCCCGACGTCTGAAGGCCGCCGACGAGCTCATCTCCATCCTCGTGCAGAACAACCCGCAGGCGAGGGTCGTGCTCGGCCTCATACGCGCCGCGCAGGACACGGGCGAACAGACGGACGAGGGAATCCTCGTCGGTCTGGACGAGGCGGAGCTGGCATCCCAGGTGGAGGTCTCCGGCCCCGACGTGGCGGGTGTCTTCGACGTGCTGGGCAAGAAGGGCGTCGTGCGCCGCGTCCAGGGGGGAGTGCTCGTGCGTTCGATGGAAGACCTTGACGAGTTCTACCAGTTCCTCGAGTTGCAGGCCCGGTTCGGAGGCTGATTGACTTTTCCGCGAGGAAGCCTAGAAACCACCGACATGCCCACATACCGCGATGTCCTGCAGGAGTTGTACGCGCGGGCCGGAAAAGACGCGAAGTTCTGCATCGAGAGGGTCGAGGACGCCGCGAGAAGCATGGGATCTCCCCAGGACGGTCTCAGGGCCGTGCACGTGGCCGGCTCCAACGGCAAGGGCTCGGTCACGTCCATGGTGGCCGCCTACCTGACGCGGTCGGGGTACCGCACGGGCAAGTTCACGTCGCCGCACATGCACAGGTACACGGAGAGGATCGTCATCGACTCGGCAGAGATCCCCAGGCGCGACGTGGTGAGGCTGTTTCGCGCCCTGGACGGCTACGTGGCACGTGGCCAGGTCCCGTGGCTCACGTTCTTCGAGATCACGACACTCATGGCAATGAGGTGGTTTCGGGAGCAGAAGGTGGACATGTCCGTGGTGGAAGTCGGCATGGGTGGCAGGCTCGACGCCACGAACGTGATCGTGCCCGACGTCACCGCCATCACGACCATCTCGCTGGAGCACCAGCGCATCCTGGGGCCGACCCTGTCCACCATCGCGGGCGAGAAGGCCGGCATCCTCAAGCCGGGCGTCCCCCTGGTGATGGGCCATGTGCCCGCTGCCGCGCGCGATGTCATCCTGGCCAGGGCCCGCAAGCTCGGATGCGAGGTGTGGATGCACGGCAGGGAGTTTCGCCACGTGCTGCATCCGGACGGCTCGTTCGACTACGAGGGGCCGGGCGGAAGGATGGAGGGACTGCGCACACACCTCGGCGGGCAGCACCAGGCCCACAACGCCTCCATGGCCGTGGCCATCGCGGAGCTCCTGCACGAGCAAGGCTACCCGCTCGACCCCCGGAACATGCGCCAGGCGCTGGGCTCGGTCCGCTGGCCGGGCCGCATGGAGATGGCCCCCGGAGCGCCGGAGACGCTCATGGAGTGCGCCCACAATCCCGAGGGGCTCAGGGCGCTCGTCAGGAACGTGCGGGGAAGAAGGTACCACGTGGTCTTCGGTGGCATGGCGGACAAGCCCATCGCGAAGATGCTCGGGATACTCGAGCCCATCACCGGGAAGCTCTACCTGACCGCGCCCGACGTGCCCAGAGCCCTGAGGCCTCGCGACTATCCTGCTTCCGTGAAAGCGGCGCGCATCGATGATGTGGCAGATGCGGTGGACCGGGCAAGGACGGAGGCCATTCGCCGCGGAATGCCCGTCCTCGTCACGGGCTCCATCTTCACGGTCTCGGTGGCCAGGGCCCACCTTCTGGGCATTCGCAACGTGGATCCCATCATCACGAGCTGAACCAACGTCCAACTACCAGTGTTTCCAGGATATATGCAACCCTTCAAATCCCCTGTACCGCCGGCGGCATGCCGTGAAGAAGTTGACGAGGAGCACCGTCTCGCTGTTCTGCACTTGACAAAAGGTGTCGATTGTAATTGCTTCCCATTACCGAAAGGTACGGGAGGGACCATCCCTCATTACAGTCATATCGTAACCACTGACCTGACGAAGGAGGCGGTCATGAGACGATCCCTGATCGGGACGCTGGTCTGCATGCTGGCGCTGGCTGGATGCGACAAGCCCGACGAGGTCTACGACAAGCTGCCGGACGATTACGACCCGGACATCTCCAACGGGTTCTCGAACGTCAGCCGGTTCTACACGGGAACCAAGGGCTTCATCGACGAGTCCCTGGAGTACGATCCCGGAATTGCGACCGTCGAGGTCTGCTCGGATCGCGAGATCGCGGACAAGCAGGTCACGATGGTGAACCAGCCCATCATCCCCATGGTGGGAGCCGGCGGCCTGAACATGCAGGGCACCGACTGGTCGGGCCTGACCGTGGACGAGGCCCAGAGCCCGGACATGCTCTGCCAGGCCCTGTACTACGGCGACGGCATAGCAGCCTGGGGCGACTACTACGAGCTCATCGCCTTCTGGGACACCCAGACCCGCGAGATCGACGACATCCTGGTCCGGACCGGGTACAAGGGCGTGATCACGGCGGAAGGCTCGGCCGGGGACGTGGACGAGGGCACCTTCTTGTTCGAGGTGAACGAGGCCATCACCCTCGACGGAACGCAGCTGAACCGGGGGGACGGCGGCTCGCGCGACCCGCGAACGGACGAGAACATGCGCAAGATGGACCGGGCGCTCATCGAGTCGTTCCGGCCCGGGCTGGACGCGGACGCCGTCGACTGCGTGGACGCCGGCTCCTGCTACATCATCCTGTCGGGCACCCTGCCCGTGCTCGTGTTCATGAGCGTGGGCCTGTACGTGGTGCTCGAGCCGATCCAGCAGCACATCGTGCAGATCGAGGTGACGCTCAAGCGTCCCTTCACCATCGGAATGGGAAGGGCCGAGGTCACGGGGATCACGCCCACCATCTACGGCACCACGGCGGCCGGGATTCCGGACTGCGTGGTCACCTACGACTCGGACTGGGCCGACATCGAGGCCGACTGCCTGGGAGCGGACTCCATGGACATGGCGCAGGTCAACGCCACGTACGGATACGAGTACGTCGTGTCGCAGATGGGCGGGACGCTCCTCTACTTCGAGCGCTCGGGTCTGGCAGTGGACGAGATCCTGCCCATCGAGCCCACGCTGGAGTCCGGCGATCTCGTCACCGTCCTGAGCATCAACGCGGCCTACGAGGGCGAGTTCTCCATGCCCTACTCCGACATCCTCGGCATCTTCAAGACGAGGCTGGACACGGCCATCCGCGCCGAGATCCCGTCGCTCGCACCCACGGATCCCACGGGAGTGGAGAAGCTCAGGCTGCCCAACGATCCGGACCTGCCCGCCGACGTGCAGGCGCGTTACCCGGACAGGCTGCGCCCGGGAGGCATCTACGCGGCCTTCTGCGAGGACGACGGTCCGGACATGGACACGGTCTACGACCGCTGCGAGGAGAGCGCAGGGAGGCCCGTGCTCCCGCTCATCCGCACGCTGGGGACGTACGTCTCGGCTGCGCTGGGATCGGCCATCACGCCGAGGCTCACGGGCACGAGCTTCTACGTGCAGGAGTTCGAGAAGGCCATGGGCCAGTACTTCAACGGTGGTGTCGCGCTGGAGGACGACCAGATCAACTTCACGCCGAACACGAGCCGGCCCGACACCATCTATGCCCTCATGAGCATCACGGGGCTCGCCGATCGCTACACGGTGGGGCTCTACTACGGCGGGAACGACGACCGCATCCACTTCATCAACTGGGAGAAGGGCTCCACCCGCATGGAGGAGGTCCTCTACAGGGACGCGGAGCTTCCAACGCCCAACTTCCCGAGCAACGACACGTTCACCATGGCGCACCTCATGGACTCGCCCAGGCTGGGGATCGACGAGGAGCACGGGGCAGTCGGCACGGTGACCATCGCGGAGGTCGTGCCCGAGACGAGGCGCGCGCTCATCGACATCAAGATGGGCGCCACGGAGACGAGACAGGTGCTGGCGCCCTACCTGCCGGCCAGCTCCGTCACGGGTTACTGGGTGCCTCTGGCAGGCCCGCACTCGCAGTTCGTGCCGTCCGAGTTCTTCCAGCTCTACGGCGGGACCATCAATGCGGCCTTCTACCTTCTGCCCGAGAGCCTGGACTCCGAGGACCTGGAGGTCGTTGCCGTGACCGCGTCCGGGTTCTTCGGCGAGGTCTCGTTCTGCGGCTTCCAGGTGCGCATCGGCGATTACGCCGACGAGCTTCTGGGTCAGATGGAGGACGCGGCCTGGCCCTGCGCCACCATCGTCAGGCTCAGCGAGAACCGGGAGTTCATCACGGCCATCTACGACATGGACGCGCAGATGGGCCTTTTCGTGACGAATAACATGATCGACCAGGTCTACGCCTGGAAGCGATAGAGGATGAGGAGGCACATCATGAAAACCCGCATCCTGAACGTATCGGCGGTCGCGCTCGCCATCGTGGTCACGTCGCAGTGCGTGTATCACCGCGAAACGCGAACCGAGCTGTTCAACGAGAACACGTACCTCGACAAGGACTTCTTGACCCGTCCCAACCCCAACCACGAGGGTGAGCCGGACTACGGCTGGCTCATGGGAATGAGCGTGACGGCGGTGTCCGTGCCCACGCCCCTTCCGGACATCTTCCCTGGCCTCCAGGCGGACACGCAGTACGTCCGCTTCATGTTCACCAAGGACAGCATGGAGCTGGTGGACGCCATCACGCTGGGACCGTACGAGATCGGCGACGACCCGAACCTCGTGGATCCGCGCGACGCCGCCGACCTGGCACCCCGGATCCTCCAGGAGTGGGAAGGCACCCACGTGGACCTGCAGCTCAGGCGCAACCTCGACGGCGAGATCACGAACTACGTGGAGGAGTATCGCGAGCGCGACTGGCAGGATCGCCAGCACTTCAAGCTGAACCTGGAAGACGGAGCGTGGAGCGACCTGGCCAGGTTGAGCTGGTACTACGACTGGGCCCTCTCGCCGGCCATGGAGCTCATGACCAAGAGCCTCGTTCCGGGTTCGTTCCACTACGTGGACACCGTGGACGATCAGTCCAACTTCTGCGACGGAATGGACGACACGTGCCAGGTGGACTGGGAAAAGGGCGACTACTGGGAGTTCACCGTCCGGCTCGTCTACAAGGTGGACTACCGCTACGCCAGCCTGATGAACTTCCGGCTCGGCACCGACACCCAGACCGTGGACGTGAAGTACTCGTTCTGGCGCCGGCCCGACGCTCCGGAGGGGCACGAGTACGTGGCGAGGCCCGTCGGCGAGAAGGACAAGTACCGCCGCAAGTTCGGCATCTGGGACTACATCGTGCACAACTACCAGGACCCGGACACCGGGTTCATCGGCGCCGAGATGTACCTCAGCCGCTTCAATCCGGACCTGCCCATCGACTACTACCTCGTGGATGTGCCCGAGGAGTTCCGTAACAACGCCGAGTACGGTGACCTCTACGAGAGCGTGGCCGGGCACGCCAACGACGTGCTCGAGGCCGCCGGCGTGGACGCACGCATCGCCTTCCACGATCCGGACGAGGCCGGGTACGTGCGCGAGTTCGGCGACATCCGCTACAGCTTCGTGGTGTGGCACAACAACGCGTTCACGGACATCCCCTGGCTGGGCTACGGCCCGAGCTGGATGGACCCGCGCACGGGCGAGATCATCAATGCAACGCTGAACTTCAACAACTGGCAGGGGCTGCACTGGTACACCTACTCGGCGCGAGAGTTCCTCGAGAACGTATCGGACTCGTTCGACGAGGAGGGGGGCACGGCATGCTCCACTCCAGGAGCCCGCAGGCCCGTGGTGCCCCAGCAGGTGCGCGACGACCTGCAGAACACGACGCTGTTTTCCAAGATGAAGTCCTACATGGGCTCCGACCCCGAGGAGTGGATCCCCGAGCACAGCACGGAGTTCTACGACTACTACCACATGCTGCTCAACGACGTGCGCTACTACTACCCGCCGTACCAGACGTTCGTGTACAGCGGACGCGGCGCGGCCACCGAGGATCTCGCCACGATGCGCGAGGACCTCATGGAACGCGATCAGGAGTTCTGGCGCATCGCGGGCCAGCTCGACTCGATCCACAGCCCCACGGGCCACGACGACTTCACGTCGCCGGGCGCTATCGAGGACGGCGTGGATTTCCTGAACAGGGCCAAGGAATCCATGTCGGCACACCACCAGCTCATGCAGGATCGCGAGACGGCCGCCGGCCTGCACGGGATCTGCATGTTCGAGCCCGTGACGCTCATCGCGTCCATCGCGTCCATCAGCCAGAAGTGCAAGGCCGACGGCACGTGGCAGACCTTCGACGAGTGGGAAGACGAGATCAGGTGGCGCATCGCCCACCAGACCTGCATCCACGAACTGGGGCACGACATCGGCCTGTACCACAACTTCTACGCATCGGTGGACGCGAAGCACTGGGTCAAGTGCACGGGATGCGCCGAGGACGGCTCGGACACGTACGGGCCGTCGTCCAGCGTCATGGACTACGTGCACCACTTCGCCGAGGCCGGCTCCGACCTCGGGTACTGGCCCTACGACTGGTCGGCCATCATCTACGGCTACCGCTACGACAGCCAGGAGGAGGTCGACGCGGAGACGGATCCCGAGATCATCCGCATGCTGCACCCGGACTGGAACCACGAGGCCAACGGCGACGCCCCCTGCCCCGCGGGGGAGGAGTGCCACCACCCCGAGCGCGCGCTGCTGTTCGCCAACGACTACCACGCACCGCTCAGCCCGCTGGTCGAGACCTTCGACATGGGCGCAACGCCCACGGAGATCGTGTACAACAACATCGTCTACTACGACTTCATGTACCAGTTCCGCAACTTCCGCTCCTACCGCCAGTACTGGGAGACCTGGACCTACCCGAACTCCGCGTTCTCCTACACGTACCCACTCAGGAGATTCCTCGAGCTGTGGACCCTGGACTGGAACGAGACGGACCTGGAGAACGACCTCAGGCTCCTGGGCCAGGAAGGGGATCTCTTCTTCTTCGAGAATGTGCGCGACGAGTTCAACGAGGAGATGGGGCAGGCCAACCGCATGGCCATGAACTACTTCCAGGCCATCCTGACCCAGTCCAATGCCGAGCGTTCCTATGCCACCACGTACGACTCGTTCTTCGGCGACGTGACGCGCGTGGGCATCATCTACGACAAGTTCTACGCTATGATGAGCTTCCTGGGCCTGTGGGGCGCGGACAGCTACAACTGGGACGTGTACGCCTACCTGGCCTACTACGAAACGGACTGGGGCAATGCGCAGGCCTACTCGGACTCGCTCAACACGCTCAACGCCATGCTCGGCGGCGCGTACGACGTGTACCCGTGGTTCTTGCCCACGGCCGTGCTCCTGTTCGCCCAGGACACCCACAACATCAACTTCGGCGACCAGTCCAAGAAGGAGTGGATCGGGTTCAGGGCCTTCGACAGGGCCCAGGACATGATCGACTACTTCGGGTTCGACCCGCGCACCGAATGCCACAACTCCGACGGCACCATCGATCACTCCTGCCCCACGGCCGCTTTGGGCGCTGAGGACGACGGCCACCAGGTGTTCAACGACGCCGAGGGAGGGAACTGGATCTACCTCTACCTGGACGACCGCAACCAGCACCTGTGCTCCAGCGCGGACATCAGCCCCATCTCCTACAAGCTCCTGTGGGACTTCAACGAGGACGTGAACATCGACAGCCTGGACTACGTTTCGACATACGATATAAAGTACTTCCTCGATTACTACGAGTACTTCAACTAGGGAGGCTCCACGTCATGAGAGCAACAAAGCCACATGCGACCGCAGCGGCTCTCGCCCTGCTCGCGTGGCTCCTCGCCGGGGGCGGAGCATCCGCCCAGGACGAGCCGGGGCCTCCGCCGGAAGGGGAGGCGGCGCCAGCGGCGCCAGCCCCCCTGACGGACATGGACTACCCGGAGGACGAGGAAGCCACGGCGGGAGAAGAAGAGGCCGAGGCGGAAGCAGAAGCCGGGGCCGCCGGGGACGAGCCGGACGCAGGGCCAAAGCCCTACGCGATGGGCAGCGCCTTCGGCGAGTTGACCTACCCGCCCGGGACCTTCCCTGCCTGGCAGCCGCCCGCTTTGCCGCCTTCGGCGCCCATCGTGGGCGAGCCGGATGGCGGTTCCGGCGGTGACACCGGAGAAGGACCCGTGGCGCCTCCGGCGTCGACCGGAGAAGGGGGGTCGGACATCGAACTCGACGCCATCATCCCCACGGCCGTGCAGAGGAAGGGCCGGTTCCAGGTGCAGGGGCTGTACGAGTTGCACTTCAACGTGATCTCTGCGGACTACTCGGCCAACGACTGGCTCGCCTTCTGGATGCTCAGGGGCAACTTCGACCTGACCAAGTTCGACCAGCTCAGTCTGCGCATGGACCTCGAGCAGAGGTTCGTGGCGGACCCCGGGGAATCGGGGTTGTGGTTCGGCGACATCCGCCTGTACTACCATCGCAAGTTCACCATCCCCATCCCCGGGTTCCCCATCCCTGGCAAGGCGTCCATCTACTTCACGCTTCCCACGTCGCGCCAGAGCATCAAGCGTTCCTACATCACCAAGCCCACGCTCGTGCTGGCCCTGGCCCCGAGCCTGGGGCCCGTGACCCTGGTGGCCAACGGTTACTTCCGCTACTCCATCGCGAAGTACGCCGAGACGACCATGGGATCGCCCAACAACATGCTCATGGCAGGCTACATGTTCCAGCTCATCTACGCGCCGCTGGACTGGTTCGCCCCGAGCGTCTCGTGGGTGCACACCTTCGGACTGCCCTACGACACGCGCGAGGGGGACAGGCAGCGCTGGCAGAGCGACTACTACTGGGAGTTCGCGCTCAACTTCTCCATCCCCATGCCAGAGAATGCGCCGACCATCGACATCTCGCTGGCCTACGCGCAGGGAGGCAGGCCTCTCGACGAGGGCGTCTACAGGCTCTATTTCGCCAAGAGGGACCAGTCGGAGATCTACCTCGGCATCAACATGATCTACTAGCGCGATTGCCCCGGTGTTTTTTCCGTGCTATGGGAAGTCGGAATCCCTTGAAACAGCAGCAACACACGAACGACCGGTTCTCGCAACCGGAGGCAACAAGACAGGAACAAGGAGGAGGTCCATGAAGAAGGCAACAACGATCGCGATGGCCACGGCACTCGCCACGTGCCTGGCCGCCGGTCCGGCGTGGAGCATCACGGCCGGGCCGGACTACTTCGGCTACACCCTCGTCGACTCCGGAGAGGCGAGCCTGGACTTCAGCTGGGTCGACATGACCGGGCTGACGCAGTGGACGGGAGTCACGGACGACCTGCAGAGCTCAGCCATCGCCCTGCCGTTCGACTTCCCCTACTACGGCGTGGACTACTCGGCGGTGTACCTCTACACCAACGGCATGATCCGGTTCTCGCCCATGACCTACGAGTTCTTCTACGGCAACCAGTGCCCCCTGCCGAGCCCCGGCACCACGGACGGCATGATCGCGTTCTTCCACCGCGACTGGCACCCGGCCGACGCGGCATGGTGCACCGGCCACGGCTGCCAGATCTACTATGGTGAGGGAGGCATTGCCCCGAACCGCTGGTTCGGCATGGCCATCATCGACGCGCCCCAGTGCTGCTCGAGCGTGGCGGGCGAGGTGGCCGACTACGTGACGGTCCAGGTGCAGCTGTTCGAGAACGGCGAGATCCTGGTGCAGGTCCAGGAAGCTGGCACGAGCGCCGGCGGCGAGTCCACGATCGGCATCGAGGACCCGGACGCACTGAGCGGCCTGAACTACCCAGGATGCCTGACCGAGGGCTCGGTCGCCGACAACCTGGCGATCCTGTTCTCGCCTCCCACGGGCGGAACACCGGTGCTCCCGCCCAACGGCCTGGGCTGGGACGAGCCGGGCAACACCGTGACCCACAGCTTCAAGATCTACAACCTGGAGCCCACAGACGTGTCCTTCACCCTGGCCACGACCGGCTCGCCCGCGTGGACCACGACCCCTTCGGTCGCGTCGCTCCCGGTCCCGGCCGGAACCTCGGCCACCTTCACCGTGGACGTGGCCATCCCATCGACCGCGGTGGGAGGCGACACGGACGAGGCTATCGTCACCCTGACCCCGGCAGCCGGCACGGCGGTCAGCGTCAACCTGCTCACGCTGGCGCAGCCAGCCGGCGACCACTGGCAGGCCCTCTCGGACATGCCCCAGGTGGTGGAGCAGCCCGCGGTGGCGTCCGTGGGGACGGACCTGGTCGTTCTCGGCGGCATGTGGCACGACGCACTGAGCGCCACGGACTACATCATGAACGACGTGCAGGTGCTGCACACGGACATGATGGTGTGGGATCACTACGACTACACCATGACCGACCAGGCCATGCCCTCGCCGCTGGCCCTGCACGCGGCCTGCGGAATGAACGGCCTCGTGTACGTGACGGGCGGTCAGACCGGCAACGCGACGACCCCCCAGAACTCGCACGTGTACATCCTGGATCCCGACACCATGACGTGGACCACGGGCTCGGCCGACATGCCGGAGCCCCGCATGGCCCACAGCATGGTCTGCGACGCGGCCAACAACACGTTCTACGTGATAGGCGGCTTCGGCGCCTTCGACGTGGGCGGATCGGCCTACCCCGAGGAGGAGATCTGGTCCTACGACGCGGACACGAGCACCTGGGTCACGGCCCTGACCGCATCCCCTGGCACAAGGGTCCGTCACGCGTCGCAGATGATCGACGCCACCACGATCCTCGTGGCCAGCGGCGCGTTCGACGGCATCATGTCCAGGCGCTCCGATCTGTACGACATCACCGGCGATCTCTGGACGCGGACCGGCGACACGATCTTCATGCGCTGGAACACGGCGGCAGGCGTCCTGCCCACCGGTCACATGTGCCTCTCCGGCGGCGCCAGCGACCTGGCCGAGGCGGGCGAGGACACGTTCGAGTGCTACTACGACGGGTTCTGGATCCCCATGATCCCCACCCTGACGGAGAACAAGCTCAACGTGGCAGGCACCACGCTCGACGACCACCTCTACGTGGTCGGCGGCCTCACGGTCGACACAGTGGCCGGCACGACCGAGCAGGTTCCCACGGTGGAGCGCTACCCGAGCGCGCCCATCCCGGACGTGACCATCGACCTGCCCGAGGACACGGCGGCAGATGTGGAAGAGGACACGACCGCGGACGTCCCCGCGGACACCACGCCCGCCGACGTGATCGTGGACATGCCCATGGACACCTCGACGGACACCGAGACCGACACGGGCACGGGCGACGGCGACAAGGACAGCGGCTGCGGCTGCTCCATCGTCCGCTGATTCCCGCCTGACTCCATTCACACCCCTTTTGCCCGCAAGATTATCCAGGGCCTCCTTGTCCTTGGCACCCATCACCGGCTCGCCAGGCTCGCCTCCCCTTCCCTGCCGGGGATCGACGTCGGGCAGGGGGGTGCGGGGGGCAGCATGCACCCCGCCATGGTGCCTTGCCATCCCCATCGCCATCCGCATCGCCTCCAGGAACGTCAGAAGGAGAGCTCGAGCGTGGTGACGAGGTTGGTCCCGGCGCACCACAGACCGGAGCCATGATACCTGTACTTCTGGTTGGTGACGTTCTCCAGCACCAGGCCGAGGCGGACCATCCGGAACATGTCGATGCCCGCGAGAAAGCTCCACACGAAGAAGCCCTCGGTGCCTCCCTCGGGGATCCGTGAGTCCTTCAGGTCCTCGGGCGAGAGACGGGCCTGGCGGGCAGCCCACCTGACGTAGGTCTCCACGAATGCGGCGCCCCACTCGAAAAACGGGGTGTCGTACCTCAACGAGAGCATGCCGAAAAGCGGCGGGATCCGCGTGAGCGGGACGTCCTTGCCGCCCTTCACCACCTCCTCGCCCCAGGTGAAGGTCATGTGGCCGCTGGCCGAGAAGCCCAGGCCGGCGTCCACGCGCAGAAACAGGGTCGTCTCGAGCACGCGCCCCGCACCCGCGTTCACGGGCATGACGACCGGCTTGCCTCCGATCTCGTCCTGTCCCTGCCACGTGGAAGGCACGCGCTTGATGAAGTCGCGAAGCAGCGACATGGAGCCCACCCATCCGAAAGACAGCCGGCCGAGCCTGGCCCGCCACAATAGCTCGAACACGTCCGCCCTCTCGGGGCCGAGCTCGTGGTTGGGAGTGTGGAAGCTCTTGCCCTCGTCGCCCAGCATGGCGGACTCCTGCAGCGACGGCGCGCGGAACCCCTGGGAGAACGTGAACGCCACGGTCATGAGATCCCTGTAGAGATACTGCAAGCTGGCCAGGCCCACGTGACCCGCTCGCTGGAACGTCACCGCGGGGAGATCCAGCTGTGCTGGCGAGCTGGCGCCCATGCCGTGGAAGCGGTAGCCGGCCTGGAGCCTCAGCACGTGACCGTCGTCCAGGACCAGGGGATCGCCTCCTGCCAGGATGTAGACGCCATAGCTCGTGTAGGTGGAGCCGTTCGCGTACGGAAGATCCTGGCGCGGCGCCCACCCCAGGCCATGGCTCTCGAAGCGATCCGCGCTCACGCCGTCGCGGTACCACATGCCGCCGTACTCGAGCCACAGCCTGCCTCCGAGCATTCGCGTCACGAGCTGCACGTCCAGACCCAGGGTCACGGCCGTGACCTCGTCCCTGACGCCCTCGTGCCACGAGATCAGGTCCGGCTTCATCGAGAGCGTGTCCTTGCGCTCGAAGAACCGCTGGAACGACAGGGTGAGGTCTGCCCTGGTCGCGATGGAGCTCACGTCGGCATGCAGCCTGCCCCAGACGAGGACATCCTGGTTGTCGTAGATCGACAGCGACGCCTTGTCGAAGAGCTTGTCCGTGCGACCCGCGTCGTCGATCTCGCTGGCGAGCCAGCCGAGCTTCACGTGCCAGCCCGCGAGGTACCCATCCGTGAACCTGTGCAAGACGGCACCCACGGTGGACCACTGATCGTATCCCGAGTGGATCTGCCTGCCCACGTCGGACCCGCCCACGAGGTTTCCCAGCCCCATGAGGGTGAATGTGCCGAGCACTCCGAATCCGCCCTGCCCGGCCTGGGCACCGGCATGGCCCACGAACCCGTTAGTGGCCGATGCGTGGCGCAAGAGCAGGTCCATTTCCGCACCTGGCTCGTGTCCGAACAGCGACGGCTCCAGTGGGAACACCTGCACGACACCGCCCATCGCGTCCGATCCGTACAGGACGGAACCAGGGCCGTGAAGAAGCTCGATCCGATCCAGCGCCATGGGATCCACGAGGTTCAGATACTGCAGCGGGCCGGTCCTGTAGAGGGAGTTGCTGAGCCTGACGCCATCCACCAGAAGAAGGATCTGCGGCCCGATGAGGCCGCGCATGATCGGAGCGCCACCGCCGTAGCTCGTGTGCTGCACGAACACGCCCGGCGCGTCGTAGAGCAGCTCCGGCGTGGACTTCGGGGATGCGTCCTCTATCTTCGAGGCTCCCACCACGTCCGTGTCCCTGCAGGAGAGCAGCGTATCTTCATCCTTCATGGACGCGGTGATCACGGTCTCGTAGTCGTCCGCGTCACCCTCCTGACCGAAAGCCGGATGGCCCACGACCAGGATCGCCATCGCGACCCAAACCCGTGTCAGGCGAGGCACCACGGCCGAATCATAGCATCACAACGGTGGTCATCGGCAGAAAATGGACCGTACTCTCGCGCTGCCTCAACGCAGGGAGAAGCTCTTGACCATGGGCAGGAGATCCTTGCGCAGGTCGAAGCGGGCCACACCCGCCGCCACCTCGCGCCCGTCCTGATCGAAGACCGTCCCGGGCAAGGTCGTCATGGTGTCGATGGGGTGGCGCAGCTTCACCTGCTTGCACCCATGGAACCGGTAGAGCCGTCCGTCCTCGCCCATGAAGGAGAAGTCGTAGGAGAGCTGCCGACGGCTCAAAAGCGGCATGGTCAACGTCCCCTTCAAGGCCGCCCCATCGGCCACGTCCTGCCAGAACACAGTGCCCTCGATGCTCGTCTTCGCGTCGCGGACGAACCTCTCGATGCGCGTGGCGCGGGCGGTGACCGTGAAGATGAACGGACGGCCGCCGGCATCCGACTTCAGGACGGCGTCGTTCGCGAGCCTCACCCGACCTCCCATGGTCTCGGTGAAGGAGAACCCCATGCGCGGCATCCTGCCCCCGCCGGGACGCACGTCGGAAAGAGGCGGGATCCAGCGGTTCTTCACGTACCACCCGATGACGTCGGTGATGCTGCGCCTGAAGTCCGGGTGCTTCCACACGAAGCCTCGCACCCGAAGCCTGTCCACGCTGAACACGGAGTTGCGGAACATGTACGGTGCGCTCTCGCGGTCCAGCGCGGGATCCAGCCCACCCACGAGTTCGTGTTCGTCCACGAGGGCGTCCCACAGCGAATCGAGAGGCGCGTTGGCCGCGCGGAAGAAGATGTCCGAATCCAGGATGGGCTTGAAGGGCCTCAGGGTGCCTGGCTCGGGAAGGCGGAGGGTGAAGCGCGGGGACAGCCCGTAGGCTCTGACGGCGGCCGTGACGATGGATCCCACGTCCAGCGGCGTCGGATCGGCCACGTTGTACGCGCGACCCGGCGCCGCGTTCTGCATGAGGAACACCGAGGCCCTCGCCACGTCCTCGGCGTGCACGACGTTGGTCCTCGGCCCACCCTCGAGACCGGGGATGTTGGCGCCGAGCACGTAGCGCAAAAGCGGGGGAATGGCGACTATGTCCGCGAGCAGGAAACGGGCGCCCGGGCCGTAGATGAGGCCGGGCCTGAGCACTATCCACTCGAGGCCCACGTCGTGCTCGAGCTCGGCGAGCAGCTGCTCCGACTCCACCTTGGTGCGCTCGTAGGCGCTCTTGGGCTCGAGCGGCGTGTCCTCGGTGAGCAGCCCACCATCGCCGGCGCCGTAGATGGAACCCGAGGAGAAGTGAACGAACCTGCGCGCCCCGGCCTGGGCCGCAGCCCTGTACAGTGCACCCACCGCATCGACGTTCAGGGGTCGCAGCTCGTCGTAGGACAGGCCGATGTCCACGAGCGCGGCAGTGTTGATGACGGCATCGGCCCCTTCCACGCAGGACCTGGCGAATTCCGGGTCCGTGAGGTCACCCAGCATCATCTCCACTTTTTCGGGCAGACCTTCACGGGGAGGCCGGATGTCCACCCCCCTGACCTCGTACCCCTGCTTGAGCAAGGTGCCCACGAGATAGGTACCTACGGTGCCTGCAGCTCCTGTCACGACCACCGTCTTGATTTCTTCAATATTTCCAGTCATTTCGGGCCTCCAGTCCCATCGAGATCCAAATGGTACAACCTTTGGACCTATCATTAATTTAGCACCCGTCCCGTAGAAGTCAAGCTATTGGTACAATCTTTGTACCCACCAACAGGAAAAAAAGCGACACGACAGGAAAATGACGCGGCCAGCCACCTGCGGCCTGGCGGATTGCCCCAGTCAGGTGGGTGCAGTAGATTGAGCATGGCATGGAGATGACGATGAACAGGATCGCGCTCATGGGGCTCGTGCTGCTCGCCACGGCGTGCTACCCGGATTCCACCTGCACGGACTGCGCGGACACGGCATCGGACACTGGCGTGGACACGAGCGACTCGACGGACTCGGACTCGGACACCATCAGCGACCAGGACGAGGGCAACGGCAGGGACACGGACCACGATGGCGTGCCGGACATGCTCGACGACGACTCGGACGGCGACGGCATCCCCGACGCGGTGGAAGCAGGCGATGACGACGTCTCGACCGCCCCGCGCGACAGCGACTCGGACGGCAGGCCCGACTTCATCGACGAGGACAGCGACGCCAACGGCATCGACGACGGGGACGAGCCGGACACGGACGTGGACGGCGACGGCCAGCCGGATCGCATCGACATGGACGACGACGACGACGGCTGCATCGACCCTCGAGAGGGCAGCGCCAACCACGACGACTCGGACGGGGACGGCATTTTCGACCACGCGGATGACGACTCGGACGGGGACGGCATCACCGATGAACAGGAGGGCTGCCTGGACGACTGCGACCACGACTTCATCCCGAACAGGGTCGACCTGGACTCCGACGGCAGCGGAGTGCCCGACGAGGTCGAGGGTGCAGTGGACACGGACGCTGACACGGACACGGGTCCCGACGGTGTCCTGGACTACTGCGACCGGGACAACGACGGAGACGGGATCGAGGACATCGTGGAGATCGAAACGTGGGGCACGGATCCGCAGCTCTGGGACACGGACGGGGACGGGGACTTCGACTACCTGGAGATCGTCGTGGGCTCGGATCCGCTCGACGGGACCGATTCCGTGCCAGACGACCTGATCATCGTGGGGCCGCTGGGCACTCCGCTGACCTACGACGTGACCACGTCGCTACCTCGCCTGGATCTGGCCATCGTGGCCGGTACGGGCGGTGATACGGCGGACGAGACGGCTGATCTCATGGCCGACCTGCCTGCTTCGCTCGATGCGCTGAGGACCGTGATCCCCGACGTCGAGCTCTCCATCGTGGCCTTCGAGGACTTCGGGGAGCAGGGATACGGCCCGCCGGAAGCAGAGCCCTTCACGGTCATCATGCGCTCCAGCGGCGGGGACGAAGACATCGCCGCAGGTCTGACCGCGCTGAACACTCGAGCATCGCTCATGGACGGCTCCATCGAGACGCGCGCCTGCGGAGTCGAGGCCGTCTTCCAGGCGATCACCGGGGAAGGGATGGGCACGCTCGTCGGCCATGCCTCCTGCGCCTCGAGCCCCCTCGACCCGGCCCGGTTCGGAGCGGCCTGCATGAGGGAGGATTCCTACAGCATCATCATGATCCTCTCCGACAGGCTCTCCTGGAGCCCGCAGGGCTGCCTGTCCATCGACACGACCTGCACCTACGACGAGGATCTGTTCCCCATCGACGTCGTCCTGCACCGCTACCCCGAGACCATCGACGTGGCAGCGGACAGGGGCGTGCGGGTCGCGGGCCTGCTGCCCGATCCCGACGCGACTTCGGGAACGGACCA
>JBFYZU010000004.1:0-6892 GCA_041309365.1 Myxococcota bacterium
CTTTTGCGACTTGTTCGCAACCTCGTACTCCAGATCCGTGGGCAGCTCGCCGCCGTCCCAGCGGGCCTTGAGGGTGAGCTGCACCAGCGGGTAGCCCGACGGCGAGTGGGTGACGATGTCGATGGGCACAGTCTTGCCGTCCCCGTCCTTCTCCACGTACTGCGTCTTGGTGAGGACATGGGAGCGGATCACCCCGCCCTTCGGGCTGATGGTGGCCTTGAACAGATCCGAGCCGATGACCGTGGAATATTCGCCTCCGGTACCCAGGGATGCGTCGGTGGCCTCCACCTCCCTGGCCTCGGGCTCCGGCGGGGCCGACAGGGTAGGCTCCAAGGAGCCCGGCTCTGAGGCCTTCTTGGCGGCAGGCTGGGCCTCGGGAGCCTTCTTGTTGCCGAGCTTGCCCGTGACGAGGGGTACCGCGACCCCGAAGATCACGACCACGATGCCGGAGAGCAGGACCGCCGTCAAAAGCTTCTTGTCATCCATGGCGGTCTCCGTGCTCGTGTGCGGGATCCGCGTTCCAGGGCTGGACCCTCGTGCCGAAGGGGTGCGGGTCGGTGGCGTCGGGAACGGGATCGTAACCGGCCGTGCCGAACGGCTGGCACCGCAGGATACGCCACAACGTGAGGGCCGTGGCCAGGAAAAACCCGAAGCGCCTGTAGCACTCCTCGCCGTACCGGCTGCAGGTGGGCGTGAAGCGGCAGAAGCGGCCGAGTATCGGCGAGAGGGTGAAGCGGTACACGAGGATCAGGGCCACGGGGACCCAGTTGTAGAAGTGCTTCACTTTCCGGGCTCTCCCGTCCGTGGCCTCGCGAGCCTCTCGATGCACTCCAGTATCTCCCCGGCGGCCTGGGTCATCCCCAGCCCGCCCGCGCCCGCATGCGCTATCACCACCACGTCCGTGCCTGCCGGGATCCTCTCCATGTTCAGCCTGAACACCTCGCGCACGAGACGCTTGACCCTGTTTCTTGCCACGGCCGGGCCGACCTTGCGGCTCACCACCAGGCCCAGCCTCCGGCCCTTGTCCGGGCCCGGGCTCAGGTTCACCGTGAAGTGCTCGGCATGCCCCCGCCGCCCCCGCCTGCGGTTGTGCAGGAAGTCCGAGGACCGACTCAGATGAAAAGAGCGCGGAAATCGCCGATCTCCCGTGGACTGGGCCATGTGCCCGGTCAGTTTCCGCTCACTTGGAGAAGCAGGTCACGGTCAGACGCTTGCGACCCTTGCGACGCCTCGACTGGAGCACGGCGCGGCCCTGGCGGGTCCTCATCCGGGTCCGAAACCCGTGGGTACGCATCCGGCTCTTGTTGTGAGGCTGGTAGGTGCGCTTCATGGTTTCCTCCTTGAGGCGATACGGCGCACGACGCCTCGCGGGACACGGTAGATAATCACCAAGTCGGTTCCAAGTCAAGAGCCAAGACCCATGACAAGGGCTTGGAAATCAAGGGGCCATGGGGTAAGATCCGTTCCCACGGAGGTCGTACGCCATGTCATCAGCTGCCATGAACCCCGAGGAGAGGGCCAGGAGGCTTTCGAGGGCCATCGCCTCGGATATCTCCATCTACAACGAGGCTGCCATCGTCAAGGGCATCGAGCAGGACAACCTGTTCGAGGTCCTCGAGGACCAGATAGAGGAAGGCCGCCAGCACTACAACGAGAAGATCGCGCCCGAGCTGCATTCCAGAAACTACTTCAACCGGGCGCTCGTGGACATCCTGCTCAAGAACAAGGCCCACATCAAATCGAAGATCTGGTGATCGCTCCACCTGCTTGACTGGGGGATGGACGGCTGTTAACCTTCCGTGATCGCGGATTCAAGCCCGAAAACGGGAGGCGTGTGCAATGAACAAGGCACTGCGCGGGACGCTTCCGTCCCTGGCCGTCGCCATCATCCTGGCGTCGCCTTTGGCACAGGCCAACCCCATGGACATCACCCTGGGCCGCCTCGTCACGGATGAGACGTGCGGTGCGAGCGACAACTTCTGCGTGGCGGACGGGCAGGCCTTCCGCGACCTGAGCCGCGAGCTGGGGTACGCCCTGAGCCCGTTCGTGCTGGCTCCGCCGGAGACCCTGGGCTACTCGGGCTTCTACGTGGGCCTGGAGGGCCAGGTCACCTTCATCAACAACGACGAGGAGTTCTGGCGCAAGGGCACCGAGGAGATGAAGCCTTCCGGCGCCCTGTTCCTCTCGGGGCTGCACATCAGGAAGGGCCTTCCGGGAAGCCTCGAGCTGGGCACGACGTTCGGCTACATGGCCGCCACCGAGCAGGTGGTCCTCGGGCTGGACGTCAAGTTTGCGCCCCTGCAGGGCCTGCGAAAGAAGCTTCGCAAGTGGATCGCCTTTCCCGACCTCGCCGTGCGCGGCACGGTGCACCAGCTCATCGGCGAGGACGAGCTCAACCTCACGATGATTGGCGTGGACGCCTCCATCTCCTACCCGTTCACCATCATGAAGCAGGCCATCCTCACGCCCTACTTCGCCTACCAGTTCCTCTGGATCATCGCGGATTCCGAGGTGGTGGACGGTACTCCCGGTCGCAACTTCGTGTACGAGTGCGGGACGGACCTGGGCTCGAGCTGCGTGGGCGATCCGCTGGACTCGAACAACCTCCTGGATTTCGAGAGGCAGTACATCCACATGAGCCGCCTCGTCATGGGCATGAGGCTCATCTACGAGTACCTGGCCTTCACCGTGCAGTACGGCATGGGCATCCCCGCCAACAAGCAGGAAAAGGACAACGACGCCCCCATCCTCCACCAGATCTCCTTCGGCGTCGGCTCGGACTTCTGACCCCGGCCCGTACAGAAGACTGATGGACTGGAAGCGATACTGCTCCGATCCGAACCGCATCGTCGAGGGAAACCGGATCGAGCTTTTCGACGCGGGGCAGCACTGCTACGACCGGATGCTCGAGGCCGTGGCCTCTGCCGAGCGGTTCGTGAGCCTGACCACGTTCATCTTCGCCGACGACACGACGGGCAGCGCCATGCGCGATGCCCTGGCCCGGGCCGCCTCGAGGGGGGTCGAGGTGCGGCTGATCGTGGACGGCGTGGGCAGCTTCGATACCCCGCGGCGCTTCTTCGCGCCCATCCTGGAGGCGGGCGGGGAGCTCCACGTCTACCACCCGGTGGATCCCTGGAGGCTCAGGTTCGTGCTCTGGCACCGGATGCACAGGAAGAACCTCGTGGTGGACGGCCGCGTCGGGTTCTGCGGCGGCATCAACCTGCACGACGCCCCGCTCGGGACCGATCAGGGCGG
The DNA here is from genome assembly GCA_041309365.1 of Myxococcota bacterium. Taxonomy (GTDB): domain Bacteria; phylum Myxococcota_A; class Polyangia; order DRWM01; family DRWM01; genus JAFDER01. The sequence goes on from JBFYZU010000004.1 coordinate 3,256, forward strand.
GGAGGGCTGGCACGACGTCCACGCCCGGGTCGAGGGGCCGGTCGTGCGCGACCTCGGCCGGAGCTTTTTCAACACCTGGAACCGCGTCATGGGCCCCCTGCGCACCGCGCACGATCTCTTACCCGCCGTCGAGCCGGTCGGCGAGCACGTGGCCAGCGTGGCCTGGGCCGGAGGCAAGCGCAGGCGCGGGCGCGAGCGGCTCATCCAGCGCGACTACCGCCACGCCATCAGCCACGCCCAGCGCAGCATCCACATCTGGAACGCCTACTTCATCCCGGATTTGGGCGTGAGGCGGCTCTTGCGCAACGCCTGCGACAGGGGCGTGGACGTTCGCGTGATCCTGCCCGAGCGAGGCAACCACCCGGCCGTGCAGCTCGCAGCGGAGAACCTCTACGCCCGGCTCATGCGCTACGGGGTCCACCTGCATCGCTGGCCCGGCGCGCTCATGCACGCCAAGAGCGCGGTCATCGACTCGGTCTGGTCCACGGTGGGCTCCTGCAACATGGACGCGCAGAGCTACCTGCACAACCTCGAGCTCAACGTCACGGTCTACGGCCGGAGCCTGGGCGACGCCCTGGAGGCCATGTTCCAGCGCGACCTCGCCCGCTGCCCGGAGCTGGACCCCGCCAACTGGTCCTTCCGCCCCATCTCCGACAAGCTCTTGCAGAGGCTCTGCTACCTGTTCCGCCGCTGGCTGTGAGCAGGCGGCAGTGGACGGGAGCGGAGGCCGGCGCTAGAGTGCCCGAGTCGCGTACAGGAGGGTCGTCGTGACGGCGGACATCACCTGCAGAAACTGCGGTGCGCACCTGCCGTTGACCGGCGACCAGGCCGTCGTGGTGTGCGAGTACTGCGGCAAGCACAACCCCGTGCCGGCCGGGGTGAGGGCCGTGGCGCCGCTGCCGCCCGCGGACGCGGCGCGCGAGGACGCGGCCGCCATGGCCGCCGTGGCCGGGGCCATCGCCGAGGCGACGGCAGGGCAGATCTCGGCCCATGTGTCGAGGACCGGCTCGGCCATCGCCAGGAAGCTCGTGGGGTGCATCGTCGGGGTCGTCGTCGCGGTGGCCGTTCTCGGCGGCGTTCTCGGCGCCATCGTGCCCGCGTTCTTCGAGAGGGTGGAGCCGGTCGTGGAGCCGAAGGTGGCAGGGCCAGTGATCGGCGAGGTGGTGACGCCGTCGTGGGAGAGCGCGGACGGCCTGGCCACCGCGCGCAACGTGCTGACCTCCCTCGAGGCGGGCTGGAGGACGTCGGTCCGGTGCGAGCCTGTGCACCTTTTCAAGGTGCGCCACGACGGGACCATGGACATGGGCAGAGGCGGCGAGGGGATGCTGAGTATGATCTGCCGCGATCCGGGCGCGCTCGCGGGCCTGGCGCCGCAGACGACCTCCGTGAAGGGGGGCACCTACATGGTGGAAGTCAAGGGCGGGCTCGCGGGCGGCATGGAGACGGACACCACGTTGCCGGCCCCGGGCGGCGCCTCGTACCTCGAGGGCTGGCCGGCCTGCGACCTGGCCTCGCTTCGCCGCGCGGCCGCCGACGCCGGGTGGCCCGCGGACGGGTACGCGGACGTCACCTGGCCGGACGTGCCGTACGCTCTGAGCGCCAGGGGCATGCTGGATGCGGTCGCCTCAGAGGCCGGGTGCGGTGACGAGCTTGTGGCCATGATGGCCGAGGAGGGCTGGGACGAGGCCCTGTACGGCTTCTTTCTCTATCGGGTCGCCGGCTACGACGCCGGCGACCTGCCCGTGCACTTCGGCGCCGCGGACTGCCTGCCGGTGGACGTCGAGGCCATAAAGAAGCGGATCGTCGACGAGATGAAGAGCAAGACCAAGGGCTGCGCTCCTGCCAGTGCGAAGAAGAGCCGCAAGAAGAAGGCCGGCTGATCAGGTCTTCGTGCGCAGCCTGTCGAGCCAGAAGTCGAAGGACCGTCCCGGCGCGAACACGTCGATGCCCACCGAGATGTCGTCGAGAAAGTTCTCGATGGCGTGACGGGAGCTTCCCGGCAAGAAGGCCGCATCCCCGGGGCCGAGGATCGCCTCCTCGCCGTCCTCGGTGAAGACCCGCATCCGGCCCGTGAGCACGATGGTGACCTGGTCGGACGGGTGCTCGTGCATGGGCGAGGCGTGGCGCGGCGGCTTCTGGAACCACTCGATGGACACGGATGGCTCGGCGCACAGGCTCACGCGCTTCCAGAGAGGCTCGGGGTCGTAGGTCGCGGCGCCGTCGAACTTCACGATCTTCATGTACGTTCCTTTCCGTGGGGCGGGCACAGGCCGGCCTCCTCCTGCAGCTCGGCCATGGCCCTGTCCAGCGCCTGCTCGAGCTCGGGAGGCCAGGTCCTCCTGTCCAGAACCAGCGTCAGGGTGTAGCGCTCTCCCAGCGGGCATATCCACAGGGAGAGGCGGCTGCCGGAGATCCCCATGACCGTCGCGCTGTCCAGCCGCGTCTGCGACACGAACTGCAGCATGAGCGATCCCCACGCGCCCGCCACCTTGAGCTCGTACGGGTCCATGGTGCTGAAGTAGTCCACGCTCTCGCCGTCGTGGTCCGTGAACACCGCGCCCAGCGATCCGTTGACGCCGTGGACGAGCCTCTCCAGGATGCTGGTGAAGGGCGTGGGCGTCTCGCCCTCTCGCCTGCTGGGCTCAGACACCGTCATGTCCGACGTACAGCGAGACGTTCCTGTCATCGAGCCTCACGGGCGTCTTCTCGCGCAACCTCTTGACCAGCGCCTCGTAGACGACCCTGCGCCGCTCGGCCACGATGCCCATCCATATGTCGCGCCACGCGTCCTCGAAAAGGACGCCCTTGTTGGCGAAGTTGTCCACGTAGCGCTTCTTGACCTCGTCCGCGGTCACCGAGTCGGGATCCACCTTCGACTCGACCTCCCGCTCGAGAAAAAGCTGCACCATGGCCTTCTTGAACACGCGGCGCACCGCAAGGCTCTCGCACAGCCCCCTGTCTGTGGCCTCGTGGGCGAGAAGCGTCATCTGCACCATGCCCTCGGCCACCTCCCGGGGGGGGCGTCCCGTGCTCCTGGAAAGCTCCATCACCCTGGACAGATGGATGGGCTCGCCGTCCACGGTGGCGACCACCGGATCGTCCGGCCCGGCTGGCGCGACGTGCACGAGCTCGGGCCGGAGCGGATCCGGGCGCGTGCAGGCGCAGGCCACAAGCAGGATGGCGACGCTCTGTCCTTTTGCCCTCATGGCGTGGGGTGGAGGATATCACGAAGGCCTCGAGACGTGTATCTCGGCGACACCTGCCTTTACCAGAAACCCCATCGATGCGTCGTGACCCACGTCATCGTCATGCAGGAGGCGGCCGTAAAGAGCGCGCAATCGGCTCGTTGGCAGGCGCGCAGCCAGGTTCGAGAAGGGCCAGAAACCGGGCGTCGATGGAGATGCCGAACGTGGGCCAAGACCCTATCGATACCGGTCTGATAGCACCATGACTTCACGACGGATGGGATTTTTGGTAGCCACGGCCGATCAGCCGCTCGGCGTAAATATTCATCCAAGAGAGCTCATCATCAAAAAGGCACGTCGCGCATGAAGATGTTCTCGACGCCTGTCCCGTCGTCCATCAGGAAGAACACGTGGTTGTCGTGAAGCTCCATGACCCACTCCTTGCCGGGCAG
>JBFYZU010000005.1:0-10411 GCA_041309365.1 Myxococcota bacterium
GCAAAGAAGGGCACACGGTTGCTCCATACAAGGAAGGTCTGCATCAAGTGGCCCGATGGGGTCACGAAGAACTTCCTGGGAATCTCCGAAGACATCACCGACCAGAAGAAGACCGAAGTGAACCGCGCGCAGCTCGAGGAGCAGCTGCGGACGTCGCACAAGAGGGAAGCCATCGGTCGCCTCGCGGGCGGCGTGGCGCACGATTTCAACAACCTGCTCTCCGTGATCCTGAGCTACCCGGAGTTCGCGATGGAGCGGGTGCGGGATGGCGACCCGCTCGAGAGCGACCTTTCCGAGGTGAAGAAAGCCGGCGACCGTGCAGCAGCGCTCACCAGCCAGCTTCTGGCCTTCAGTCGCAAACAGATCCTGCGGCCTGTCGCGCTCGACCTGAACGAGATCGCCGCCGGGGTCGAGAAGATGCTCCGGCGGATCCTCGGCGAGGACATCGATCTGGTCCAAACGCTCGAGCCTGACCTCGGCCTGACGCTGGCCGACCCGGGCCAGATCGAGCAGGTGCTCATGAACCTCGTGGTCAACGCCCGCGACGCCATGCCCGAGGGGGGCAAGCTGACCATCGAGACGTCCAACGTGGAAATCGACGAGGAGTACGCGGCGCGCCACGTGGCCGTGACACCCGGGTCCTATGTCCAGATCGCGGTCACCGACACGGGCTCGGGCATGGACGAGCAGACGCGGGAGCGCATCTTCGAGCCGTTCTTCACCACCAAGGAGAAGGGCAAGGGCACCGGTCTCGGTCTGTCCACGGTGTACGGTATCGTCAAGCAGAGCGGCGGCAACATCTGGGTCTACAGCGAGCCGGGCCAGGGGACCACGTTCAAGATCTATCTGCCGCGTGAGCTTTCGGCCACCACGGCCACGGTGGTGAAGTCCTCGACGGTCCCGATGCGGTCCACGGGAACCGAGACCATCCTCGTGGTCGAGGACGAGGAGGCATTGCGCAAGGTCGCACTGAGAAGCCTTGGCAAGGCCGGCTACGAGGTGTTGACCGCCGCGGACGGGGAAGAGGCGCTCCTGAAGAGCGCGCAGCACGCGGGCGATATCCAGCTCCTTCTGACCGACGTGGTGATGCCGCGTATGGGCGGTAGAGTGCTCGCTCGAGAGCTCGCGAAGACGCGGCCGACTCTCAAGGTTGTCTACATGTCGGGCTATACCGACAACGCCATCGTTCACCACGGCGTGCTGGACACGGGGACGCATTTTCTCGCCAAGCCGTTCACCTCGGTGGACCTGACGCGTAAGGTCCGCGATGTGCTGGACGAAGGCACCGCCCGAGTTGCGGGCGCGCGAACCGGCGGCAAATAACGACGCCGCGATCGCGGAGCAACCGCTCGACAAGGATGCACTCCGAAAACTCGAAGAGGAGCTTCTGGGTAAGCTCCGCAGGGCTGGAGGCTGATGTTGTCATCTGGGTGTCGCGCGAGTTTCGAGAGGAGCATCGCCAGGCGCTCGATTGTGTCACCACCGGCTGAAACGAGATCCGATTCCAGCATGATCATCGGGATCCGCTGATCCGGTGTCCTGATCCGATCCTGATCAAGATCCTGTTCATGTTCGTTCGTGATCAGAAGGGAGTTCATGTGGGTGCCCTGGCCGGGAAGCTGCCGCTCGCCAGAACGGATCCGGCCACGTGAACCGCGGATGTGGTCGTGGCGAAGGGCAGGCCCACGTTTCCGGGTGACCCTGGGCCTGCAATGTGGTTGACTCGCGCCATGAAGGTATCCCTCTTCTTCGACGGTGCGAACTTCTTCTCGGGATGGGCCGACAAGACGGGCAGGCGCAGGATAGGCTTCGGCAAGCTGGCATCCTGGCTCGTCGAGCGGGTCGGCGGGACGAGGCTGTGGGGCGCCTACTACTACACGGGCGTCGAGGTGGACGACCAGTCCAGGGACGCCTCCACCGAGGGCCTGGACAGGTTTCTCGACGCGCTCGAGGTGGTGCCCGGCTTCTTCGTCAAGAGGCTGCCCCGGAAGTCGCGCTCCCGCACCTGCCCGTCCTGCGGCGCCCTCGTCCGCTTCACGCAGGAAAAGGAGGTCGACACCACCATGGTGGCCGAGATGCTCGGGCTGGCCCACGCGGACGCCTTCGACATCTGCGTCCTCGCCTCGGGCGACGCGGACTTCTGCCCTGCGGTCGAGGGCGTGCGGTCCCTCGGCAAGCAGGTGTACGTGGCGACCTGGGGCACGGCCGATCTGTCGCAGCGCCTGCGCCGCGTCGCGTTCGGGCACATCGACCTTCTCGATGGGCTTTCGGAGTTCGCGCTCGACGCGACGGCTCAGGACGCGCCGTCATCGCCGTCCGCGCCGGCGGGCGAGCCGGGCCGTGAGCCGGACTCCGCCGTTCCCCGGCCCACCGGCGAGGAGGCGTTCATCGCCGAGCTCCGCCGCGCCCAGGGCCGCTTCGCGGGCGGTTACGTGGGCCTGAACCTCTTCGTGACCCGGTGGGAGTCGGCGCTCCTCGACCCGTCCGAGGAGGAGCGCCGCGACATCCTCGACCGCCTGACCGCAGCGGGCAAGGTCGAGATCTACCAGACCGCGGACAACACGAGGGCCATCAGGGTCAAGGACCCCGCGTAGCGGATCCGGGGCGACGGCAAGGCCGGCCGGTGTGGGTGGCACGCGGATCCTGCCATGACCGGGTGCGCGCTGCCGGCCCTCGTCCCCTTTCTGGACACGGCCGGCAGGAACGCGCGATCCTTCGATCCTGCCGCCTCTTGTCGGCTTGACGCCGGCCGCAGGATGGCCGTAAGGAAAAGCTCATGCCTCGACGCCGAACCGCGGGGCCGGGAGAGGGGGCGGACGAGCTCTCGGTCAAGGACCACATCCTGGACAGGACCATCTTCCTCATCGGCAGGAAGGGGACCACCGACGTCTCCGTCCGCGAGATAGCCAGGGAGGCGGGCGTCAACGTGGCCGCGGTCAACTACTACTTCTCGTCCAAGGAGCAGATGTTCGACCAGATGGCCCGGCGCTTCCTCGACGGCTACGACGAGGTGATGCGGATCCTCGACGACCCGGGCCTGCCGGCCGAGGAGCGGCTCTGGCGCTGGTCCGAGGAGGTCATGCGCTCCATCGCGAGCTACCCGGGCATCCTGGGCATCATGGAGCGCCACATGGTCGCCGAGCCTCGCGATCCCTTCGGGCGCGCGCTGCGCGCGGCCATCCAGCGGGCCGTGCGCAAGCTCACGGCGACCCTGGCCGAGTGCTACGGCCCTGCCGACGACGAGCGGATCGCCTTCAAGCTGACGCTCCTCATCTCGGCACTGGCCGGCCCCTTCCCCGGCACCGCCGAACGGCCGCCGGCGCGAAGGCGCCCGAAAGGCCGTCCGGCGCGCGCGCGGTTCCTCGACATGCTCTTCGAGCACCTGCGACGGTAGGCGGCACCCGGCAGGGTGCGATTCCGAACAATCGGCTTCAAACAATCTGTTTACAACGACTTGTTCGTTGGCTAGCCTCCTCGTGGCACCGGGCAGATGGCCGGGGTGCAATGGAGGTGACGGATGCGTATCCTGCTTGTCCGTGTGGCGGCCAGGACGAGGTACATGAAGGCCATGTACCAGGTCGTCAGGATGGAGCCGCTGTCGCTCGAGTACCTGGGCGCCGCGATCAGGGCCGACCACGATGTCAAGATCGTGGACATGCGGATCGAGGACGGGTGGGACGGCCTGCGCCGTGCGATCGAGGCCTTCGCCCCTCACGTCGTGGGGACCGGTGGGGACACCTGCGAGGCCAGCGCCTGCAAGCAGGTGCTCTCTTTGGCCAAGACGATCGACCGGAGCACCCTCACCGTGGTGGGAGGCATCCACGCCACCACGATGCCCGGGGACTTCTTGCACGACGACATCGACCTCGTGTGCATCAACGAGGGGGTCTTCGCCTTCAAGGAGATCGTGGAGTGCTTCGAGCACGGTCGCGGCTTCGGGTCGATCCACGGTATCGCGATCAACGAGGGAAAGGCCCAGCGCGTGACCCCGTCGCGGCCGATCTCGGATCTGGACCTTCTGCCGCAGCCCGACCGGTCGCTCACGGCGGACGTGCGGGACGGATACGGGTTCAGCCTGTGGGGCAAGGACCTGGCGCTGATGCGCTACACCCAGGGGTGCGTCGGACGGTGCGACTTCTGCCCCTCGTGGGCCCAGACGGACAAGCGCTACTTGAAGCGCAGCGTCGAGAGCATGATCTCCGAGCTCAGGACGATCGACGAGCCCTACATCTACTTCGTCTGCGAGGAGTCGCTGCTGGACACGCGCCTCTCGCTCGATTTGGCCAGGGCCATCAAGGAGGAGAAGATCGGCAAGCGCTTCGGCATGCCCCTTCGCGCGGACACCATCGCCGGCAAGCCGGAGGTGATCGAGGCCTGGGCCGAGGCCGGCCTCGAGGATACCATCGTGGGCATCGAGCAGGCCTCGGACGAGCACCTGAAGGACCGGGACAAGAGCACGACCGTCGCGCAGAGCGTCGAGGCGATGAAGGTGCTCAAGGCGAACGGGATCGCGTGCACCGGCTCCATGTTCTTTCGTCCCGACTTCACGAAGGAGCAGTTCGACAGGCTCGTTGACCACACGGTGAAGCTCGAGATCGACTGCCCCCAGTACTTCGTCCTGACTCCCATCCCGGGCACCAAGCTCTTCGACAAGTCCCGAGACAGCCTCGTCGAGCACAACTTCGACCTGTGGGACTTCAACCACGCGGTCCTGCCCACGACCCTTCCTCTGGTGGATTTCTACGAGCAGTACATGTACGCCTACCAGACCCACCTCCAGCCGTTCGTGGTGCAGTTCTACAAGCGCAAGCTGGCGAAGATGGACAGCCGGCAGATCGACGAGACGATGAAGGGCCTGCTCGGTTTCCGGGAGGTCTTCGGCACGCTGCACGAGGACCACGAGGAGTATGCAGGGCCGCCGGCCCCAAGGCCCGCATGACGCGGCCGGCCAGAAAAGCAGGACCGGATCCTCGCGGGGAAATGGCCGTTTTTCCCCAGGAGGCCCGCATGACGCGGCCGGCCGGAGAAGGACGGGATGGGACGAGAGGGGACGTGCGATGACGACGGTGAAGGATATCTTCGACAGGATGCCGGAGACGTTCTTGAAGGAGAAGGCCGCCGGCATGAACGCGGTCATCCAGTTCGACATCACGGGGCAGGGGGGAGGCCTCTATTACGCGGCCATCGTGGACGGCGAGCTCACCGTCGGCGAGGGCGCGCGCGAGGACTCCAGGCTCACCCTCTCGGCGTCGGCGCAGGACTACATCGACATCGGCACGGGCAAGCTCGACGGTCAGCTCGCGTTCATGACCGGCAGGCTCGCGGCCAAGGGCGATCTGGCGCTGGCCATCAAGATGCAGTCCATCTTCAAGAGCTGAAGGAGCGGCGCCTGGGCATGCCTCGTCTTGAAAGGCCGCACGAGAGGCGCGGCTGACGTGCCCCTCAGCGCTCTCGACGCGATCGTGGTGGGCGCCGGGCCAGCGGGCGCGATCGCGGCCCGCGAGCTGGCGCTCTCGGGGCGTCGCGTCGTCCTCGTCGAGGCGAAGCGTTTCCCCAGGCACAAGACCTGCGCCGGGGGGATCTCCCCCTGGGCGCGCGCCTGCCTGCGGCGGCTGGGGCTTTGGGACCGCGTCGCGAAGGAGGCGTACGAGGTGCGAGGCATCCGTCTCGTGGCCCCCTCGGGCGCAGGGACCGTCTGGACCGGCGCTGCCTCGGCATCGGTGCTCGACCGCAGCCGGCTCGATCGCATCCTCGCCATGTCCGCCGTGGAAGCCGGGGCCGAGCTCAGGGAAGGCTGCCCGGTCACGAGCCTCGTCGTCGAGAGATGTCGCACCTCGGGCGTTCGTCTCGCGAGCGGCGAGACCCTGCGGGCCCCGTGGGTGATCGCGGCGGGCGGTGCGAGCTGCCGGCTCGGCACGGACCCTCGCCCGCGCCGCGTGCTCTGGACGTGCGTGGCGTGGTTCGAGGGGATCGAGCTCGCGCCGCACGTGCTCGAGATGTACTTCGACGAGGGCATCGCTCCCCACTACGGCTGGCTGTTCCCCGAGAGCGACACCAGGGCGAACGTCGGGATCTGCTTCGAGGCGGATCGCCGCGCGCGCCGCACTGTCCGCGACGTCTTCGCCCGCTTCCTCGATAGGCGCTTCGCCTCGAGGTGCGCCGGCGCCAGGGCGCTCGGGCGCTGGCGCGGGTTCCCGATCTCGGTGACCGGTCGCATCCGCCACCACGCCCCCGCGGGCACCCTCCTGGCCGGCGAGGCGTGCCGGCTCGCGAACGCCGCGACCGGCGAGGGGATCTGGGCAGCCATCCTGAGCGGGGAGCTCGCGGCCCGGTCCGTGGACGGCGCGCTGCGCCTGGGATCGGACCCGGCCTTCGTGGCCTCCTCGTACGAGCGCCGGCTCAGGCTTCGCGTCGAGCCCTCGCTTCGCGCAGGCGGCTGGTTTCTCCGGATGGGCATGCCCCTCGTGGAGCTCGCCGTCCGGACCGGGGAGCTCGGATGGCTCAGGCGCAGGCTCGGCCAGACGTGATGCTGGCCAGCTCGAGGCCGCATCGTCGAGAGCGTGGCTTTCAGAGCGTTTGAAACCCGAGGCGCCGTGCCATCTGGCCCTGCTTCGAGTCCAGCGTCAGGAAAAAGGCCGCTGTCGGGTCCCGGAAGATCGAGAGCGCGGTCGCCAGGTGGTGGAGATCGGCTCCCCTCATGTGGCCGAGATCGAGATCGAGATCGAGGATGAGGAGGAGCTCGTCGGAGAGCCTGCGATCCATCTTCACCCATGATATCTGCGCGAGAAAGCGGTGGGCCGCCTCGCGCATGCCTTCCCTTTGCATGGCGCAGAGGAACTCCGCTTCCATGAGAGTGCAGGACAGGACCCTGTCGATCGTACCCAGCACCTCGCGGGTCCGTCCAGACCCGGGCTCGTCGAGCGCCATCGCGACGAGGCAGGAGGTGTCCATGTACGCGACGTTCAATGCGGATCCCGCTTTTGTCCGTCCCTGTCGGCGAGAAACCTCTCGAGCGCTCCCGGGCTCTTGCCCGCCGCGCTCCAGTCCGCCCGCTGCACTTCGGGGCCTTCGATGAGACCCTCTTGCTCGAGCCGCGCGAGCATCTCGTCCATCGTCTCGTCGCTGCCCGAGAACGGAGCGATCTCGGCCACGGGCCTGCCGTGCTTCGTGACCACGACCTTGCGACCCGTTTGCGCGACGATTCTCAAGACCTCGCTGAAGCGTGCTTTTGCCTCGTATATGGAGAAAGAAGTGGCTTTCATATCGATATGATAACAAAATAGTCAGACTAGTCAAGTCAGGCAGCGCTCTCGGAATGCTCGCCGGTTTTGCCGGGTCCCGGGTGCAGGCGCCCTTGCGCCGGGTGTGCTCACGCAATATGACGGATCCCTGGTGCGAGCGACGGAGCCGAGATGAGCCGGGAACGAGGAGGGGACGAGGCCATGCCCGATCCCGTCGAGATGCCGATCGACGGGGTGCTGGACCTGCACACGTTCAGGCCTCGCGACGTGGCGGACCTCACGCGTGAGTACCTCGTGCAGTGCCGGCGCCGCGGGATCCTCGAGGTGCGCATCATCCACGGCAAGGGCAAGGGTGTGCAAAAAAGGATCGTGGCCGCCGAGCTCGAGCGCATCGAGTGGGTCTCGAGCGTCCGCACCGCGGACGCGCTCGAGGGCGGGTGGGGCGTCACGCTCGTCGTGCTGGCGCCTGGGACCGACTGACCGGGCTTCGTCTCCTGCGCCTCGCCGGAGCTCCATCTGCCCCGCGATCGTCCGTCTCTCGTTTGGCCCAGGTCACCGTTTGCCTCGCATGCATCGCATCATCCAGGCGCCGTCCGTGCCCTGCCTGCGTGCGCCGCCACCAGGGCAGGGCCCGCTTCGAGGATGGGCGCCGGAGGCGTCAGTCCTCCCGGATGAGGTATCTCTTGGTAAACATGCTGTCGGGCAAACCCTTGTTGTAGGTCACCGACTCGACGATGTTGGTGGTGGAGTGGTCGCGGCCGTGGTCCACCATGACGAGCACGCTCGGGTAGGTCCACTCGCCCGAGGTCGCGAGCTTCTTGCGGGTCTCGGTCTTGACCTTCTTGCCGCTGGCGTCGAAGAACCGGATCTTCGACGCCATGAAGTGCTTCGTCTTGTCGACGACGAGCTCGAGCCTCGGCCAGGCCTTGTCCTTGCCCGGCTTGGCAATGAGCTCGAGGACGGCCGAGCCCTCGTCCTCGGAGAGGATGACGGGGTCGTAGTCGAGCCCCAGCTTCTTCATGGCCATCTCGTCGAACGAGTAGTCCGAGCCCATGAGGCTCTGCTTCTTCGCGGACGAGGCGATGCGGCGCACCTTGTTGAACTCGGGCTCGTAGACGTAGATGGTGCTCGGGTCCTTGACGAGGACCGCCATGCCGGATACCTCGGGCGGCGACGAGAACACGATGAGCCTCTTCTCCCCCTTCTCCCAGACCTCCATGCCGAGCTCGTCCGTCTTGCCCTCGCCGTCCACCAGCACGGATCGCACCTTCATGTGGGCATCGTCGTAGAAGTAGTGAAACTCGTCGCACCTCGCGAGGATCTGCGATGCGTCGAGCTCACCCACCGCTTCGGGGACGGATTCGCCTCCCGCTGCCATGACCTCGAAGATGACGGCGAGCCCGATCGCCGGGACCGCGAGACAGAGGACGGTGGCGAGTGTCGGCCGTCCGTTGCGATGATGCATCGTTCCCTCCTCCCCGGGTCCCCCTGGTTTCCGCGAAACCTTGCGCGCAGGCAGGCGGCCCTGGCAAAAGCCCAGGCCGGCAGCGGCCAGGGCCGCGAGACCTCGTGCGCAAGGAGGTGACCCTCGTCTCCATATACCCGGTGTCGGTCCTCGCCGCGCGCATCCGGCCCCATGAGGTCGCCGGTGCGGTGCGATCGCGCACGTGCAGCACGGGTGCGATCCCGCACCGCACGCCCTCCCGGCGAAAGGATCGGCTCGATGGGACGGCAGGGCAGGGCAGGGCAGGGCAGGGGGAGCGGGCTGTGGTCAGCCCGGGTCGATCAGGGCCTGTGGAGTGCGCCTCGTGACCCCGGGGATGGAATCGAAGTCCGCGTCCCAGGAGCAGAAGGCGCTGGCCCGCGTCGAGATGCAGACGGCCGCGTGGAGCGCGTCGCGCGCGCTCAGGCCGGGCATGCCGTCGAGCATGCGCCGCGTGGTATCCATGTGCTCGACGGTGATGGGCAGGACGTGCCAGACGATGCGCCTGGTCATGTCGTAGACCTCTCGACCCTTGTCCCAGCGGCCCATGGCACGGTAGCGGTGCAGGATCTCCTGGAGGGTCTCGGCGTCGACGGCCGCGTCGATCCTGCCCGTGGCGACGTGACGCATCAGCTCCACGCTCGCACGCTTGCAAGGATGCTCCTGCCCGGCTGCGTACATGGGCACGTTGGCGTCCAGCAGGATCACGGTAAAGGCTCCTCTGCGGGCACCGACTGCCTCTTCATGGTCGCGGTGTCCGCGACGGGCAGCTCCATCACCTCCAGCGCATGGACGGCCTCCATCCGATCCGCCACGTCCCTCTCCCCGTAAGCGATCTCGCATGCCCTGCGGATGAGCTCTCCCATGCTCGTCCCCTGCTGGCGGGCCAGCCGGCCGAGGCGGGCGTGCATCTTACTGGTCAGGAGGATCGTTGTTTTGTGATCGAGCTCCACATCCACCTCCATATGCAGAGGATAGATCGGCAGCTCGACGAGATCAACCTGTTCGGATGTCATTCCCTGGACCAATACATCTTTCATGCCAAAGACAACCTGCTGGAATTCCATGTGGTCTTCGATCGGCCGCCAGCCTGCCGCCGTCACCTGCCCGCCGGCGCGCCACTCTCCCGCCAAGGCCCATGCCTCGATGGCATGTCTTCACACGGATGACATCTTTATATAGAATACTGATCCATATAATTGCACGCGACCCGGCCTCGCGATGCCCGTGCAACAAGGGAAGGTGTACGATGAGAAGAGATCCACTGGTTTTCCTGATGGCTTCGCTCGCGACAGTGACCCTCGCCGCCTGTGGAGGGTCGGGCGGCACGACAACGGACACTGCGACCGACAGCGTCGCCGACACGGCCTCGGACCTCGCGACGGACACGGGCACCGACGTGGCCACCGACGAGGTGGAGGACTCGATCTCTGACACGGGCACCGACGTGACCACCGACGAGGTGGAGGACTCGATCTCTGACACGGTCACCGACGTGACCACCGACGAGGTGGAAGACCCGGTCTCTGACACGGTCACCGACGTGACCACCGACGGGGTGGAGGACCCGGCCCTGGACACGGGCACCGACGTGGAGCCGGACGCGGTCCCCGACGTCGTGGACGACGTCATCTTCGACATGGTCTCCGACACCGGGACCGACGTGTCCGCGGACGAGGTCTCCGAC
>JBFYZU010000006.1:0-7915 GCA_041309365.1 Myxococcota bacterium
CGACCGTGGTGCAGTTCGCAACCGCGCAGGAGCCCTGGGTATTGCAGACCTCGTAGGAGCCTGCGCCCAGGGGCACGGTCAGCTGGGCCGTTATGGCGTAGTCCTCGTCGACGGAAATCCCGGGGCAGCCGCAGCTCGTATCGTTCTCCTCCATGGCCACGCGGAACGCGTCCACGTCGCCGCTGCCGTAGAGGGTCGGGGTGACAGTGACCGTCGAATGCTCGGAGCCGCTCTCCATGGTGTAGATGGTGCCGAGGTTCGTGTACACCGAGCACGAGTAACTCGGCTCCAGCGCGTCGGCGCTCAGGCCCTCGTCGATCTGGGTGTCGCAGTCGTCGTCGACGTCGTTGCAGGTCTCGAACGTGGGAGAGCCCGGCACGCAGGACACGGGCGTTCCCGAGTTGCATCGGGGCACGGTGACCTGGCAGGCGCCCGTGCCGCACGTCTGGGTGCTGGGTGCCGGCGTCACGTTGTCGCAGGCCGGTGCGGTCGTGTCCTGGCAGGTCAGAGGATCCGGATCCTGGCACAGGGCGTCGCACGTCATGGCAATGCTGCCCTGGCCCATGGACGGGCACACGTCCGCGCTGGTCTGGCAGGCGTTCGCGCCGTCGCACCCGACATCATTGCTCGAGGCGTCCGAGAGGCCCAGGCAGCTGTCGGCCACCCAGCCCCAGTAGTAGCCGGAGCAGTTCAGGCCCAGACACTCGCCATCGGGGTCATCCCCTTCGGGAACGGGAGAGCAGGTCCCCTCGTTGCCTGCCAGGTCGCAGACCTCGCAGGTCCCGGCGCAGGACGACGTACAGCACACGTGGTCCACACACTGCAGGCCCGAGAGGCACTCGTACGAGCCCACGCAGGGATCGCCCACGCCGCCATCGGTCACGCACACGAGCAGGATGGGATCGCAGTGGGCGCCCACGTCGCAGTCCGCATGGCTGGCGCAGCTCGTCGGGCACAGGCCGGCCTGATCGGGATCCTGGTCCGCGGCGCCCGTGCACTGGATGGCAGGGTAGGGCCCGCAGTCGCTCGACTCCATCCCCGCGGTGCAGCCCGTGTCGTCCGGCACCGTGGCCCCGAACTGGCACATGTGCGAGCCGTCGCAGGCCGGGTCCACCCTCGTGCCCTGGCACGTGGACATGGAGTCGCACGTGCTCGGCGAGGAGTACGCGCCCGCGCAATTCGAGGCGATGGAGCAACAGTCGCCCGAGGCGCAGCAGAAGCTGTTCTGGCAGTGGTCGCTCACGCAGTCCGAGGCCTCGTCGCACGGGGAGCCGTCGGGCAGGTCCGGCACGCAGGAGTTCAGATCGCAGTGGGCGATGGCGTCGCACTCGGCGTCCGCGGTGCACGCCGAGGCGCACACGGGGTAGGGCTGGTCCGAACCGCCGCTGCAGTACTGGCTCGGGTACAGATTGCAGTCCTGGGCCTCGACGCCGGTGCCACACGCGGAGTCGTCGTCCTCGTCGTCCAGGGTGGCACATACGAAGTCGATGCAGGTCGCCACATCGATGGTTCCCTGGCAGGTCGTGAGCGAGACGCAGACGGGATCGGAGCTGTAGAAGAGCGGGCAGTCGTCGGGCGTCAGGCAGCAGTCGCCCGAGGCGCAACAGATGTTGTCGTTGCAGTGGCCCGAGACGCAGTCGGACGGCTCGTCGCAGATGGACCCGTCGACGAGGTCCGGCACGCAGGCCGTGTCGCAGTGGGCGTCCGTGTCGCACTCCGCGTCCGATCCGCACGTCGTGGCACACAGAGGGGGCGACTGGTCGGCCACTCCCGTGCAGTACACGGACACGAAGAAGCCGCACTCGCTGGCCTCGATGCTCGAATCGCAGGCCGTGTCGTCGGGAATACCGGAGGCCGTCGAGCATCTGAACGATTCGCACACGCCCTCGCCCCTGGTCCCCTGGCACGTGGCCTCGTTGTCGCAGACCGTGACAACGCCAGCACCGCCGGGGCAGTCCTCGACGTCCTGGCAGCAGATGCCGGAGTCGCAGCAGAACTCGTTGTCGCAGTGCTCGGACCCGCAGTCCGAGTCCTCGTCGCAGGGCTCGCCGTTCACGAGATCGGACGCGCATGCCGCGACCTCGCAGTGCGCCGCAAGGATGCAGAAGTCGTCGTCGTCCACGCCTGCGGGGGCGCAGGTCGTGGCGCACGCGTCACCTTCTTCAGCGCCTCCGTCGCAGGTGTAGAGCGCGCAGGAGTCGTCGGGCTGGTCCGTGCAGGTGCCCAGGGCGCACACGCCGGGCTCGAGCTGCTCGTAGGTGCCGTCGCCCATCTCGTGGCACGAGAACGTCCCGCAGTCGACGACCTCCTCGTCGACAATAGTGTCGCAGTCGTCGTCGATGGTGTTGCAGAGCTCGTCCTCGCCGGGGTTGCGAGCGATGTCCTCGTCGTCGCAGTCCTCTCCAAAACATCCGATGCCCTGCCCGTAGCCGTCCGCGTCCTCGTCGATGCAGCAGCTCTCCCCGATGGGCACGCAGACGGTGATGTCGTCGGCGAAGTAGTTCATGATGCAGTCGAAGCCGCGGGGACATTCGGGAAGATCCGGGACGCACGTGGCTGCGCACACGAACTCGCCCGTGGTCAGGCCGATGCACCGCGCGAGAGGCCCGCAGTCGTCGTGGGTCTCGCAGGACTCGCAGATGTCGGAATCCGGCAAGGGGAGCTCTTCCGTGACGACGTCGGCCGGCACAGTGTCCGTCGCATCGACCGTGTCGATCGTCTCCGGCGTGTCGGAATCCACCAAGACGTCACCGATGGCATCGTCATCGACCGGATCGCCGCTGTCCGTGTCCAGGTCGATGCCCTTGCTGCTCGACGCGCAACCGTATTGCGCGAGCATGAAGACCGGGCAAAGGAACACGAGGACGTGGGACGAGGAGATTTGTCTGAAGGGAGGCGTCATCGTGGTAATCTATCACAGATTTCGGGCTCTTGTGAGGACGAGTCGTGCCCGCCTCAAGGAGTCATGCCCTAATCTCTCGATAACGTGAAGTTTTCCGGCTCAGGGGAGGGACCATTCCTCTGTGAAGAACCCGGCAGCGATGAAGGGGACCTTGTCTCCGACTGCCATTCCCACTGCCTTCTTGTGGGTCTTGGAATCGAACACGATGTAGTCTGGCAGGTACGGGAAGAACTCCGAGCCGCCGTCCGAGGCGGCCTCGGCCGAGTTGCCCGCCAGGACCACGACGTAGCGCGAAGGGTTCAGCGGATTCGGGTAGACGAGCCTCACGCCGACGTCCTTGCCTGTGAGAAGCTCGCCTCGAAGCTCGATGCCTCCCTCGAGGACCTTGATGGGCAGCTTTTCGCCCATCTTCGCCAGGATCGGGTTGTCGGCGAACGTGCCGTAGATGACCAGCGTGCGGTCACGAATCATCTCCTCGGTGACCTCGGTGTCGGGGACCACGGGGAAGTCCACCTCCACGAAGCTCTTGCCCTTGTGCCAGTTACGAGCACCGAGCTCTGCGGCGGCACGGAGGATCGGGATGTCGGCCTCCACGGCCGTTCCGTAGACGTGAACCTGAGGCTCGTAGTTGGCGTCTCCCATGGGTCCGCTGAGTCCGGCACGCTTGTGAAGCCCCTCGCCCCACGGCATGGGATCGCCTGCATCCCAGACCCTCCAGCCGTCCCCGGTACGCATGAGCGGGAGCCGTCCATCCGCTGGCAGCTTCACCACGGTGACCGTTTCCCCGTCGATGACGACGGCCGGGATGTCACCCTGCGAGATGGGCGCCTCGTTCAGGTAGAGGCTGAGCGCGATCACATTGGTCGTCGTGATCTCGAGCATCTTGCCCTCGCCAGCGACTCTGGCGCGGATCGAGGCCTTCTCGTTGGTGCGCTCGAACTGGTCCACCGACACCCAGAACTGCCGGGATGCCCGATAGCTCATCGTGTCGATCCAGACCTCCTCGGGGCGCGGGTTGCGCGGATGCTCGCGCACGTACCTGTAGATGCGGTTTTCGTTCCAGAGGGTGAAGATGATGTCGTGCCCGTACTCCGCGAACTCCTGGTACACGTGGTCGATTCCCATGTCCGCGAGGACGTCGTGCATGGTCCTGGCCTGGGCCACCTTCATGGGACCGGCGTCCTGTGCGCCATGGACGAAATGGTAGTAGGTGTTGCGGGCGTTGGCAGCGTACGAGACCGCGGACTCCTGACGGAGCACGGTCGCGGACCACGGCGCCAGGCCGGACGGGTTGTAGAACACCAGCCAGTCGGAGATCCCTGCCATGGAGAACACGCCGGAGAAGTGGGATGCGTACTTGGTGCCGATGGTGTAGGAGCCGATGCCACCGTTGGACAGGCCGCACAGGGCGATGCGCGCCGGGTCGATGGGGTAGTGCTTGCGGATGTCCTGGACGACCTGCAGCGTGTCGACCTCGGCCATCCAGCGGTACCTGATCTGGCCGAAGCCGTCGGGAGCGGCCACGATGAAGTCGTCGGGGGGAGGCCTCGTGGGCACGAACTCGTCGTGCCGGATGTTCCAGTAGTCCTTCCACGGGAGGTTCCAGTGGCCGAGGGTCACTGCGAGAAACAGGTTGTGGTTGGAGGAGCCTCCGTGCAGGTTGAGGATCAGGCCGTATCTCCTGGCAGGATCCATCTTCTCGTGCACGTAGACGGAGTAGGCCTGGGGCTCCTGCGAGTAGGGTGAAACGTAGGCCCTGGCCACGATGCCGTGCTCGGGCGCAAGAGGATCCTCTCCCTTCTCGGCCCTGTCGAGGTAGCGCGAGGCCTTCGCCAGGCTCCGGAGCGAGTAGTCAGGCTCGCCCTTCTGGTACTTCGCGGCCTCGTTCAGGTGCCAGCGGATGGTCGCGAGCCCCGATTCGTCCACTCCGGCGGGAGGGCTCGATACCAGGGCTTTAAGCCGTGCCTGCAAGGAGACGGGATCGAGGTCGGATTCCTCGGCTGCCGGCCCGGCAGGCCCCGTGGCCGCGAGCAACACCAGGCCCAGGGCGAGCCACCTTGAGGCATGTGTGTCGGGCGCCATGGAACAAGCGCGGAGGATATGCTAGAAAAAACCATCGTGCAACGCGTCGAGCCCGCAGAGGTCCTCGCTCTCATCGTCGACCCGGCGGGTGGGCCGCTGCGCAACGGTTGAGGAAGAAGGCATGGACAGGTATCTCAAGGCGGCGCTGTGGGTGGTCATCGTGCTCATCGTGGCGCTGGCCGTGGGCTGGGTCTTTTTCGAGGTCGAGACGGTGCCGG
This sequence comes from Myxococcota bacterium, assembly GCA_041309365.1. Classification (GTDB taxonomy): domain Bacteria; phylum Myxococcota_A; class Polyangia; order DRWM01; family DRWM01; genus JAFDER01. The sequence goes on from JBFYZU010000006.1 coordinate 5,203, forward strand.
ACAACTCCATGGCTCCCACGCTGTGGATGGGCGACAGGATCCTCCTTCTGAAGAGAGGGGAGCTCAAGCGGGGCGACATCGGGGTGTGCGAGCACCCGGAGTTCCCCGGCCAGGTCGTGATGGGACGCGTGATAGGCGTGCCCGGCGACACGGTCGAGATCGCGCGCAACCAGCTCCGGGTCAACGGGGAAATCATCCACGAGGAGGCCGAAGGGCCATTCATCTACTGGGATCGCGAGAGCTCCACCCAGGCCTTCGAGCTGAAGTTCCTCAAGAAGAAGGCCATGATCGGGGGAAGCCAGGCCTACATGCTCTACGACGAGCAACCCCTCATGTCGCCGGTTCCATCGCAGGAAATAACGGACGGATACTACCTGGTCGGCGATAACCGTGTCCACAGGGCGGCCATCGACTCGAGGACCTATGGTCCTGTGCACGAATCTCTCTGCAGGGGCAAGGGTTTCTTCGTCTTCTCTGCGACGAAGGGCATCGGCGACGCCGACCTCACGAGGCGTTCCTTCACCTTCCTGGTCGACTGAGCGGCCTTGATCCACGCACCCATGATGTGGTATCCATCGAGTCCTCTTGGGGCGATTAACTCAGCGGGAGAGTGCTACCTTCACACGGTAGAAGTCGGAGGTTCAAATCCTCTATCGCCCACCGGTTGACCGTGACCGAACCCATCATCAACATCCTGGATCTGGGCAGGACCTTCGAGGGGTTGCCATCCGGCAAGCCCGTGCTCGCCGGGCTGTCTCTGGTGGTGGAGCAGGGCGACATCATCGCCATCCGCGGGCGGAGCGGCTCGGGAAAGACGACCCTTCTCAATATCATCGGAGGGCTTGACGGAGGCTTCACGGGACGCGTCGTGGTGGGTGGCAACGATCTGGCGACGCTCGACGACCGTCGTCTCTCGCGGTTCCGCAACGAGACCATCGGCTTCGTCTTCCAGTCCTTCAACCTCATCGAGGAGGCGACCTGCGCGGAAAACGTGCTCGTCCCCGCCCGCTTCGATCGCCGCGGTGGGAATAAAGTGACGGGGACGAGGCTTGGCGAGGTCCTCGACAGGGTCGGACTCACCGGGCAGGATCGCAGGCTGCCTTCCATGATGAGCGGTGGGCAGCGCCAGAGGGCCGCGATCGCCCGCGCGATCCTGCTTCAGCCCAAGATACTTCTCTGCGATGAACCAACTGGCAATCTGGATTCCGAGACCGGACTGAGGATCCTCGACCTGTTCGGGGAGCTCAACGAGAGGGACGGCATGACGGTGGTCATGGTGACGCACGAGGACAGAGTGGCCATGCGAGCGAAAAAGGTGTTCGAGCTCGTCGAAGGCCACCTTGTCTAGGGTCTTGCCATCGAACCTGCGCGCGGCGCGCAGGTATCTGGGATCGACGACGTTCGGAGTGGCCACCGGCGTGGGCCTCCTCTCGTTCTTCTTGGCACTCGGCGAAGGCGTGCGCGACGTCATCCAGGGGGAGATCTTCCCCATCGAGCGCCTCGAGGTCGTGCCCGCCCGTGGAGGCCTGACCTCACTGGAATTGCTCGCTTCCGGGAGCGCTTCAGGCAAGACGATATGGGAGAGCGAGGTCGAGGCCGTGAAGGCCATCGAGGGTGTCGAGGCCGTCTACCCGCGCATGAGGCTCGGTTTCCCTGCCAGGGCCTGGGGCGGGGAGAAGGTCTTCGGGCAGACCATGTGGACCGAGCTCGTGGTGGACGGCATCCCCGCGGATCTGGTACACGACGAGGCAGGGGAAGACGGCCTGTTCAGGGACTGGGCGCCGGAAGACTCGGGCAAGGCCTGCAATACGGACGGCGATTGTCTTGAAGACGAGTACTGCTCCTGGGAGATCGAGCCCAGATCCTGCGCACATCCCGTGCCGTTCTTGATCTCTCGCTACCTGGTGGAGCTCTACAACGGTAGCATCGTGACGGCTCACGATCTTCCCCGGTTGCCGGAGTGGGTCCTCAACAAGGGCCGAGGCCTCAGGGTCAACATGGAGGTCGGTCGTTCGAGCCTCGGGCAAGCTCCGGCAGGCAGACCCAGGAAGATACTGATCGTGTTCGCCGGGGTGAGCGAGCACGCCATGGACATCGGCATCACGGTGCCTCTGGCATATGTGCGCAGGTGGAATGCGGAGTTCGAGGGTACCGGCCTGTCGAGCGGTTACTCGAGCTTGACGGTCCTGGTCAAGGACGGTGACATGGTCACTCCGGTTGCCGGGAGGCTCGCCAGCTTGGGACTCGCCATCGAATCCAGGGGGGCAGAGCAGGTGGGCCTCATGGTCACCCTGTTCGAGGCGACGTTCGCGGCCATCTCCATCCTCGTCCTCATGATCTCCGCCTTCAACATCTCGCACGCCTTCTTCCTCATCGTGCGCAAGAGGCGCCGTGAGATCGGCGTCATGCGTGCCGTCGGGGCCACCCGCGCGGACATCCTCGCCATGTTCCTCGCCGAAGGCGCGCTCGTCGGCCTCGCGGGGAGCATCATCGGCCTGGTACTGGCCGTGCTGGGGGGCATGGTCGCGAACCACCTGGCGGCCATCCACCTCCCGGAATTTCCCTTCAAGCCGGATGATTTCTTCTGTTTTCCTCTCCGTATCGTCGCGACGAGCCTCATCGTCGGCGTGCTCAGCTCCATGGTGGGGGTGCTCGCGCCGGCGGTCAGCGCCTCGCGAGAGGACCCGACGCGGTCGCTGGCGTGAAGAACGGT
>JBFYZU010000007.1:0-31956 GCA_041309365.1 Myxococcota bacterium
TGGCGGGCCTTGCCGAAGCACGGTCGGATGCGGCTGCCAGGCCCTGCCTCGTACTCCGTGAGCCCGCCCGCGTGGTCGAAGTGGGCATGCGTGATCACGATGTCCGTGACGTCCCCGGGGCCCAGACCCATCTTCGCAAGCCCCTTCGCGAGTGCGTCCTTCGTGTCCTGGATGGCGTAGCGCCGTGCCTCGCCGTCGGGCCACTTGGTTCCGGCGCCGGTGTCCACGAGCATGACCCGGCCCGTACCGCGATCCGCGATGACGAGGGTGCGCATGGCCATGAGGATTCGGTTGTCCTCATCGACATCCTGGCCCGGCCCCCAGAGCACCCTGGGCACGACGCCGAACATGGCGCCGCCGTCGAGGCGCAACGTCCCCGTCAGCACCGAAACCACATCGTATCGTCCCGACCGTATCATGTGTCGACCTCCATCTGAGACCACGACGCGGCCGGCCCCTCGACAGGACGTCCCAGCATGAGCACGCACACGGCCTCGTGATCGGCCGGCAGCCCCAGGGCGAGGCCCATGCCCCGTGCGTCAAGGTCCACGAGCAGATTCCAGCCGTGGCCCATCCGATGCGCGACCAGCGCCTGGTGCAGTGCGGCGATGGGAACGTCGATGAGCGAGAAGGGCTGCTGGCGGGTGCGGTGCTTGACAGCGAAGGGCGCGGCGCATCCCGCCACGAGCGCGCAGTCGCCTGCTTCTGTGGCTTCGGGCACTCCAGCGGCCAGGAGCAGATCGTGTCGGCGGCGGGCGTCTCTCACGACGACCCAGCGCCAGATCTGGGCGTTCTCGGCGTTGGGCGCCCACCGGGCCGCGTCCAGTGCGACTCGCATCTCATCATCCCCTGGCAGGCCGTCAAAGCGCGTGCAAAGGGGCGGTACGACGAGTCGCGCCTCGCGGTCCACGAATGGCCCGCCGGCCATGGCCAGCATATCGGCGCGTTGCACCGGATCCGGTGGTTGTACGCCGAGAGGCGACCCGAAGAGTTCGGCCGACGCGATGGAGGCCAGCGGCCGGCGCTTGCCCGAGATCACGAGCTGGGTGAGCCCGTCGTACAGCCCCGAGCCTCGTGGCCTTCCCAGCGCGATCACGGCCACCACGCGCTGGCCCTGCGCCAGGTCCATGGCACGCACGACCTCGCGCTCGCCGATGGCGGCCATCCAAACCGAACCGATGCCGCGCACCGCGGCCGCGGCCACTGCCGCCTCGCCCGCGAGTGCCACGTCCACGTTGTACAGGTAGCGGCCGTCGCGCACGGGCGAGCGATCGGGATCGGCGGTCAGGACGACAAGGGCGGGCGGCCTATCGCGCTTGCCGAGCCACAGGTTCATCTTGCCCACGATTCCCGTGAGCAGGGCGTCTGTCACGGCGTTCACCCGGTCGGTCCCGGTCACGAGCAATGCCCGTCCGGAGCGCCGTCCGTGCACGGACGGCGCCGACAGGATGGCCTGCTCGATGGCATCAAGATCCTCTGGCCCGAGAGGCTCGGTCTCGAACGACCGCACCGAGCGTCGACCGAGCAGCATCCTGTGCAACATCGATGCTCGTCCGTCCACGGTCATGGTGTGTATACACATAGCCCCCGGCGGACGACGGATCAACTTGTTGGCCGGCGGTGCCGATGCTATTTATGGGATTCCTTTCCCAGGAGGTCGTCATGGCCGTGGATTCTCGACTGAGCGGATTTCACCGGCTGTCCGTGGCCGGGCGAAGGAGTGCGCTCGTGGACCAGGGCGCCCTCGATCCCATGGACACCCACCTTCTCGACACCGGAGGCCTGGATCCCGAGGCTGCAGACCTGATGGGAGAGAACGTGCTCGGGGTGCTGGCCTTCCCGATCTCGGTGGCCACCAACTTCACTATCAACTCGCGCGACGTGATCGTTCCGATGGCCATCGAAGAGCCCTCGGTGGTGGCCGCCGCTTCCAACGCCGCCCGGCTCGCGCGGCCCGCGGGAGGCTTCACGGCCCAGGCCGATCCGGCCATCATGGCTGGTCAGGTGGAGCTTCGCGGCCTGGCCGATCCGGACCGCGCCGCGGCCGCCCTTTTCGCCTCTGCGGACCTCATCATGGATGCGGCCCGCACGGGTGCGCCCGACATCGAGGTCCACGGAGGAGGCATCCGTGGTATCGACGTCAGGCACGTGACCCTTCGCACGACCGAGCGCATCCTCGTCGTGCACCTTCTCGTGGACTGCATGGACGCCATGGGCGCCAACACGGTCAACTCCATGGCCGAGGCGGCCGCCCCCGTCATCTCCCGGATCTCCGGCGGCCTGTCGGGCCTGCGTATCCTCACGAACCTGGCGGATCGGCGGCTCGCCCGTGCGTCTTGCCGCGTCACGCTCGCCGCGCTCGAGACCTACCGGGGCGCTGCCGGCGCCGATCCAGCAAGCGTACGAGACGGCGTGGTCGCGGCCTGGGAGCTGGCCGAAGCGGACCCGTACCGTGCGGCCACCCACAACAAGGGCGTCATGAACGGCATCGACGCCGTGGCCCTGGCCACGGGCAACGACTTTCGCGCGCTGGAGGCCGGCGCCCACGCCTGGGCCTCGCGGCAGGGCCGCTACACATCGCTCACCACGTGGGCCGCTGACGGCGCGGGCGACCTCGTGGGCACGGTAGAGATGCCAGCGGCAGTGGGCATCCTGGGAGGCATGACCCGCTATCACCCGCTGTGCGCCAGGGCCCTGGGGATGATGGGCGTGACGCGCGCATCCGACCTGGCAGGGATCATGCTGTCGGTAGGACTGGCAACCAACCTGGCCGCTCTTCTCGCCCTGACCACCGAGGGCATCCAGCAGGGGCACATGAGGCTTCAGGGCCGCCGCAAGTGAGCCTTGCGGGCTACTTCTGGCCGACGCGCAGGGCGGCGCGAAGGATGTCGGACATGGTGCGGGGTCTTGTCTGGCGGAGCTCCCTCGTGAACACGGCGGGTCTGGCACCGGCCACGGGCGAGGTGCCCGCAAAGGTGGTCGTGGGCAGCTCGACGGGTGCCCCAGGCACGGTCGGCTCGGGCATGGCGACCTCGATGGGAGGTGCGACGGGCCTGCGGTCGAAGCTGGGCGCAGGGACCACCGGCATCTGCACCGTCGGCTTGGGAGCCGGACGGGTCTCGGGGATGACCTCCGTCTCGACGGGCTGCGTCGAGACGTCGATGGCTTGCACGTGGGCCCTGGCCGCAGCCTCAGGCGCCACGAACCCCGGCTCGACAGGTGCCGGTGGTTCGATCTCCATGGGACCGGACAGGGCCGCGACCTGAACGGGCTCGGTGACGGGTTCGGCGTCGAACTCCACGGGGACCTCGTCGACGTCTTCCTCGAACTCCTCCGGGATATCGGCGACGACCTCCTCTTCTTCCACGTCAACGGAGATCTCCTCCGTGTCCGCCAGCTCGAGGATCTCCTCGACCTCCTCGGGAGGGTGCACGGCTGCCGTGGGCATCGGGATCTCCATGGCCGCGAGCGGCTCCTCGACGACGGCGGGAACGGGTGAAGCCGTCAGAGGCTCTCCTGCGACGGGCTCCTCGCCGTCACGGCCGCGGTTCCGCTGGATCCTCGCGAGCAGCTGCTCGAGCCTCGATCTGGTGGCTTCCTTGCTCGGCTCCATGGCTCACCCCATATCCGTGTCTGCATCGATGTGCCGGCCGGCGTGCAGCCGCTCCACGATCTCGCCCAGGCCGTGACCCTCACCCATCCACAGCCGGGTGGCGTTCACGAGGACGCCGCTGCCGAGGACGAACCTCGCACCTTCTCCGGACTCGTCCACCGAGGCGGCCTCGAAGGGCTGCGACGTGATGGTGCGGAAGGCTCCGGCCAGGACACCTTCCTGGAAATCGACGATGTCGCCCTCGCCGGACTTGCCCAGGCCCAGGACCCACTCCACGAGCAGGATGTCGCCCCACGTCTGGATGGACAGGATCCCCAGGCCGTGCAGGGCCAGCACCGCGTTGAGGTGGTCGAGGAAGCGTTCCACCGGGATATCCATGTCGTCGCCCATGGATTCCCGGACGCGGTTGCCGCACTCCTCGCCCAGGTGAAGACCCAGCAGGTAGGGAACCGTGCGCGAGATCTGGTCGATCCCGGTCCCGAGCACCTTGAGCAGCGCCTCCGCCGGGAAGGCTACAAGCCGGCCACCGCCGCCGGAGTAGTCCATGCGGCCCGCCTCGAGATCGAACGTGAAGTAACCGTCCGGTTTCAACTTGATATCTCTCATGTTTCCACTTGACCCCGTCGGAGAAGTCTAGGCCACGGTTCGCTCCCATGTCAACAAACCGGGCAGGTGTTCGCACTTGCCAGCCATCGTGCCTGCGATACAATGCCCGGATGCAGTTTCCCGGATTGACCGCCGACCATCTCGGTTGCTACCGGGAGCCGAAGAGCCGCAGCAACGTGTACAGTCGCACGAGGCTCGAGGTGAAGGAGTGGCTCCTGGCGCTGAGTCCACCCATCCTCGAGAGGCTCAGGTCACAGGGCCACACGCTGGACGTGCTGGCCAGCGATCACCACCCGTCGCTGTGGAACCGCAAGGTCGTGGACCGGCAGTGGATATTTTTCAGCCGCGGACGCGAGCAGATGGCGAGCCTGCAGCGAATCGTCGATCGCGAGCGCAGCCTGGCGGCCACGCTGGCGGACCCCACCCCGTACTTCAAGTCCTCGTTCATGAGCATCGCCCTGGGCGGTGACGGTTTCGAGGCCGCCATCAAGCTCAACTGGCGCGCATGGGTGGACCGGGACAACTTCCTCGCGAGAATGGCTGACCCGCAGGAGCGCGAGTCGCTGCTCGCGGCCCTCGGGGGCCTCCCCGAGGAGTACATCTTCGGGCTCGTTGACGGCCCGTGCAGGGCCGTGGGCGACGTGGATGATGCATTTTTTGACGAGGTGCTGGCCTCCTTCGAGAGCACGCAGGGAATGCTCAGCGTGGGCCTGCCGGTGGATCCGCAGCGATGCGTGGACCTCGGCCCGGATCTGGCCGAGGTCGTGTCCGTGGCGTTTCTGCTGCTGGCGCCGCTGTTCTCCTTCGTGCACTGGACCGAGGAGGAGGACTACATCTCGCTGCCCGAACGCGAGCAGGCCATCGACCTGGAGCGCCAGGCTGTTTCCGAGAAGCACAGGGCCGAGACAGAGGCCTTTGAGAGCAAGAAGCGCGAGCGGCACGAGGAGCAGCAGCGCCGCTTCGAGGACGAGCTGGCCCGCAAGAAAGACCAGCAGGTCTACAGGGAGCGCATGCGCAGGATCGTGGTGTCATCCATGGCCCGCGATGTGCCGCGCGATCCGGAGGCCATCGTGCTGACGCCGGTCGAAGCGGCAGTAGCGCCCCGGCCCACGCCCGACCCTCGGCCCGCACCCGCGCCTGTTGCCGAGAACGAGCCGCGGCAGGCGGACCGTCCGCGGCCTTTTGACCCTACGCCCAGGCCTCGCCGCAGGCAGCAGACCGTTCGGGCCGTTCCGTTCGAGGTTCACGTGGGCGCCCGCGTGGAGATCTCCTCGGGTGTGCTCAAGGGCAAGTGGGGCATCGTGCAGCAGCTGGACAGGCACGGCCAGGCCAAGATCGTGCTGGGCTCCATGGTGGCCCGGGTGCCCGTCGACCAGCTCAGGGCACCGCAACGCTGACCCGAGCCAAGCTTGAAACCGGCCATGTCCCTTGCTAGGCTCGACCCTCTTTTCCAGGAGGAGGCATGCGCAAGGAGATGAAGCGGATACTGGTGACAGGCGCGGTGGGCCAGATAGGCTCGGAGCTGACCATGGCGCTCAGGGAGCGCTACGGCGCGGACAACGTCGTGGCGGCCGGGCGCAAGACCCTGCCCAGGCCCGAGCTCCGGGACTCGGGCCCGTTCGAGACCGCGGACGTGACGGGGCGCGAGGGCCTCGATGCGGTCATCCGCAAGTACGGCATCGATACGGTCTACCACATGGCAGCCATCCTCTCGGCCGTGGGCGAGGAGAAGCCTCTTTTGTGCTGGGACGTGAACATGAACGGCCTGCACAACGTGCTCGAGGCGGCTCGCGAGCACGAGCTCGCGCGGGTAATCTGTCCGAGTTCCATTGCGGCGTTCGGGCCGAGCACGCCCAGGGACATGACCCCACAGGAGACGGTGCTGAAGCCCACCACCATGTACGGCGTGACCAAGGTGGCGGGCGAGCTGCTCTGCGATTACTACGTCCGCCGTTTCGGCGTGGATGTGAGGGGCCTGCGCTACCCCGGTATCATCAGCGCCGAGACGCTGCCCGGCGGCGGGACCACGGACTACGCGGTGGCCATCTATTACGAGGCCGTGGAAAATGGGCGATACACATGCTTCGTGCGCGAGGACACGGTGCTGCCCATGATGTACATGCCCGACTGCATCAAGGCCACCATCGACCTGGCAGAGGCCGACTTCGACAGGCTCGTGCACCACAGCGACTTCAACCTGGCCGCGTTCAGCTTCAGCGCTGGCGAACTGGCCGCCGAGATCCGGAAGCATGTTCCCGGCTTCGAGGTGATTTACGAACCGGATCGCAGGCAGAAGATCGCGGACAGCTGGCCTCGATCCATCGACGACCGGGCCGCCCGCGAGGAGTGGGGCTGGAAGCCGGATCACGACCTGGCCTCCATGACCGTCGACATGCTCGCCAGGCTGCGCAAGCGCCATGCCGAGGGCAAGCTCTACCAGTGACGGCTCACCCGGATTTGACCTGATGGGGACTTGTGTTAGAAGATGGGTGTCCGGGCTTGGTACCCTTGAATCTCAACCAGGGAGGTCGACAATGCGTGCTCGCATTCTCATCGCGCCGCTCGTCGTGCTCGTGCTTGCACAGACGGGGTGCAAGGAAGAACCCAAGGCAGAGTGCGGCAACAACCGCCTCGACAGGGACGAGGTCTGCGACGGCTCGGAGCTGGACGGCCAGAACTGCCAGATGCACGGGTTCCTTGGAGGCACCCTGCGCTGCGCGGCCGACTGCGGAGGCTACGTGTTCACTTCCTGCTCCGGAGGTTGCGGCAACAACGTGGCCGAGGGTACTGACCAGGGCCTGACCGTGGAGGAGCCCTGCGACGGATCCGACGTGCGCGGGCAGAACTGCAACGTTGTGGGCTTCGAGCTGGGCGTGGTGACGTGCCTGGCCGATTGCAGCGGTTTCGTCACCTCGGATTGCTACGACCCCACGTGCGGCGACGACGTCATCGAGGGCCACGAGGAGTGCGAGCCGGGCCTGGCCCTGGGCACCACCTGTGTCGGCCGCGGCTTCAACGAGGGCGAGCTGGCCTGTGGTGGCACCGGCGCCGGCGACGACGCGTGCATGTACGACGAGTCGGCCTGCATCCTGTGGGAGTGCGGCAACGAGACCGTCGAGGGTCTCGAGCAGTGCGACGGCACCAACTTCGCCGACGAGACCTGCATCACCCTGGGCTACGACGAGGGCGTCATCGCCTGCTTCGGACCGGAGGACGACACGCCCTGCCGCTTCGACTTCACCGGGTGCATCGAGTACGTGTGCGGCGACGGCTCCGTGAACGCCGACGAGGACTGCGAGCCCGGAGTGGCCATCACCGAGGCCTGCACGGACGAGGGCTTCGCCGGCGGCGGGCCGATGGGTTGCAACGCCGTGGACGCCTACCGCGAGTGCATGTACGACTACACGGCCTGCACTGGCGGGTGCGGCAACGGCATCGCCGAGACCACGGCGGAAGGGGCGCCAGCGGACGAGCTGTGCGACGGCGATGACATGGGAGGGCAGGACTGCACCACGATCGGTGCGGGCTACGTCGGAGGGGAGCTCCACTGTATGCCGAGCTGCGACGCCTTCGACGTGTCGTCCTGCATCAGCGCCTGATCCCATCCGGAAGAGCTAGTCGCAGAACCCCACGATGTTCATGAAGACGCGGGGGGATCCGAACCTGGCATCCTGCCAGACGATGCCGAACTCGCTTCCGGACCAGGCCATCTCCTGGAACATCACCTGCCCCGTGGTGTTGCTGACCGCGCCATCACCCAGGATGGCAGACAGCGATGCGTCGAGCACACCGGCGTGGTACTGACCGTCGGCGATGTCCACCCAGGACAGGACGAGCGAAGACCCGGTCCATGCGGGGACCGACATGAAGGCGTTTCCCGCCGTGTCGTTGACCATGGCGGGAGCACCGAGCATGCTGCCGGCGCCGTCCACGAGCGCCACGAGGATGTCGCCCGTGGAGTAGTCCACGGTCCGGGTCCAGGTGACTGCCCATGCGCTGCCCGCCCATGCGACGCGGGGGAAGAAGTTGCGCAGGGTCGCATCGTCCGTGAGCATGGCAGGTTCGGCGAGTCCCAGGGTGCCGTCGATCCCGACTGTCATGAACGCGGCGTTGGACGGGACGGTGCTCTCGACCTCCACCTGCCACGTGACGGCGAACTCGCTTCCCGACCAGTCCAGGTGCGGCCAGTGGTCGTCCAGATCGCCCCTGGTGTCGCCCACGAGCAGAGGCGACGGAAGCCTTGTTATACCCTCGAGGTCCACGATGTCGAAGTAGATCGCGGCCGCGCTGTCGGTCTCGGGCCCCGGTCCTTCCCAGGCGATCCCGAACTCGGAGCCCGTCCAGGCGATCTGGGGGCTGTCCACGCTGGTCGTGCCTCCCACGACGGCCCGCGCCGGGTATCCCGCAGAGCCCCAGTCCCCGGAGAACCTCTGGAAGTAGACGCCGTGGCCGAGGCTCGCCGAGGCGTCGTGCTCCCTCATCCACGTGAGGACGAGGTCGGATCCGGTCCAGGCGATTCGCGGCTTGAAGTCGAACTCGATGTCGTCGGTGATCTCGCTGGTATCGGCCGGGTGCCACGTGCCGTTCGGGTTGACGTTGAAGACGACGAGGTCCTGGTACCTCTCGGTGGGCATGACGTCGTAGCTCGTGTCGTAGGCCACCGCGAAGAAGCTGCCCGTCCACTCGATGTTCGGGTGCGTGCCGCTGTCGATCGTCGATCCGCCGAAGGCCACGGAGATGTCCACGGCGAGCTTTCTCACCGGGTTGTCCGCGATGCCGTCGCAGTTGTTGTCGATGCCGTCGAGACACCCGTGGCCGGCCTGGGCGACCCTTTCGAAGCTCAGCGGATCGGAGTCGATGCAGTCGGTCCCGCCACAGTCTCGGCCAGGAGCGGGCTCCGAAGCGTCCTGACCGTCGTCGTCGTTGTCTCCGTCCTCGATCCCGTTGCAGTCGTGGTCGCCGTCGCACTGCGGCGCGGCTCCTGGGTTGGTCGTGGGATCCGAGTCGTCGCAGTCGTCGCCGCCGCAGTCGACATCATCGTACCCGTCCCCGTCGTTGTCCTGGTCCGGCTCGCCGTTGCAGTCCAGGTCGTCGATGTCCGAGCAGCCCGGCGAGATGCTCGGATTGCGCCCGGGATCGCCGTCGTCGCAGTCCGTGCCCCCGCACGCCTCGCCTGCCGGTCCCTCGGCCGCGACGTATCCGTCCTCGTCCGCATCCAGGTCCGGGTGTTCGCACTCCTCGAAGCCTTCGTCGCACAGGTCCGTGGTGCACGGGTCGAGGTCGTCGCAGGCCTCGCCCCCGGCCATGCACTCGCCGTCGACGCAGGCCTCCTGCCCGTCGCAGAAGACGCCGTTCTGGCAGTCCTCGTCCCTCGTGCACTCCACCTGATCAACCTCATCCCCATCCGGAGTGTCCCTTGCGGCGTCGTCGACGGTGTCGGTGACACCATCCTGCTGCGTGTCCGTCACGGCATCCGCCCCGTCCTTGCCTCCACCACACCCGGCGACGACGATTGCCAGCATCAAGGATATCCTGCGCATGAATTACTCCCTCTCCTCGCGAGAATGGTAGCTTGGTGCCTCATTGGTGGCAATACCATTGCTGCTTTGTCCTCGCTTGCTGGTGCCGGTGTGTGTCGCCGATTCGGTTTCCCGGGGTTTTGATCCAGTGCTACAGGGACCGATCGAGGTGAAACCTCGAGGGAAAGAGCACGTCCAGAGACGTGTCGATCACGCGCTCCGAGCCGGCAGCGGCCAGGTACACGGGCAGGTCGTCGCAGAACTCGGAGAGGACCTGCAGGCACATGCCGCAGGGCGGTGCCGGGTCCGCGCCGGGCGTGACCACGGCGATGGCCGAAAAGGACCTCTGGCCAGCGGCCACGGCGGTGAACACGGCGACCCTTTCGGCACACAAGGTGGCGCCGTAGGAGGCGTTCTCGACGTTGCACCCCCAATATATTACACCGTTCGTCGCGGCCACGGCAGCGCCCACCTCGTAGCCGCTGTAGGGGGCGTAGGCCATCGCACGCGCGAGCCTGGCCTGCTCGATGAGCCTGGTCCGGATGTCCTTCATGCTTCACCCACGAGCTCCAGAAACCTCGCGACAAGGAGTGCGAGCCGGCCGGAAGCCTGGCTCGCGATACGCCCGACCTCCTCGTGGTCCGGGTGCGATCCCTCGATACCGGCCGCGAGGTTGGTGACGCAGGACACGGCCGCCACGCGCAGGCCCATGTGGCGGCAGGCGATGACCTCGGGCACGGTGCTCATGCCCAACAGGTCCGCACCCATGGACGCGAGCATCCTCACCTCTGCGGGCGTCTCGTAGCAGGGACCCTTCGACGCCGCGTACACGCCCTCGGCCATCTCGACCCCCACGTCCGCGGCGGCGCGACGGAACAGGGCCAGCAGGCCTGGATCGTAGGCGTCCGTCAGGTTGGTGAATCGTGGGCCGAGCCCGGCGGCCTCGGGGCCACGAGTGGGGTCCTCGCCCGTGAGGTTCAAGTGGTCGGTGACGAGCACCAGTGCGCCGGGCCTCAGCTGTGGCCTGGTGCTGCCCGCTGCATTGGTCACCACCAAAGTCTCCATGCCGAGCCGGGCCAGCATTCTCACGGCCATGACGACGTCCTCGACACCATGGCCCTCGTAGAGATGCACGCGGCCCGAGAGAACGGCCACGCCCATCTTGCCCACACGCCCCAGGCTCAGCTCGCCCCTGTGGCCCTGCACGGACGGCATGGGCACGTGGGGGATGCGTGCGTAGGGGATCACCACCTGGTCCTCGACGCCGATCGAGGCGGCGCCCAGGCCGGACCCCAGCACCAGGCCCACCCGAGGGACGAGGTCCGTGACAAAGCGCACGGCCGCACAGGCCTCGTCGATGCGCCTTGAGAGCGTCATCCGATCACCTCCATGACCAGAGGTCCTGGCGGGGCAGGAGGCTCCGGGCCCAAGGCGATTCCATCCTCGAGCATCCTGGCGGCCGGGCCCAGCCTCGACGCATCCGAGGCGCGCAGGGTCGCGACGAGGTCGCCGGAGCGGACCTGGTCGCCCGCCCGGGAGGCAAAGACCACGCCCGCGCCCAGGTCCACGTCGTCCTCGCTGCGCAGCCTGCCCGCACCCAGAAGCACGCAGGCACGGCCCACGGCCATGGCGTCGACGTCCGTCACGAAGCCGTCCGAGGCGGCCCGGATCTCCCGGCGGTGCGCACCTGCAGGGAGCAGGGAGGTGTCCTCGAGGACCCTCACGTCCGCGCCCTGCAGGGATGCCACCTTGAGCAGCCTCTCGAACGCGGCGCCCGAATCGATGGCTCTCTCGCAGCACTGTCTCGCATCGTTGAGCGTCCTCGCCAGCTTCCCGATGACGAGCATCCAGGAGGTCAAAACGAGCACGACCTCGCGCAGGTCCGCGGGGCCGCCGCCCTTGAGGACCTCGACGCTCTCCTCGACCTCGACCGCGTTTCCGGCGGTCAGTCCCAGAGGCCTGTCCATGGCAGTGAGCACGGCCTTGACGCGTTTTTCGCGGCCGCTGCCGATGCGGACCATGGTACGGGCGAGCTCCCGTGCCTGGCTTGCGTCCTTCATGAAGGCGCCGCGGCCCACCTTCACGTCGAGCACGAGGCCGTCTATGCCCTCGGCGAGCTTCTTGCTCATGATGCTCGAGGCGATGAGGGGGACGGACTCCACCGTGCCGGTCACGTCGCGAAGCGCGTAGAGCCTGCGATCGGCGGGGCAAAGGGCGTCGGTCTGGCCCGCGAACACCAGACCTGCCTCGCGCACGATGCGCACGAACGAGGCCGTGTCCACCCTCACGTCCATGCCAGGGATGGCCTCGAGCTTGTCCAGGGTGCCGCCCGTGTGGCCCAGGCCACGGCCCGATATCATCGGAACGTAAAGCCCGCAGGCCGCGGCGATGGGGGCCAGCATGAGCGACACCTTGTCACCCACTCCACCAGTGGAGTGCTTGTCCACCTTGGGCCCGTCGATGTCCGAGAGATCGAGCACCTCGCCCGATTCGAGCATCACCTCGGTCCACACGTCGAGCTCGGCGTCCTTCATTCCCCGGAACAGGATGGCCATGAGCAGGGCGGACATCTGGTAGTCGGGCACCTCGCCTGCGGTGTAGGCCGTGAGGATGCCGCGCATCTCGTCGGCCGAGAGCTCCAGGCCGTCGCGCTTCTTGCGGATGATGGCGGGTACGTCCAGCATGACCTTCGAGAGTATTGCAATGCCTGTCGGCAAGGCAACGCCTGATTGCCCATGGCCGACGCGGCCGGCGTGACCATCGGTAGTTGCCCATCGGCCGCGGCCGATCCTGGTGGATGAAGGTTGGGTTTCGTATGTTTCCAGTTACTTGAGGCTCAACCTTTTCAATAGGGGACTACTGTGCTCCGCTCGTAGGTGCCGAACCAGCGCATCAGGGTCGTGTGGGGCCTCGCGCGCGAGTCGTAGTCGATGAGGGCGTAGGTCATGCCCGCCTCCTGGCCCAGGTGGTGCAGGTTGATGTTGATCATCTTCACCCAGGTGCCGGTGTTCACGTACAGCTTGTCCTCGGCCAGCTTCCAGTAGCGGGGCTCGTGGGAGTGGCCCATGATGAGTGTGTGCACGCCGCGCACCTTGAGCAGTTCGCGGCGGGCCGTGTCGTCGAACTGCCCCACGGGTTCCATCTCGTGCGCGATGACCTTGAGGCCTTCCCACGTCTTCGAGAGGATGTTGCCTTCCTTGGGGAAGGCGCGGGTCCTCAGAAAGTGGAAGGCCATGCGGGCCACGAGCTTCACGGCGAAACGGAAATCCACGAGGAGCGCGGCGGTGATGAAACGCTTCTGCGGGATGATGTGATCCACGTGGTAGCGCTCGCTCTTGGCGTCGATGAGCACGTGGAGCACCATGAGGCTGCCCCAGGGAAGCGCCACGATGGGCGCCCCATCGCGGCGTGGGCTCATGATGTGGCGGTAGTCGAAGCGGTGCACGGACTCCAGCTGGTGACCGTGGCGGATCTGGATGCCCTCTGGCAGGTGGTAGGTGTCCGAGCGGTCGATGAACTCGACCCTCGTGGCCAGACTGCCGGGCGCCACGCGCTCGCGGAACACCCGCTGGGCCGTGGGCAGGAGCATCTCGATGTCGTGGTTTCCCGGGAGGTAGGTGATCTGGTTGTCGCCGCGCTCCAAAAGCGTGGTCAAGGCCTGGACGATCTGCGGGTGGCCGTCGAGCGCCATGCCCACCTTGGCCGCGGCCGCCTCATCGGTGATCTCGTCCGTGTAGGGCTCGCTGGCCGGTCCGTAGGGCACCTTCAAGAGGTCCAGGATGTCGCCGTTGAGGATCAGCTCGAGCCGTCTGTGGCGGCTGCGGGCGAGGCCTCCGTAGTGGTCGAGAAACTCGGCGAGCTTGTCGTCGGCGTGGAAGTCCTCCAGCGGGTTGAAGACGCCCCGCCTCCGGCCCGTGGAGGCGTGCAGGTCGCTGATGACGAGTCTGGTGAGGCTGGGATCGGCCCTCACTGCTTGACCTTGATGTAGGTGCTGCGGCGCAGCTCCTTGAGCAGGATCTTCTCCTGCCTGAGCATCTCCTCGTCGATGAGCTCGTTGAGGATGGCTTCGTGGGCATCCTCGTAGCTCTTGACCTTCTTGCTGTGCCGCTCGATGAGCTTGATGACGTGGAAACCCGTGGTGGTGCGCACAGGGTCGGAGATCTCCCCGACGTCGAGCTTGATCACCGCGTCCTCAATGACCTCGGGCAGGTCGCCAGGATCGAACTCTCCCACGTATCCCCCGTCCTCGGCCGTTATCTCGTCGTCCGAGTACTCAGCCGCCAGCGCGGCGAAATCCGCATCCGGCTCTCGGGCCATGGAGGCGACCTCCTCGGCCTTCTTGCGGTACTCGGCCAGCTCGATGATCCCGGCGTCCTCGGGCGTGGCGATGAGGATATCGGCGATCTCGTAGGGCGCATCGGCCCTCAGGGAAGCCACCTGTTCGTTGTAGTAGTCCTTGACCATGGCCTCGGTGACCTTGGGGCCGCCGAGCTTGAGGCCTAGGACCTTGTAGCGCAGAAGCTGGCTCTTGATGACCTCCTCGCGGTAGGTCGAGAGCTCGAGGCCCTGCTCGGCGAGCAGTTCCTCGAACTCCTCCAGCGTCAGGCCCTGGCTCGCGAGCTGGTTCGAGAGGGCGTTGTCGATCTCCTTCTTTGCCACGCTGATGTGCATCTTCTCGGCGAGTTGCTGGATGAGCAGCGTGTCCACGATCTCGCCCGCGGCCATGTTCATGGCCTCCTCGAGCGACATCTCCTCCTTGTAGATGGCCTGCCACTGATCCATGATGATCTGGGCCTTCTCGACCACGTCGCTCAGGAGCACGATGTCCGTGTCAACGACGATGGCGATGCCGTCCACCACCTCGGCGCCGGCCTGTGGCGATGCGCACGTCAGTGCGATGACTGTCAGAGGCAGCGTCCCGGGGATGCCATCCTTCATAGAGGTTTTGCCGGAATGGTGGGCACCTCGGCGGCAGGCGACGCCTCGCCTTCGCCAGCGGGCACGGCCGGGATCTGTATCTCGCCGAGCACCTTGTAGTTCACCTTGACGTTGGCCTTCTTCTTCAGGCCGTCGATGAAATCCTTCTGGGCCTGCTCCCGCTTGTCCTTCCATATGATGGACTGGATCTGGCGGCGCACCTGCTCGAAGGTCCGATCGATGGCAGGCCTCGTACTGGTGAGCTTGAGGATGTGGAACTTGCCGTCCACCTCCACGAGCTCGGAATGGATGTGGCCCACCTCGGCGATCTGGTGGGCGGCGATCACGATGGCGTCGGGCAGCACGGGCTCGCCCTCGGTGCGCTCCTCGAGCTTGGAGATGTAGCCCATGTCCCCGCCGTGCTGCTTGTTGGTCTCGTCCAGGCTGTACTTGACCACGGCTTCACGCCACTTCACGGCGTTGGTCTGGTCTGCCATGAGCTCGTCGAGCAGGGCCTGTGCCTTGACCTTGTCATCGAGCACCACGTGCGCCACTCGGATCTGCGGGGGCTTGTGGTACTTGTCCGGGTGCGCGTCGTAGTAGGCCCTGGCCTCCTCGTCGGTGATGTCCTCGAGCTTGATGCCCTCGAGGATCTCCTCTTGGAGCTCGCGCACGAGTTGCTGCTTGACCGCCTCCTGGATGCCGGGGTCCTTGTCGTAGCCGAGGCTCTTGGCCTCCAGGGCCAGAAGCTCGAACTCGACCATCTCGTCGAGCTTCTGTTTACGCATCTCGGGCGAGTTGTACTTCTGGCGCAGATACGGGCTGTATGCGTTGATGGTTTCCTCGAAGTCCGCCACCGTGATCGTGACCTCGCCCACCTTGGCGAGGACCACGTCCTCGTCCTTGCCCTGGTCCTGGGCCGGAGGCTTTCCGCAGCCGGACGGCGCGAACGCCAGCATCATGAACCAGACGGCGAAACGACGATGCGCCATGTCGGCCTCCCGGTGGCCAAGGCCACCTCTCGTCCCGACCTCGCAGGGCCGGACAACGGTTGATTTATATCCAGGAGTACGTTCGAATTCAAGAGATGCGCAGGCCGTGTGCAAAAGCCGTCGCGAGCAGCGATTCCAGGAAGATCCTGGCCCCGGCGAGCCTATCCTTGGCCCCGGGATCCATGGTGTGCACGAGCTTCATGCCGGGCGTGAGGGTGGTCGCGCCTCCACCGGCCCCTATCAGCGCCACGAGCCGGTCGGGATCCAGGGAGGTGGCTTCACCGATGTGCAGCTTGAGACGGCGGCCGGACATCTCCAGGCCCAGGGCACCGAGCCGGCGCAGGAGGACCTTGAGCTGCATGACCCTTCCCAGGTCACGCACCTTATCGGGCAGAACCCCGAAGCGGTCCCGCATCTCCACCACGGTGTCGTGCACCTCGTGCTCGTCCGTGGCCGAGGCCATGCGCTTGTAGAGCATCATCCGCTGGCCCGGGTCCTCCACGTACTCCTGCGGAATGTACGCCGACACGTCCAGGCTCAACTCCGGCTCGGGACGCGTGGATGGCTCGAGGCCCCTGAGCTCTTCCACTGCCTCGCGCAGCATCTCGCAGTAAAGATCGAAGCCCACCGCGCGCACGTGACCGGACTGCTCTGCGCCCAGGAGGTCGCCCGCGCCGCGGATCTCCAGGTCCATGGTGGCGACGTTGAAGCCGGATCCCAGCTCGGTGAATCGCACCAGGGTGTCGATGCGCTCTGCCGCCTCGCGGGACATGGACCCGGGTCTGGGTACGATGAGGTAGGCGTGTGCCTGCTCCGAGGCCCGCCCCACGCGCCCCCGGATCTGGTACAGCTGGGCAAGGCCGAAGGTGTGCGCGTCGTCCACGAGCACGGTGTTGGCATTGGGGATGTCCAGGCCCGACTCGATGATGGAGGTGCACACGAGCACATCCACGCGGCCCGATACGAAATCCAGCATGACCTTCTCGAGCTCGGTCTCGCCCATCTGGCCGTGGCCCACGGCCATGCGTGCGCCTGGCACGAGATCGCGCAGGTGCTCTGCCACCTTCTCGATGGTCTGCACGCGGTTGTGCACGAAGAACACCTGTCCACCCCGGGCCAGCTCGCGGATCACGGCATCGCGGATCACGGCGTCGTTGCGCCTGACCACATGGGTGTCCACGCTGAGCCTTTCGGCGGGCGGCGTGGAGATGATGCTCAGCTCGAGGATGTCGCCCATGCTCATCTGAAGGGTGCGCGGGATGGGCGTGGCCGTCATGTGGAGCACGTCCGTTCCAGGAGCCAAGAACTTGATGCGCTCCTTCTGGGCCACCCCGAAGCGGTGCTCCTCGTCGATGACCAGAAGCCCGAGGTCCGCGAAGTGCACGTCCCTCGACAGCAGCCTGTGGGTGCCGATGACGATGTCGATTTTGCCGGCCTTGAGGCCCGACACGATCTCGCGCCGCTCTGCTGAGCTCACGAAGCGGCTCAGCCCGGCCACGCTGAGGGCCGTGCCGCTGAGCCGCTGGCGGAATGTGGCCATGTGTTGCTGGGCCAGCACGGTGGTTGGCACGAGCACGGCCACCTGCCGTCCGGCCATGGCCACGCGGTAAGCCGCACGGATGGCCACCTCGGTCTTGCCGAACCCCACGTCGCCGCACAGGAGCCGGTCCATGGGTGTGTCGCGCTCCAGGTCGTCCATGACCTTCTCGATGGCCCGCTCCTGGTCTGGCGTCTCCTCGAACGGGAACATGGCCTCGAACTCCCGGTAGTCGCGATCCCGGGCGGCCAGCGCGCGGCCCGGCACGGCCTTTCTCGTGGCGTACAGCTCGAGCAGCCGGTCCGCCAGCTCCACCACGGCCTTGCGCGTCTTTTCCTTGACCCGGGCGAATGATTCGCCTCCCAGCCTGTCCAGCCGCGAGGGTGTCCCTCCCGTGAACTTCTGAACCTGGTCGAGGCTCGTGACGGGCACGTACAGGATGTCGCCGTCGCGATAGGAGACCTTGATGAGCTCCAGCATGACCTGGTCGTGCTGCCTGGTGACGAGCCCCTCGAAGCGGCCCACGCCGTGCACCTTGTGCACAACGTGATCTCCGGGCACAAGGGATCGCAGGTCCTCGATCTCGTGCCGGGGCCCGCTCGTTCTCGCGCGCTTGCGGATGCGCGGTCCGAAGATCTCCTGATCGGAAACCAGGACCTCGCCCGTATCGAGGAGTTGGTAGCCGCGAGTCAGGGGCCCGAGCACCACGGTGAGAGGCCCACCGGGCTCGGTGGCCGCAACGAGGCCGTATCCTCGCACCAGGTCCACGAGCCTTTCCACACCACCCGCGGTGGGTGCCACCAGGGTCACCCGCAGACCCTGCGATAGCCACTTTCGGATAGCGGCCACGAATGGGGCCAAGGAACCCACCCTGGGCCCACCCTCGACGACCTTGCCGTCGGTGGAGCGCACCGAGTGCGACAGGAGCAGGTGGTCCTCGGCGTCCAGGTCCACCACCTCGGCGCCTTCGCGCTCCTCGGGTGGCAACGCCGGAGGGTGCACGAACACGCTGGGCTTCGTGCGGAGCCGCTCCTCGACCTTCTCGATGCCGCGCGACAGGGCGTCCGGCTCGAAGGCCGGCTCGCCCGAGGCCCCGAGCCTCTCGAAGTCGTCCTCGAGCCCCCGGCGGATCCTCCGGGCCGAGGCGAGCACCTCGTCAGGCTCCTCCACGAACACCACGCTCGACTCCTCGATCACGTCCAGCAGGCACGGCATGCGACCGTGGAACGCGGGCACGAAGCGGTTGAGGCTGAAGAGGTTTCGCTGCTCGCGGATCTCCTGGGCGATGGCGCGTGCCCGGCGCGTGGGCACGTTCCGTGCGTCGCATAGCTCGAGCACCCTGTCGGCGGCCCGCTCCCTCGCCTCGGGATCCGTGGGCACCTCCATCGTGGGGTGCACGAAGACCTCCCGTATCTCCGTGGTCGTGCGCTGCGTCTGGGGGTCGAAGTGACGGATCCGTTCGATCTGGTCCCAGAGGAGCTCCACCCGCACCGGCTCGGCCTGGCTGGGCGGCCAAACGTCCAGAAGCTCGCCTCGCACGGCAAAGGTGCCGGGCGCCTCCACCACGGGCAGCCTGTGGTAGCCGGAGCCGGAGAGCAGCCGCACGAGTGCGTCGCGGTCCAGCTCCATGCCGGTGCGTAGCAGGTCCGAGCGGTCCACGATGGTGTCCACGGGCGCCACCCGCACGACGAGGGTCTGAGGCACTACCACCAGATAAGCCCACGGGAAGTCCATGGCGATCCGGAACAGCGTGGTCATGCGCGCTTGCTGCCTGGCCCTGTCCGGGATCACGTCGCTGTAGGGCGAGTGCAGCGTCGGCGGGTGCAGGAGCACCGTCTCGACCGATTCCGGCCTGTCCACGTCGCCGGGTACACCGCCCGTCAGGGCGGCGTGAAGGTGGGTGAGATCCGCGAAGGCGCGCCGTGCTGCAGACGCGTCCGGAGCCACCCACACGACCCTTCGGCTGGTGCGCAGGTGCACCTCCACGGCTGCGCGCTCCGCGCTCGAGCCACGCGCGCCAACGAGGTCCACGTCCCGGCCCTCCCCCAGGATCCGGGCCAGCCTGACGAGCCCGTTCATGGCCCGCCACCATAGGGCGGGGCCGGCCGCAGCGTCAATGCCCGCCCAAGTGCCGGTATCAGGACTTGCCACCCATCAGCCCGTGCCTACCTCCCCATGAGCAGACGTATCGTCCTGAAGGCTTGCCGCTGCACCGCCGACGACTTAGGCTGATCGACACCATGCAGGGCGAGTCCGGTAAGAGGTTGGTCACGGCGGTGCTCGTGGCGATCGCCACGAGCGCGCAGGCGCCCGCGGCGCCGGGCGATGGGCTGGCGTTCAAGAAGCACGTTCTCGCCAGCTCCTCGGTGGAGCTGCCCGTGCCCGCTGACTGGGTGCGGCTGCCGGGCGGCGAGTACACCGGAGTTAAGGCGCAGTTCATCTCGGTGCCGGACAGCGCCGAGCTCAGCGTGTTCTCCATACCGTTCCAGTGCGACATGGGCCCGGCCGTGGCCAGTCAGCGCGCCCAGGAGCTCAAGGCCATGCTCGCGCCCACGGTCCGGTGGGAGGATATACGGGCATCGTCCGTGCTCGTGGACGGCCAGCCTGCGGTGAGCGTCCGGGCCCTGTGGCCAGTGCCGGAGAAGCCCGCGGACGTGTACGCGCTGGCCGTGGCGGTCGAGGGCCGCACCACGGTCGTGTTCGTCATGATGGCCCATACCGGGGACGACGCGATCTCAAGGGTCGCCGACATGATAGAGGAGCGCCTGCTCGTGCTGGCACGGCCGGCGCAGGGCTCGGCCTTCATGAGCGGCACGTGGCGTGACGGCAGGGGCTTTTCGGTGGAGGTTCCCGCGCCATGGAGGCGCATCCTGCCGGAGGAGGTGGAGGCCGTGGCCTCGTCGGCCGGGCGCGAGCCGGCGCAACCTGGCGAGGAGGAGACCCTGGGCTTCGTGAGCCCCGGGATCCACCGTCAGTCGCCCAACGTGATCCTGAGCATGGCAGATGCGTGGATGCCGGTGAGCGAGGAGATGCGCCAGGAGTTCGAGAGCCGTTACAGGGCCATGGTGGGAACTCGCGAGAGCCCGTTCACGCTGGACACGACCACGATCGTCGAGGTGGCGGGCCGGCCGAGCTACCTCGTCCAGGGCCGGGTGGATATCGTGGGCGCCACTCTCGAACAATCGCAGTACTTCGTGCCCGTGGACGAGCACAGCCTCATCCTCACGGTCACCATGCCCGCGTATCTTCCCCCCGCGGATCCCGTCCACGGCCAGGTGCGGGCAATGCTCGATTCCGTGTCCATCTCGACCCCCTCGGACGGGCCCGTGGCCATGGGGCCCGTGGCACCGCTGGACGTAGACGGGGTCGAAGACGCGCCCCCCGCCTTGCGCAAGCTGCTGCTCCTTTCGGCTCTCGTCCTCGCTACGGCCCTCCTCGTCGTCATGCTCACGAGGATCCGCCGCAGGCGATAGGACACATCGGGAGGAGCGCCATGAGCCGGCTCAGGCCTCGGTGTCTTCGATAGACTCCCTCTTGCGTGTCACCATGGCCTGGATCTCGTCCATGTCGGTCCTGATGGCCTTGAGCTCGCGTGCGGCGGCGTCGAGCCTCTCGTGCGACCGGTTCTGGCGGTCCATGAGCGAGTCAGCGAGCTTGAAGAGCACGAGCACGAGGGCGTCGGTGAAGGGCACCTTGCGCGACCGGCCGCGGATCTTCTCGATGTCGCTGTTGATGAGCTCCTCGATCTCGCGGATCCGTGCTTCCTCCACGTCGGATCGGATCACGAACGGCGATCCGTCGATGGTGATCTTGTGATTCCTGAGTGCCAAGGTCGGCAGAGAGGATATCGCCGTCCGGCGCGCTTGGCAATCGGTCCGTCGGGCCCCTTGATCCTGTCCCCGGCAATGGGCTATTCATGTGGCATGGTTGAAAAGTTGCAGCGCATTGCGCTTTCCTCGCTGCTCGTGGTCATGATCTCTCACTGCGGCGGCAATGAAGGCCTCGTCGTCAAGAACCCCTGGGATCCGGACTATGCCCAGTACTTCGACGACTCGGTGGACTTCACCATGAATCCGGAGTCGCTCTCGGGCCAGTGGCTGTTCGACTACAAGATCGAGCTCGAGAGCAGGGTCAGCCTGGCGGACTTCATACTCGCCGTGAGGGTGGACTCGGTCAACCTCAAATCCGACGCTACGAGCAAGGAGTTCAAGATCCTCAACGTGGACGTCGAAAAGCAGGTCAAGGGCGAGTTCCCCCATAAGAGCATCATCCTGAGCGTGGCCGACGACCAGGCCGGGTACGACTCGTTCATGGAGGACGACCCTCGGCTCATGGACAAGGTGTACGTGGCGTTCCTCAGACTCTATGATCTGGAGGACGGCACCATCGGCGTCCACTGGCACCTCTCGCCACTGTCCTCCGGGCTGATGGAGGGGCTCGAGCAGATCATCGAGGACGCCAAGCCAAAGCCCAAGGACGACGACAACACCAAGACCTACACCGTGGAGCACTGACAGGGCGTCAGCTCTTGCTGGCGAGCCTCGCCGATTGCGCCGCTATCATGCTGTCCGCGAATCCCGGCGGCAGGTGCATGGACGCGGCCACGCCATTTATCATGTGGCGCTCGCGTGTGTCCACGCGTCCGTCCACGAGTGCGGCCATGACGAGTCCCATGAGAAACAGGCCCTTCTCCTCGTCCGTGCGCGGCGCCACATCGGGGGCTGCCTGTCGTCCCTCCAGGATGGGGCTCACTGACGCGAAGGGCACACGCCAGCGCTTCGCCGTTATCTTGAGAAGCTTACGTTCTCGCGGCTCCACCACGCCGTCTGCGGCCATGACCGAGGCCATGCGCGTGAGGAGCGCCATGCGGTCCGCCGGGTCGGAGAGGTCGGGCAGTGCCCAGCCAGGCATCCGATCCTCAGAGGCCCGGCCGTCGGGGATGGCCACCGTCTCTGGCCGGCCCACCTGCATCATGAACCAGTCGTTCTGGTTCAAGGACACCGGGCTCGCGCAGTACTCGCACACGTCCGCGTCCGTGGAGGCCAGGGGGCCCGAGCAGTTCGCGCACGTGATGGCCGACAACCCCGCACGCCCCCGGGCGCCGGTCCGGCGCGCCAGCACCACCACCTCCGTGCTGGGCCTCGGGCCGCCACCCGTGCTCCATGCTGCGCTCCAGCGCACGCGCACGAAGGCGCGGTCCCAGCCGTCCTCGCCGTTCGGTGCGCAGGATACGAGATCCACGGCGCCCACGGCAGGTTTGCTCAGGGCGAAGAGGTTGCCGCTCGCCCTGAGCTGTGCGACCCAGTTCTCCGTGGCCATCACCATGTCGGGAGCCGCCACGCGGGCGAGCCCCTCGGTCCTCATGATGGCCACGGCCTGGACCCACTTCCAGAACAGGTATGAGCCACGGTCCTCGAGGCCCTGACGGCTCAGCGCCGGGTCGTCCTCGCGCAGGGCCGCGAGCCCGCTCACCTCGCGCGTCTGCCCCGATGCCCTGAACTCGCTCTCCTGCGTGATCTCAGCCAGCACCCACCCGTGCTCGCCCGAGTTGACCACTGCGTGGCAGTGGTCGCAGACCACGACATCGGCGCGCTCGAGCGTCGCTCCGCAGTTGGGGCACATTCCCTCCATGGTCTGGCCCGCCCTGGTCGTGGCCCCGCGGCGGCGCAGCAGGCTCCAGTACTCCACGTATCGGGAGAGCGGCTGGTGGGCGAGCAGCCGGTCCTTCTCGGCCAGCCGGCTCGTCATGATGTCCATGTCGCGGGCCTGGCCCGTGACCTTGACGTGGACCGTGTCGAACATCTCGTCCGTCTCCACGGCCGCGATGGCCAAAGACAGGATGGAGGTGTCGGCCATGACGTTGCGCACGCCCGTGACGCGGTTGAGGTCGAGGAGCACGGAGAAGCGGTTGTACACGCCGTCGGAGAGGAAGGAGCGCACGTCGCCCAGCTTCTCGTCGCACCACGCACGGGTGAGCCTCTCGGCGCCCTTCTTCACGGCCGCAAGGAACGAGGACTCGTCGAAGGACTGGTCGCGGCTCCTGAGCGCTGCGAGGTCGCGCTGTCTCGTGGCAGAGATCTGCTCGAACACCGGCGAGTTCTGCCTCTCGAGCCTGCGGATGGCCGCGGTGGTCGTGGAATCGCCCTTCCTGCGGTTCATGACGAACCACCCCACACCCACGACGATGACCACCGGGATCCCGATGTGCGGGTAGCGGATCACGAGCCACACGAGGAAGTAGACGATGGCGCCGTCCCCGCCTCCGCCTCCTCCGCTCCCGCCGCCGCTGCTTCCACCACCCGAGAAGTTGTGACCGCCGCCGGGTCTTGCCCACGCGTCGTCTCCCGCGGCGAGGAGCACCGCACCCGCGACGGCCGCAAGGAGGGGCCAGGCCATCCAGCCCAGTGCATCCACGATCTTGCGCATGCATCGAGGGTATTCCCGGCAAGGGCTGCACGCAACCCCGGGGACCCGGGGCCAGGATAGCTAGATAGCATGAGGCCTCTGGATGCCCATCCCCCCTGGCTCCTGCCCGGACTCTCGCGTACTCTCATGACATGCCAGCCGACGACAAGCCCTCGACCGGTGTCATGGCCCTCGCCGTTGCCCTGCTCGTGGCCACGGGGTGCGGCGCGGGCAGCGCCCCGGCCAGCCACCCGGTCACGGACCCCCACTTCGTCCCGGGCGACGAAAACGATCCAGGGGGTATCGACGACACCACGGGCGCGACCCTCTACGCACCTGTCATGGACACCGACGGCGACACCTGCCCCGACGTCGAAGACCAGTGCCCCGACCAGGCCGAGGACCAGGACGGGTTCCAGGACCAGGACGGATGTCTTGACCTCGATGACGACAAGGACGCGATCGTCGACGAGGCTGACGAGTGCCCCACAGAGCCCGAGACCTACAACGGCGTGGACGACCAGGATGGCTGCCCGGACTCCACGGGCCTGTTCGTGCACATCTGCCCGACCATCGACGTGCCCGATGTGCTGCACTACGAGCCGGGCGATCCCCTCGTACCGGATGCATGGAAGCCCACGCTGGACCTGATCGCGAAGGTCATCATCGAAAACCCCCAGATCCTGAGGGTGCAGGTCGCCTCGCACACGGACCAGCAGGGCACCGCCGGCTACAACCTGAAGATCAGCCAGGAACGGGCAGACGCCGTGGTGGCCTACCTCGTGTCGAAGGGTGTCGCCTCCGCCGTCCTGAGCTCCGCGGGCTACGGCGAGACCTGCCCCATGAACCAGGGCGCCAGCGCGAGCTCGTTTTCAACCAACAAGCGCGTAGAGCTGCGCCTGCTCCTGACGACCTCGGGCTGTACGGACGTGCCTTTCACGTGCAAGGACGCCATCGACCAGGGCCTGGTCCCGGCCGGTGACCTCGATTACCTGCCCGGGAGCGAGTACTGCAAGAACATCCCAGGATCCATCGAGTGACGCTGCCGTCTTTACGTCGCCAGGCCCCGGCGATATAAGAGGCGCACATGGCAAAGACGAAGAACGACAGGGCCGAGGCCCCCCGCGACTTCGAGACCATCCTCGCGCGCCTGCAGCAGATCGTGTCCGAGCTCGAGGGCGGTGAGCGCAACCTCGAGCAGTCGCTCGAGCTGTTCGAGGAGGGCGTCGCCCTCTCGCGCAGCGGGCACGCCATCCTGGACACGGCGGAGAGCCGCGTGCAGACCCTGCTCGAATCGGGCGAGGTGAAAGAGGGCATCGAGGGCACGGACGGCTGAGCCGGCCTCCTGGCCGGATGACTTTCGGGCATCGATCGGGTGGAAGATCTCCGCGGGGTCGGGCAAGAAATGCGTCACATGGGCAATGAGCCCGAAGCGCTATTCGGTGGTCGTCGTCACCACGGCGAAGATCCTGCCTCCCCTGGGGCCTTCGGGGGTGAACCTTGGGTCGAAGCTCGACGGTCAGCGCCCAACCCGTGCGGCCCGACGGCTATCCGCTCCACCAGCGCAAGAACTTCGAGAAGTAGTCGAAGGGGTCGAAGCCCATGAGCATCTCGAAGTCCACCTGTCGGTCGATCTGGCTCTTGACCTGATGGCGCACGCTGTCCAGGTCGAAGCGCTTGCTCAGCCCCAGCCGGTCCACCTTCTCGATGAGCCTGAGGCTCAGGCGGGCGGCGCGGCTGATGGCGTCCACCCCCAGCGTGGCGGCCATCCAGCCCGGCATGGGGTCGATGATGACCGAGCGATCCAGGATGGCGCGGCTGAGCTGGCCGGGCCGCGGGGCGTGGATCATGTCCTTGACCACCTCGTACTCGCCGAAGAACCCCAGGCTGGGCGGGGCGTGCACCTCCTTGACGGCCTCCAGGATGCGCTGGTAGCCGTCGCGCCATGGGTGGTAGGTGCCGAGCCTGTCCATGATGGACCAGTGGCCCGTGATCGCTTCGATGTGGCGAGGCCCGCGCACTGCCACAAGCGAGGAGTGCACTGCCTGCTTGCGGAACAGGTAGAGGATGACCGAGGTCGAGGGTGGGAACACCGTGTCGAGGAAGCGGTGCATGGCCGCCGCGTTCATGCGCAGCGCGACGGTGAAGAAATCGGGCCAGAGGATCGCGTCGCCGTCCTCGATGGCGATGCGCAGCCGGTCGAGCACCACCTCCACCTGCACGAGCTGGTCGTCGCCGTGCGTCCAGCGGGACTGGACGTCCTCCACGATGTCGCGCAAGGACTCTTCTTCCACGGCCACGAGCAGCCGCACCCCGAGGGCCGCGGCGATGGCCTCGGCGTTCTTCGCCGTGATGCGGTCGAATCCACGGGGCATGGCAGCGCGACGGTTGCCCACCACGAGGTGGCGCGTCTCGCCCGCGTCGAGAAGGGCGAAAGCCATGGGAAGGTGGCGCGCACGGCTCTCCTTGAGCGTCAGGAGGGCGTAGAGGTTGCGGGCGTGGATCGGGTCGATCCCTCCGATGCGCAGGTCCTCACTGAACATCGACGGGCCTCCAGATCACGAGGTGCACCTGACGGCCCGTGAGATCCAGCACCAGATCCCTTCTCTGATCCTGGGGCTCGTTGACGAAGTCGCCCACGCTGCGGCCCTCGCGCAGGGCGATGACGTGCACGAAGCTCCAGCCGCTGCGCGCGGCGAGCACCGCGCGCTGGCCAGCCGTGCTTGTCGTGACCACGAGCCAGGAGAGCCAGACCGAGCCGTTTCGTGCGTGCTGCGCCAGGATGCGCAAGGAAGGCGCCCGGATGCGCACCTCCCATGGCACACGGCCTGCCACGTCATCGGCCGCGTCGCGCACGGCGCTGGTCAGGGCAGGATCGTCCGTGTCCGCAGCGATGACGAGGCTGCCCGATTCCCGTGCGGCCCGAAGGGCATCGAGGGTATCTTCGGGCAGAGGCAAGAGCCTCTCGTCGATCGTGGGCGAGAACGGGCCTGCCACGACCCTTCCGCCGGTGCTCACGTGCGAGAGGATGGCACCCACGCTGCTTCGCGACATGTACTCGTAGGTCGGGGCCAGGACCAGGGTGCTGGCGGGCAAGGGATGGCTCATGTCCCAGAGCACGTGCGGCACGCGTGAGTCCTCGAGCAGATGCTCCATGGCGCGAAGGCGCGCGTGCCAGTCGCGCTGAACGCAGGCCGACAGCTCCCACGTGTCCTGCACGAGCATCTCCTGCACGGGCAGGTCGAGGGCGGCGAGCAGGGTGGGGGAGGCGCCGGGCAGCGGGAACGAAGCGAGACCGTGGTCCAGGTACTCGTCGGGTACGGCGACGGCGGCGGGCGCGAGCTGGACCATGTCGGTGTGGTTCACCGAGGCGAGCAGCTTGATCAGACGCTGGTAGAAGTGCAGGAGATCCGCGCCCTCGTCGGGCCGGTCCTCCGGCACGAGGCCGCCTATCCACCGGTCGCGGCCCGCACCCATGTACAGGTTGAATCCGGTGAGCCCGTGCGCCAGGGCGACGAGCGTCGAAAACCTGTTGTCCGCGGTGCCGATGCCCGGGGCGAAAAACACGGTGCCCGTGCCCAGTTCGGCCGAGAAGGCCTCTGGACGGCCGCCCCTGAGGGCGAGCACCTGGTCCACCAGGTTCGCGGTGTGACTCATCGAGGCGTAGATGTCCGTGGTCACCACGTCCACTGCCTTCTCGAGCCTCGACGGCCGGACCGTGAGCCAGAGCCCGGAAGGCGGGGCGTTGTGGGTGAACGTGTGTCCCGCGAAACCGGCGGCTTCGAGGTCGGCGCGCATCCGGGCCAGGGCACAAACCACGAGGTGCTGCCTGAATCGCACCCAGGCCAGTATCGTGGCCAGGCCGTCGCGTCCGGCGGCGCGGCGCACGGGCGGATCGCGCGGATCCATGCCCTGCTCGATGAGCCATGCCGTCCACAGCCTCGTCACTTCGGGCCTGTAGTCCTGATCGAAAGGCGCGTCGCGGAAGAAGAACGACGCCTCGTTGTCCACCTGCACCATCCGGATGGGGCCGCCGGGCCCGGCCAAGGGACCCAGCGCCTCGCCCAAAGCCAGAAACCAGCGGCCCACCTCGGCAAGGTAGGCCTCGCTGCCGAAGGACGGCACGGGGAAGGCGATGGGTGGGGCAGGGCAGAACACGGCCTTTCCCCTGGGCCCGTGTGCCTGCACGGCCGGGTCGCGCACGATCCTGTCGGGCAGGCCGAAGTTGTTCATCTCGGCGTTGATGGCAGGGCCCGGCCTGAGGATCACTCCCATGCCCCGATCCGAGGCCAGGCCGAGGAGCGCAACGAGATCCCTCCCGGGGTCCGACTCGCCGAAGTCGTATCGCCCGGGCTCGATCTCGTGGACCGACCAGGGCACGTACAGGTCGAGGCCCGCGATACCGGCGGACGCGAAGCGGTCGAGGAGCATCTCCCAGCTCTCGCGCCGGTTGCGCCAGTAGTTGAGAGACGCGCTGTGGCCCGGCAGCATCAGCCGCCCCGCGTGCCCGCGATTCCCGTGAGGTAGCCGACCAGGGTGGAGATGCCGAAGCCGGTGGCCCCACGTGGCCCTGCCTCGGTGCGCTTCTCGAAGAACGCCGGGCCAGCGATGTCCAGGTGCGCCCAGGGCGTCGTCCCCACGAACTCGCGCAAAAACAGCGCGGCCGCGATGGCGCCGCCGTAGGAGTCGGCCGCGGTGTTGCGCAGATCGGCAACGTCGGACTTCAGAAACGGCATCATCTCGGCAAGAAGCGGCATGCGCCACAGGCTCTCGCCGGTCTCGGCCGAGGCCCTGATCAGCGCGTCTGCGAGCTCGTCGCGGTTCGTCCAGAGACCGGCCGTGTACGACCCCAGGGCCACCATGCAGGCGCCCGTGAGGGTGGCCACGTCGATGATGGCGTCGGGCTTCATCTCGGCGCCGTAGGCCAGCGCGTCGGCCATGACGAGACGTCCCTCGGCGTCGGTCGTGATGATCTCCACGCTCTTGCCAGCGCGCCCGGAGATGACGTCGCCCGGCCTGTAAGACCGGGACGACGGCGTGTTCTCGGCGATGGGCAGAAGCGCGGTCACGCGCACCGGCAACCCGAGCGCTGCGGCCGCGCTCACTGCGCCGGCGGCCACGGCCGCGCCCGCCATGTCGTTCTTCATGGCCGGCATGCTCTTGACCGGCTTCAGGCTGAGGCCTCCCGTGTCGAACACGATGCCCTTGCCCACGATGACCACGTGCGGGGCCTTGCCACTCCCGCGAGGGGCCCAGCGCATCTTTACGAGGCGAGGCTCGCGGCTGGACCCGATGCCCACCTGCTCGAGCATGCCCATGCGCTCCTTGCGGATGCGCGCCAGGTTCCACGTCTCGCACGCCACGCCGTGGGCGTTGCCCATGGCAGAGGCCCTGCGCGCCAGATCGGCCGGCCCGAGCCAGTTGGCCGGCTCTGTGACCCAGTTTCGCGCCTCGACGATGATGTCGGCCAGCGTGGCCGCGTCGGGCACGGTGCGTGGCCGTGGACGCTTTTTCCCCGAGCCCGCGACGATCTGCACGGACACGGGCTCCTTCTGCTTCCTTGGCTCCGCCCTGGCGTGGGTGATGCGCACGCCGGCGCCAAGGCCGAGGCCGACGATCGCGGCGGTCAGGGCCAGGTCGCCGTCGAGCTCCAGCCCGGCCGGCAAGAACACCAGCGGCCTGGCAAAGCCCCTGGCGCGCAGGATGGACCCGGCGCGCTGGAACCGGCGGCGCAGGCGAGTGGGATCCACGTCTTTCGAGCGGCCCAGGCCAAGGAGCACGACCCTGAAATGGCGGCCGGCCGAGAGCACGTTCATGACCAGATCCTGGGTCTCGCGGCCCGAAAAGCCCTCGTCCTTCTTCAGCCTCTTCAGGTCAAGGCCGAGGCTCTCGAGCCTGCGGGCGATGGCCGAGCCTCGTTCCGGGGCGCTGTCCGAGAGAAGGCAGAAAAGAATGCCGTCGTGTGCGGTTGGTTTCGCCGATGGGGAGATGATCTTGTACTTCATGTGAGTGGCATGGGTAGCACGATTCAACCATGGTCGCAAGATTCGCCGCACGGCCGCAAGCCCCCGGATCCCCTGGAACCATTGGCTTTTCTTTGCCTTTGCCCCGTCGTCCGTGGGAATATTGCCCGGTGCGGGGGAGTCCCCCGGATCGGGGGACGAGGAGTGTGGATGCGCCCTGACCCTCATTCGTGCCTGGCTCTCGCGGCCGTGGCCCTGGCACTCATCGGATGCCAGAGCCCGGTCTCGACCTTCACGGGCGATTCATCCACGGATCCGGACGCCGGGCCCGACGGCGGCAATGACACGCTGCCAGGAGGCTGCACCTCGAGCGCCGAGTGCGACGACCTGCAACCGTGCAACGGCACGGAGACTTGCCTGGACGGGACCTGCGTGCCAGGCGCGCAGCCGGGCGAAGGCGCCGCGTGCACCGCACGGTCAGGCGCGGACGGGACGTGCCGCCTGTCTTTGTGCGTGCCGCTGACCTGCGGCGACGGCGCCGTGCAGGAGCACGAGCAGTGTGACGACGCCAACCTCGTGGTGGGCGACGGTTGCGAGCTCGACTGCAGCACGAGCTGCGAGTCCGACGCCGCCTGCGCCGACGACAGCGTCTGCACGGCGGATGCGTGCGTGGAGGGAGGCACGGGCAGGCTGTGCGTGTCCATGGCCGTGGATGGCCCTTGCGACGACCGAGATGTGTGTACGAGCGGCGACCACTGCCTGGACGGGGTGTGCATCCCCGGCGATCCGGTGTGCGTGTGCGAGACGGACGGCGACTGCTCATCGCACGACGATGAGGACCTGTGCAACGGCTCCATGGTCTGTGCTGGCGGCATGTGCGTGGTGGACCCTGCCAGCGTCGTGAGCTGCGATCCTCCTTTGGATGGCGGGTGCGTGCTCGTGGCCTGCGACCCCTTGACGGGCCTGTGCGGCGTGACCGGGCTCGACGGCGTACCCTGCGACGATGGCGATCCCTGCACGACCGGCGACGCCTGCGTGGATGGTTCGTGCGTGCCGGGAAGCCCATTCTCGTGCGACGACGGCAATCCCTGCACCCTGGAGATCTGCCTTGCCCCGGGAGGCTGCGTTATCGAGCCTCTCGACGGCCTGCCCTGCGACGACCACGACGCGTGCACCGAGGGCGAGACATGCAGCGCCTCCGGCGAGTGCGTTCCTTTTTCCCCGACGTCCTGCGACGACGGCAACGACTGCACCAGCGACCTGTGTGATGTCGTCACGGGTTGTTACCACATGGACAGCGAGGCGGGGTGCGACGACTCGGACCCCTGCACGACCGGCGACACCTGCTATATGGGCACCTGCGTGGGCGACGCGCTGCCCGTGGCATACGGAGACCTGGACGGCGACGGCTTCGGGATCGCGGGAGACACGGTGTGCACCGATGTCCTGCCAGACGCGCACAGCTGGGCCAGCGGAGACTGCTGCGACGCGGTCGTGGAGGTCTTCCCCGGACAGGGGGCGTGGTTCACCGAGCCGTTCGTGTGCGACGACATCGGCATGCCCGCCTGGGACTACGACTGCTCGGGAGCCATCGAGCAGCGCTTCGTGGACATGGCAGGCTGCACGGCCTCGGGGGCCGGCACCTGCATCGTGTCCGGAGGCTGGCTCGCCGAGCCGGGGCTGGGAGGCCCGCCTCCATGCGGCGTCTCCGGCCGCTGGCTCACGGTCTGCACGTACACCACGATGGGCTGCTGGCCCAGCTCCTGGGACGACGTCACTCAGGCGTGCCACTGATTCCACAGGCACAACGACACGCTGTTTCGATGCAAGGGCATTTCCATCCTGTTGTGATTGGATGATGAATCGAGGTAGTACGTAGCTTATGGACGGGCTCGTATGCGTGACGGGGGCGGGCGGGTACATCGGCAGCCACGTGGTCGAGGCGCTGCGCGCAAGGGGCGCGAAGGTGCGAGGCCTGGTGCGCGACCCGGCGGACATGGGCAAGGTGGGCCACCTCGCCGGCCGAGATGGCGTCGAGCTCGTGGGCGTGGACCTGCTTGCGGGCAGGGGCCTGGACCGGGCCATGGAAGGTTGCGACCTGGTGGTCCACTCGGCCTCCACGGTCAGGCTCGTGGCCAAGGACCCGCAGCGCGAGATCGTGGACGTCGCCTGCGGCATCACGCGAAACGTGCTCGAGGCCGCAGCGCGCGCGGGCTCGGTGCGCCGAGTGGTCGTGACCTCGTCCATTGCGGCCGTGGGCGACGAGACCAGGCGGGCCGGGCACGTGTCGAGCGAGGACGACTGGAACGAGCACGCCACGCTCGGTCACGATCCCTACCCGCTGTCCAAGGTGCTCGCGGAGAAAGAGGCCCTGCGTATCCACGCGTCCTTGCCCGAGAGCGAG
>JBFYZU010000008.1:0-13820 GCA_041309365.1 Myxococcota bacterium
CAGGACCGTACCAGGGACGAGATGGCAGGCAGGTTCGTGACAGCATCTGGAACCTACCGGAACACGGCGCTGCACTTTCTCGAACGGTGCGTCGATCTCGCGTCAGAAGGGGCCAGGGTGGGGCTTATCCTCCCCAAGAGCCTTGTCTACTCAAGGGGGTGGTGGCCCGGGGTGAGTCTCGTTCTGCCTTGCCTGACCTGGATCATAGATGCGAGCCTTGCCTTCGAAGGCGTGAGGCTCGAGCAGGTCGTCGTGCTGCTCAGAAAGGGCCGGGTTTCACGTGGATCCTACTCCACAGGCCGCCTGGTGGAGGGGCGCGTGAGGCGCACCGGCAGCGTGTCGCGGTGCGCCTCGGAGCGGGCACGGTGCCTGCTTTTGGATGCGAGCAGCACCGAGATGGACCTCTTCAATAGTGTCCTTACGCGAAGCACGACCATCGGCGCCGTGGCCGTTTCCTTCCGCGGCCTCGGGCTTCAAGGCATGGAGACGCCTCGCGGAGCGGTGCGAGCCGTGGATGGACGGTCGATCGGCAGGTGGCACATCCACCGGCGCCTGCGTCGCTACGATCGTGACGTGCTGGACCTTCCGGGTGCAGGCCGCCTGATGGTTGCGCCCAAGCTGGTCACGCAGAACATCGTGGCGCACGTCACCAG
Source organism: Myxococcota bacterium (assembly GCA_041309365.1). Classification (GTDB taxonomy): domain Bacteria; phylum Myxococcota_A; class Polyangia; order DRWM01; family DRWM01; genus JAFDER01. The sequence goes on from JBFYZU010000008.1 coordinate 654, forward strand.
GCCCCGGCCCAGGATCGTCCTTGCGAGCGCCATGGACACACGCCACATGGTCAGCCTGGATACGGTCACGAACACGGTGATCACGGATCCGGCGGTGGACCCGTGGCTCGTTCTGGCGGTGCTCAACTCCCGCTTCATCTCCTGGTGGGCCCACAGGTTCGTGTTCGCTGGGGCCGTGCGGACCATGCACATGGATGCCAGCTACATGGGTAGACTGCCCCTGCCTCGGTGCGACGCTGATCGGAAGCTGGTCGCAAGGGCGATTCGGCTCGCCAGATCCCTGTCCGGAGCTTCGGGGCACGCGGATGCTGCGAGAAAAGAGGTGGATCTGGAAAAGGTCGTGTGCCGTCTGTACGGGGTCGAGCCTCTCGGTGATGGGTACGTGGATGTGGGATCCCGTGCGTGAGACATGGTTTCACCGATCCAATTGTTGGTGTATATTTTGACCAGGAGGTTTCGACGTCGGTGAGGTTGCATCCATGCAGGTGTATTCCCATCGTGTTTGCTATGAGCCTGCTCTGTTCAGGCTGTCTGCTCGACATCCAGGGTGAAGTGGACGATCCATGGCAGGACACCGGAACGCTGGATGATGCCTTCGACACTTCAGGGGACATGGAAGATCCCGGTGGCGATCCCGATCCGGATCCCGATCCGGATCCAGGCCCGGATCCCGATGCCGAGGACACGGCCCTGGATACGATGACGGATCCCGTGGACACCCTGGAAACGGACACGGAGCCCGACATGCCACTGTGCGATGGCCCGATGCTCATCTTCTACATCGACAGGGATGGGGACGGGCATGGCGATATCGGCGGCGGCGTCGAATGGTGCTCGGCGCCCGAAGGGTTCGTGGAGAACCACGACGACTGCATCGACACGAACCACGACGTGCACCCCGGGCAGACGGAGTATTTCCCCACGGACAGGGGCGACGGAAGCTTCGACTACGACTGCGATCTCTTCCAGACACCGCTTTACACTGCCACCACGGCCTGTCACGACTGGCAGTGCGACGGTGAGGGGTGGTACGACACGGACGGGGCGCCTGCTTGCGGCGTTACGGCCACCTGGCGCCACTGCTACTGGGAGTGGTTCTGGTGCAACATCGACGAGGGCGATCGGGTCCAGCTCTGCCGGTGAGGCGGATCAGCGGTTGAACAGCAACCATTCGAAGACCGAACGCGTGAGAGCGAAGTCCATCGGCCGCTCGGCCTCCCCTGGGATCCATGCGTTGGTATCGCCGACCGCCAGGATCCTGCCGAACCCGTAGGACCGAGCCATCATCACGGGCCGCTCCGATGGAGTCGCATTTCTAGAGGTCCGGATGACCGTGCTCCATGTATCGTCTCCGGTGAGTGTTGCTCCGGCGTTGGTCACCATGAGATCGAGGTCCTCGGTGATGGGGTGGGGCAAGAAGTTGCGTACCTTCTCGAACCTGATCCGGGTGGGTGAGTCGTAGACGTTGTGCTTCTCGTCTCGGGCGAGATTCTCATCACTGCTGGCGCCGAACAGGCCGAGCACCTGCTGTGTCACCGGGGTCCAGTCGGGAGTCGGTCCCCACTCGCCCTCGACGAGCAGAGAGCCCCCCTGGGCCACGAAGTCGCGCAGCACGCGCTCCTCGGCGGGCGTGAACGTCCTCTCGGGCGCAGAGAGCACCAGCACGTCCTGGTTCTCCAGCACTTGAGGGGTGAGAGGATAGGTGTTTCCCATGGTGGTCGTCAGGTCCAATCCCCTGAGCAGGCCGAGGAGCGGTTGCCAGTAGCCCTCCTCGAGCCGGTACCACGACTGGACGTGACCGGTATCGATGTAGATCCTGCCCTGGCGCTGGCGGATGCTCGGCGCCGGATCGAGGCGATTGCTCCGCCCCAGCAGATCCGTGCTCGCCACCTCGAGTGGATTGCCTGCGAACTGCACGAGCATGAGCCCGCAGGGATCCGATGTCTGCAGCCGGCCCAGTCCCATTCGACCCGCGGGGAACCGGACCTCGCGGGTATTGCCCGGCTCGATGACGATGCGCTTGGAGCTACCTGCCTTGCCGTCCTCGGCGCTCAACTGCAGGTAGCCGGACCAGCGTGACGAGGTCGGGTTCGCGAGAAGCAGGGCCACCACGGGCGCGTCGTAGGAGTCGCCGCTGGACCGGAAGGCGAACCCGTAGGTGCGAGGGTTCTTCTGGGGCGACCAGGCGAGCATGTTGTCCTCCCTGCTCTGGCAGGAAGCGAGGACCTGTCCGCCGAGCACGCGGTAGACCTGCTGGTACACGATCACGGGCGAGGTGGTCATCAAGAGCGAGTAGCCGATCCCCTCTTCCACATGGTCGAGCATGGTGAGGTTCCAGGCACCGTTTGCAACTATGCTGAAATCCCGTCGATGGAGCGGGTGTCCCCTCTCGTCGAACAGGATCACCGTTCCCTGGGTGGGGCTCGCCTGCGGGTTGCATACCATGAGCCAGGTACCGCTACTCCTCAAGGCGTAGTAGGGAAGCGTATAGACCGCTCTGACTGGAGGCACGGGACGTCCGAAACCCTTGTAGATCGGGTGATCCCACTTCTTGTTCAGCAGATCGGCCACCGAACGAGACTGGGCCTGTTTGGGCCTTGTCACCCTGGCCTCGGGTTGAGTCAACCCTCCAGTTTTGTTTGACTTTTTTACTTTCGTGTCAGTCTGGACCGGCAAGGAGTGGCTCTTTGCCTTCCCTTCTTCGTGCCTGGTCGCCGCAGGTTTGAGCGCTGGTCTGGTCTTCTTGCCCCCAGCTGGTCGGCTGGGCTTCTTGCTGGCTTGCTTCGCTCTGGTATTCTTCTTGATTTTCGATGGCATGAGTCCGCTCGGCTAGGGGGGGCCCGTCCCGCCCCATGATCAGCCGGCCAGTATAAGTCAGTTTTATTGGATTTGGAAGCGTTTTCGCCGGGAGATCAAGAGGGCTACTTGCCCTTCTTCTTGTCGATCTTTGCCTGCTCGGCATCGATGAGGGTCTGGAGAAGATCCTTGTAGTCCAGTCGCATCATTCCCACCTCGGTCGTGAAGATGACATCGCCCTTTATGACCTCGCTCCCATCGCCGTCGGTCACGATGAGGGTGGCGCTGCCCTTGTCCACGTCGAGACCCTTGACAGAGTACTCGAAGCCCTTGCTCTTCATGCGCTTGACCACGCCCTTGAGCGAACAGTTGGACTTCTTCTGGGTCATGTAGCTGAGAAGCTTGATCTCGGCGTTGAGGGTATCCAGGGTCAGGCTGTTCTGAAGGAGGTTGGAGTTCTCCTCCTTGATGGCCTTGTTCACGTTGTCCACGATCTCGATGAACTTCTCCCTGGCCAGTCCCTTGGAGAGGATCTCGTCTCGGATCTGGCCTGCCAGATCGTAGAACTCCAGCTTGGCCTCGTCGCCATCCATCTTCACGCAGACCTCGCCCTCGAACTCGTCGAGGCCATTCACCTGACCGATGAGCATCCCGGTTCCTTTGTCGACCTTCTCGTTCTCGAGCACGAACACCACGCCCTGCGCCTTCTCCCAGTCGAGGAAGTCCACGAGCGCGAATTCCTCGCCAGCAGGCTGGTTCTCGGGCACCAGCCCCATCGCCTCAACGAGCATGCCGGCCGTGTCGTTCTCGATGATGGCCTCTGCTTCTGTCTCGTTGCCCTCGGCAATGGCCGCGTTGAGCCTCTCCACGAGCTTCGACAGCGTCGAAGGACTCGTGGCATCACCGTCGGCATTTCCTGCGTCTGCGTCCACCTTGTCGGGCGTTTCTGTCGGATGGTTCCTGGGGCCGCAGGCGGCCACGGAGATGGTCAGAATGATCACGGCCATCAGGTCGATCGAGCATGCGCGTTGAGTCATCTCTTCGTTTCTCCCTCGTTGGTGCCCCCCCCCACTTGCGGAGCTTTCATAGACGTCCCCCGGCGGGCAGTCAAGTGAGTTTCACATCGCCCCCTTCATATACGTGTAACAGAAAGAACCGCGGCCTCCAGGATGCTGGCGAGCAGGGCGAGCGCCACGATGAGAGGCCTCCTCGGCCTGTTTTCTTCATCCACCATCACGTAGCTCAGGATCACTGCGATCCCCCAGCCCGAGGCCGAGTAGAATCCAGCGAGTGACAGCCCTCCAAGGATCCACCCCATGGCCCCGCAGGATGGGTGCAACAGGAGCAGGACAAGAGAACCGAACCAAGACAGGGCCATGACCATCCATCCCACGACCCGTGTTCGGGCACTGCCTGCCGGTTTTTTCTCGAATGGTCGCTTCAGCCTGATCGACAGGGCAACGTGAAGCAAGAGCCCCAGCCCGGTTCCTGCCAGATATCCAGTCAGAAGCCTGTTCGTGGCGGTGGACGGCCAGACGTGGAGCTGTGCAAGAATCCACTGAAGCATAAGAAGCCCGCTACCCGACAGGGCTGCAATGGCAGCCAGGCTCACTCCAAGAACTGCACGTCTTGGCGAAGGCAGCATGAGCCCGGACCACATGACGAGCCCCATGGAGAGGTACAGTCCCGTACAGCGTATGCAAAGAGGCATGGCGACGTGGCCGAACGAGATCGTCCTGGCCGGATCCTGGTGGCAGACCCACCATCCAAGGGCCATGAGAACCTCTGACAGGTTGTTTGCCATGGGTCGTCGTATCTATAGCAAACATGGTTTGGTCCGGGCAATAGTTCTTTTGTTTCATTGGGTTACAGTTGTTTTTCGCTGCAGCTGTCATGTGAGCGTTAGAAAAATGTGATCATCTGTTTGTGTTTTCGAATAATGTGGGGAATAATGATCCGCGTTTTAGCATCTTTCGCGATTGGATGAGGCTATGGTGTCGAAGCACACCAAGAAATCAGGAGGTGATCCGATGAAGAGAATGCTTGCAATGCTCATTGCCGTTGCACTGCCTTTTGCCCTGACAGGGTGCAAGAAGGACAATGAAGGCGACGAGGACACCACGACGGACACTGTCGAGGAGACCACGACGGACACCGTCGAGGACACCACACCGGACGTCGTCGAGGACACCACACCGGACGTCGTCGAGGACACCACGCCGGACGTCGTCGAGGACACTCCTGCCGATGTGCTCGAGGACACGACCGGAGACGCGGCGGACATGGTGGAGGAGGATGTAACCGGTGATCTGCTCACCGACGTTCCGGATGACACGTCGACGGACGTAGCTACCGAGTAGCGCTCTCCTTTTTGCCCTGCTTCTTTTGCCCTGACTTGAGGACGGTCGAGGTGTGCTCGCCGAGTGATGGAACATCCCTGTCGGGCTCGGCCGTGGAAGCCAGCCCTGGCAAGCCTGCGAACGACGCGTCGACGCTTCTACCCAGTGCCACGCCTCTTGCGGTGTGCAGGGGATGTTCGAGAACTTCTCGTGTTGCAAGCACGGGCTCGAGGCACACGTCGTTTTCCCGCGATATGCGCACCCAGTGATCCGAGTCTCTCGAGGCGAACAACCGTCTCATCTCGGGTAGCGCAGCGGGATCGAACTGGGATCCGAGGAGGTGGCCGAACCCTGCCGCCTGGCAGAACCCAACCCAGAACTTCGGCTCGAGCGCCCCGAGCGCGAACCACCTGCCGTCGCTGGACCGGTAGAGGTTGTAGGCGGGGATGCGGCCGGTGAGCATCGTGCCTCCGGCCCTGGCCTCATCGCCGGGGAACCAGAGGCCGGCCAGATTGAGCATGTTGGCCAGCAAGGCGGACTCGGTGAGAGAGACGTCCAGCAAGGAGCCCTGGTTCGTGCGGTCACGCTCGCGAAGTGCACCCAGGATCGAGATGGTAGCCATGAGCGCTCCCATGAGATCCGCCACGGGTACACCTGGCAGTGCCAGAGTTCCGTCGGTGAGCCCGTTCATGGCCAGCAGCCCAGCGATGGCCTGGTAGTTCAGGTCGTGTCCCGCACGGTCCGCGTGAGGACCGGTTGCGCCGTATCCGGTCATCATGCAGTGCACGATGCAAGGAGCGATCTGCCTGATCCGATCCGGGCCGAGGCCCAGCCTTTTCATGAACGTGGGCCTGAGGACCTGCAGCAGCACGTCTGCGCTTGTGCACAGGTCCGTGAAGTCATGGATACCGCCAGGCGTCTTCAGGTCGATCACGACGCTCTTTTTCCCGCGGTTGAGCAGCTCGAAGCCAGGGCCCGTGCTCCCGAGGTCCTTTGCCCCGACATGCCTCATGGGATCGCCGTCTGGACCCTCGATCTTGATGACTGTTGCGCCCATGTCCGAGAGCAGCAACCCGCACAGGGGACCTGGGTAGTAGAAAGCGAGCTCGAGAACGGTGATGTCGCGCAGAGGTCTCATGATGATGGCACCTGGATCCGCTTTTGCTCGGATCCAGTTTGCCTGTCAACAAGATCCTCTATCTTCGATCTTCGGCTCAGCCCGGGCGGTGGCCAGAAGCCATGCGTGGAAGCTCGACGGGAGACTGGTGAGCGAGGACGTCGGTGGAGCGGGACGCTTCTTGCTCCACGTTCGAACCTACCAGAGCTCGGCGCATCTGCGCCTCCTCGAGGAGCAACCTCGTTGCCTGCTCCTGGCCCAGGTAGCTTGCAAGGACGTCTGGCCTGAGCTGGGCCACGTGGTCCATGGCGAGGTCCGACATGGCCTGGTACGTGTCGATGCTTTCTGGCCTCCTGCGCAGGCTGGCCAGGTCGGCCTCATCGATGGGGTCACCGACCTTCACATGGACGGTCTTGCCGGGCAGGGGGAAGCGCGATCCCACGGGCATGATGTCCTGCGTGCCATAGAAACAGAAAGGCACCACCCTGGCCTCTCCAGCGTGGAACAGGGCCTTGCCCACGCCCGGCCTTGCAGGACGAAGGTGCATGTCCCGGCTGCGACCACCTTCGGGGAAGAAGTGGACCCAGTCGCCGCTGTCAACCCGGATGCAGGCCTGGAGCAACCCCGGCTGATTGAATGTCTGGATCCGGGAAGGCGATACGCCTCGTCCCCAGGGGGTGAGGAACGACTGCACGTAGGCCTGCTGATCCATGCCAAGCGACGATGCCCTGCGCTCCACCATCCCTGACAGCCTCTGGTCGAAACACTCCATCGTCTCCTGGACGGGGTCGTGCTCCATCACGTCGCGGTCGCCTCGCTTGTGGGCCCTGGACAAAAACACGATGTTGCTCACCTCGCTGAAGTAGCGGGTGATGCGGGCGCCCATGGAGTTCCCGCGTGGGTTGAAGTTGTCCGCGCAGGCGGTCGAGTACCAGCACTTGGTGTCCTCTGACGGAGCCCGGATCCCTAGCATGGCGAGCAGGACCAGAGGATCGTCGAACAGGCTCACGTGATTGGATACCGTGATGAGCCCTCTTCCTGTGCGCTGGTGCTCCTCGATGCATGCCAGGAGCCGGTCTTGTCCGGTAAACTCCCAGCTCGTGGTCTCGTTCACGTACATGAACGGTACCGCGAACATCCTGGCGCGCAGATCGCGGAGCACCCCCATCTGCTTGCCCAGCGGCTTGATCGTTGGTTCACCCTTGTCCATGACCTTCACCTCGGGCGCCTGCTCCTTGCACGGGAGATGCCAGGAAGGAGTCGAACAGTGTGACATCGTGGATAAACCTTTGATATCAATGTGTTGAGTAAATTTCGGATGGGGAACGCCTCTTTGGTACGACCACCAGGGTGATTCGGAATTCATGGTTCGATCGGGCTGATATGGCAGTAGATACGATGGTTTGATAGATCACACGCATGCTTCTGCAGGCGATCCCAGGTGCCACCAGGTATTCGCAGGGCGCACCCTGCGGTGGCAGCAGGAGGTCGGACCAGTCTACCTGTGGAGGTTTCGAGCCGCCACGAAGGACAGACCGGCGTCGGTGAGGGCGCGGGCCGTGGCGTTGGCCGAGTTGTGCTTCTCGATGTAGTTTCGTTCGAGCGCAGGCATGAGTCCCGAGGCCAGGATATCCTTTTTCGGTATGAAGTACTCGAGGATGTCCGAAGGATGGTCCAGGGTCTTCTCCACTTCGATATCGCCGCCCTCGTGTTTTGCGCTGATGTTCCTGACCTTCCCTGCTATCTGCACGAGCTCCGCGCGCCGGTCGTAGGGCTGGACCACGATGCTCTTGTAGGTCTCCAGGATGTGATGCTCGAAGCGCACGTTGTCCTCGAGGCCCAGGCCGGCGCGGATGCCAGCGGCTACCTCGATGGTCTCGTTGTTCACGGAGTTGGAGAAGTTGAAGCCGATGAGCGATGTGCTGCCATCGTCGCGGCTCAGAAGTCTCGCCGCCAGCAGGGTCCAGAGCACCGAGTAGGGGTTGTCGTTGCCAAGGTAGACCGAGATCTTGAACTCGATGTCCACGCCGAGCTTGTGCAGCATGTAGGCCAGCAAGATGGTTCCGGCGTTCACGTTGAGGACCTGGCGGATCCCGAACTTCGTGTAGTAGTCCAGGTACTCGTCCAGCCAGGCGAGCGCATGTTCGTTCGGTTGCCCCACGCCACCGAAGTAACCCGTGATGGTTGCGGGTCCGCCGAGGTGCACGTTCGACCCGTCCGTTCCCTTGGTGTCCAGGGTCTCGACGAAGCTGGCACCGAAGATGTTCATGGCCGCTCCCACGGCATAGATGTCGCCATCTTCCAGTTGCTCGCGCATGCATCGCACCCGGATGAAGCGGCCTGGCATGAGCTCGCGTCGCTCGATGGCTTGCTCCACCTCGGTGCGCAGCCATGGGAAGTACTGCATGGCGCTCACTTCCAGTGTGACCGGGCTGTGCTCGTCGAACGTCATGGATCCGTACCGGTCCTTGACGACGCTCCTGCGGTAGTCCTCTATCGAGACGAATGCCTTCCTGTCGGACTGCTGCTGGAAGAAGGACAGATCGTCGAGGTACGGGTGGTCGAGCTCTCTCAGGTGGCCGAGCTGGTGAGTCAGGCTCCCCGCCTCGCGTGCCTTGGCGTTGATCTGTTCTGGCCCCCCGTACTTCGCCACGACGTCCAGGAGGTCTCTCGTGACCCTGTTGTCCGGGTCCAGCAAGAACCTGTTGATCTCGTCCAGCTTTGCCGGATCCACACGTAGCTTCTCTCTCAGGTCTGCCATCGTTCCTCCATCATGGTCGCGATTGCGTTACTTCATCCTGGCCAGGGCCTGCTCGAGCTTATCGAGCTCGGCTTTCTTGATGGTGAATTCGTTCTCCGGCGCCGGGAACGTCCCGTCCTTGACGTCCTTGCGGTATTCGGTGAACGCTGCCGTCATGATCTCGGCGAGGTTGCAGTACTTCTTGCAGAACTTGGGCTGGAAAGCCTGGAACAGGCCCACCACGTCGTGCATGATGAGCAGCTGCCCGTCACACACCGGGCCGGCGCCGATGCTGAAGATCAGACAGCTCACCTGCTCCTTGATCACCTTCGATACCGGTGTGGGCACGCACTCGAGCAGGATGGCGAACGCTCCGGCCTCCTCGAGAGCCCTGGCGTCGGCGATCATGGCCCTGGCGCTCTGCTCGTCCTTGCCCTGGACCTTGAACCCTCCCAGCATGGCCGAGGATTGAGGAGTGAGTCCTATGTGTCCAACCACGGGAATGCCCGCGTTGACGATTGCCTTGACCTTGTCGGCCACCCTGACGCCTCCCTCGAGCTTGATGGCGTCCATGCCGCACTCCTTCATGAACCGGCCGGCATTGGAGATGGCGTCCTCGGGGCTGCGGTGGTATGTCATGAACGGCATGTCCCCGATGAGGAAGCATTTCGGGGCTCCGCGCTTGACGGCCCTGGCGTGGCTCACCATCTCGTCCATGGTGATGGGCATGGTGTCCGGATGGCCATGCATGGTCATGGCTGCGGAGTCCCCCACGAGGATCATCTCTATCCCCGCGGCCTGCATCAGCTGTGCGGATGGAAAATCGTAGGCAGTGAGCCAGGATATCTTCTCTTTTCGCTCCCTCATCTCGAAGAGGTCCGTGATGGTGACCTTCGTGCGATCGTTCATGTGGTCCTCCTGCAAGCTGCTTAACGCCTGTTGCTTCTCGACGATGCCTCACGTGCCACAGCATGTCAACGCGACCTTGCAGGGCATGTCGGATGGGTGCTATGACTTTCATGGTGAGGTGCGGAATGCGAGGATGGGGTATGGCCCTGACGGTTGCCGCTTCGGTCGTGGCCGCCTGCGGGCCGCCCAACCTCAGGCAGGTGCTTTTGCGCAGTGGCGCCGTCAACGTCTCCGGGGCCATCGAGGAGGCCGTGGGCGAGGGGGTGACGGTCCTCAATGCGTCCTTCTCCCCCGACTCGGAGAGGATACTCGTCAGCACATTCTCCCTGATCGGCGGGGTCACCAGCGTATGGGTCTACCGCATCGAGGACGGCTCGCTCGTGCAGACCGGGCTCAAGCCCGGGTGGGCTCTGGATGCGGCGACCTTCACCGCCGACGGCCAGCAGCTCATCATGGCCGTGGAACGTCCCGATCCCCCCTCGTTTCGCATCTACCAGGTCCGCGTGGGAAGCACCGAGTGGGCCAACCTCACCGACCTGGTGCCCACAAGCTACGTCAAGGTCCTCCAGGTATCCGCGTGCCCGGACGGGGAAACCCTCGCCGTGCTGTCGGCCTCTGAGGGCCAGACGGATCTCGCAGTGTCACGAGATGGAGGCCTCCTGCTCGAGACACAGGCCTATCCCGGCTACGTGAAGATCCTCGGCTGGAACCCTGCGGGGACATTGCTCTACGTGGAGTCGGACATCCCCCTGGATCTGGGTCTCACGAAGGCCCAGCGCGAGAAGAACGCCGGCTGGGACGATTCCATGCAAGAAGGGGTCCATGCGCGTGCCTATGCCATCGACGTGGCCCAGGGTGATGCGCGCGCGGTGGAGCAAGGCGAAGCGCCCGATCCGCTCGTCTCACCGGATGGAAAGTGGAAGCTTCACATGATCTCGATCGACGAGATGAGCACCGGCCTGTTTCTCACGCATCACTGATGTTCGATCCTGGCACTTCAGGCAAAACGACCTAGGGGTTTCCATGGAAGGGAATGCCATGGGAGACGATAGAATGGCCACGACGCAGCAGAAGGCCCTGGAGATCAATCTGGATCCGCTTTTCTATGGTTCCATTGCCGAGATAGGCGCAGGCCAGGAAGTGGCACGGCATTTCTTCCAGGCCGGAGGAGCTTCGAAGACCGTGGCCAAGGCCCTTTCCGCATACGACATGCAGTTCTCGGATGCCATCTATGGACCCGAGTCATCGGGCCGCTACGTCACCCTGCACAGGCTCGAGAGCATGCTCGACACCGAGTATCGCCTCGCCCTCGATCGATTGATCAGCTCACGCCCTGCAGGCTCCCGCTTCTTCGCCTTTGCAGATACCGTGGTCGCCAAGCAGTACCGCAAGGACAACGAGTGCCATGGGTTCATGGGGATCCGCTTCCAGCACGAGCCAGGCAGCGAGCCCAGCACCGTCGTGATCCATGTCAGGATGTTCGACAGCTCCAATCGCGGACAGCAGGAGGCCCTGGGATTGCTCGGCGTGAACCTCGTTCACGCGGCCTACAGATTCGGCGGCGACTGCGGGAGGTTCGTTGACTCGCTCATGGATGGCATCGTGTGGGGTCGCGTGGAGTTGGACTACATAGACCTTCATGGCCCCTGCTTCGACGGCGTGGACATCCGCCTCGCCAACCTCAGGCTCGTGACCTCCAGCCTCGGTCCGGTGGTCATGTTCGGCCCGGACGGCCGCGTGGTGCTACCAGCGGAGTTCATCCACGGCAAGGATGTCATGATCCTCCGCGGAACATTCAGGCCCTTTCTGCCCTTGCACTCCGACATGATCCGTCAAGGGCTATCGACCTTCGCAGCACGGCTCGGGGAGCCTCCCTCGAAGATCGCGACCTTCTGCGAGATGAACGTGGCCCGTTACATCTCCGAGGGACTGGACGAGGCCGGCGATCTTCCCGATCGCGTGCAGGCCATCACCTCGGCGGGCCACTTCGCCATGGTCACCTCCCATCTGCGCTACTTCAGGCTCTCGGAGTACTTCTCGCGCCACGTGAAGCGTCGCATCGGCTTCCTGCTATCCGTGGACAACATCAAGACGATCTTCGACGACCGTTACTACGAGGGCCTCGAGGGTGGGATCCTGGAAGCCATGGGAAAGCTCTTTGCCAGCGATTCCGTCCTGCTCGTGCATCCGATCCTCACACGCGAGGGCGAGGTGATCACGGCCGACACGGTCCATGTGGCCGACGACCTGCGGTATCTCTACATGCACCTGTTGCACAACGGCCGCATCATACACATGCAGCGCGATGTTTCCGTCCTCGTTCCTTTCGGTAGCTGACAGCCAGGCAGGCTGCATCGGACACGAAGCGTGGAGCGCGAGGCCAGAGCTCACGAGGGAGTGGCTGGCGCTCGTGGAGTGGCGAGCGAAGCGGGACGGGGATGGGAGTCATGGCGAAAGACGACCTAGAAGCCACCCTTGATGCCGATCGTGGGGATGATGGGCAGGCCGTTGACGTAGGCGCTCTCGGAGTAGTCGTAGTTGTAGGTGATGAACTCCGGGTTCTTGGCGTAGTACACGTTCCAGATGTCCAGGTAGATGGACAGCCACCCGTGCTTCCACACCCATTTCTTGTCCACGCGCAGGTCGAGGGAGTGGAATGTGGGCAGTCGCAGGGAAGGCACGTCCTCGTAGATGGCCACGTAGGAATCGTAGTTGGCGTCGAACAGGGCCTGTGCCACGCGAGTGTCGGGGTTGCCGGACGCCACGCGGAAGCGAATGGACACGTTCCAGTCGTGTGGAAGGTCCAGGCCGAACAGGATGGTGAGCAGGTGGGGCTGATCGAAGTCGAACGGGATCCACTCGCCCGCATCGGGGCTCCAGCGCTCGCTCTTCGAAAGGGTGTAAGCCAGCCAGCCGTAGATGATGTGGTCGGGCATGAGGCGAAGCAGGATCTCCATGCCATAGGCACGGCCGCGGCCCGAGTTGTCGTAGCGCTCCGGCGCAAGCTCTCCTTCGCGCTCGACGAAGGCGTCCGAGCTCTCCACGAGCCTGTCCATGGTCTTGTAGAACAGGGTCACTGACAGATCGAGCCAGGCGGCCGGGATCTTCTGCTCGTAGCCGATGGCATAGTGTATGGCGCGCTCGGCCTTCAGGTCGGGGTTGCCCCACATGCCCATGACGACAGGCAGCGATGGGGGCTGCGTGTACACTCCTATCCCAGCGGTGAACGTGGTCGTGTCAAAGGGGCTGTAGCGGACAACCATGCG
>JBFYZU010000009.1:0-5624 GCA_041309365.1 Myxococcota bacterium
GAGAAGGGCTAGAGCCGCCAATGCTCCGACATGGAGCGTCCGCGAAAGTTGGATGTGGTCGATGCTCATGATGTGCAATCATTACAACACGCGCCCCTCGCGAGCAATCCGGGTAGAAGCCCGGGCTATTGCCGGCCACCGCGGAGGTCCTGGCGTTGCAAAAACGACATCGTTGTCTTAACAAGATGGAGGCCATGGTAGACATTGCGCAAAGCGGGGGCGCGGTGATGGAAGACCGGGGCGAAGGTGAACTCTCCCATGCGCGCGAGGCACTCGACTCGATGGCCCCGGGTGCGAGCCTGGTGAGCGTGCTCATCGAGGTACAGGAGCGCGTGGGTTACCTGCCCGGCGCGGTCATGGGGCTCGTGGCCGAGCGCATGGGCATGTCCGACACGCGCGTGTACTCTGTGGCCAGCTTCTACAACCAGTTCAGGTTCTCGCACCCCGGGCGCAGGCGTATACAGGTCTGCATGGGCACGGCCTGCCACGTGAAGCGAGGCCAGGTGGTGCTCGATTCCTTCGCGCGCAAGCTGGGCATCGAAGAGGGCGAGGTCACGGCAGACCGCGAGTACGGCCTGAGCCGCGTCAACTGCGTGGGCTGCTGCGCACTGGCGCCCGTGGTGGTCGTGGACGACGAGGTCACGGGCGGGATGAGCCCCACCAAGGTGGATGGAATGGTCATGCGCTTCGAGAGGGAGCGCAGCGAGACGGAGAAGGGCTGATGGACGCCACCTTGGCCGCAAAGCTGGCTTCGAGCCTCAGGCAGATCGAGAATGCCAAGGTGAAGAATCGCCCGGACGACGGCGGCCTTGTCGTCGAGGTGGGCGCGGCCACGTGCGGGCGCGCGGCCGGCGCCATCCCCGTGGTGGAGGCGTTTTGCAAAGCCATCGAGGAGCGCGGCGCCGGCCTGGTAAGGACCGTTGGCTGCATGGGCCACTGCTACGCCGAGCCCATGGCGGTGATCCACGGACCCGGATGGCCACCCATCCTGTTCGCCTACCTCACGCCGGGCAAGGCCCGCTCCATCGTGAGCCGCTGGCTCGACGACGGCGAACCGGCCCTGGAATGGGCTCTGGGTGCCACAGAGCCCAACGACGTCCTGCCCACGGTCACGGACATGCCCCGCTTCGCGGGCGAGACGCGCAGGCTCCTGCGCCGCTCGGGCATCGTCGATCCCGAGGACATCGGATCGTCCCTGGCAGCCGGCGCCTACAGGGCCCTGACCAGGGCGCTGGCCATGAGCCCGGAGGAGATCATCGCCGAGCTTCGCGAGTCCGGCCTGCGAGGCATGGGCGGGGGAGGCTTCCCCACGTGGCGCAAGTGGGACGCCTGCCGCATGACCCCGGTCACGCCCCGCTACGTCGTGTGCAACGCGGACGAGGGCGACCCGGGCGCCTTCATGGATCGCACCATCATCGAGAGCGATCCTCACGCCATCATCGAGGGCATGGTGATAGCGGGTCATGCGGTGGGCTCCTCGATCGGCATCGTCTACGTCAGACGCGAGTACCCGCTGGCCGTGGCGAGGCTGCACACGGCCATCGCGCAGGCCGAGGAGCACGGGCTTCTGGGCCCGGACGTGCTCGGTTCCGGCCTGCGCTTCGACATCGAGATCTCCCAGGGCGCCGGCGCGTTCGTGTGCGGCGAGTCCTCTGCCCTGATGTACTCGGTGGAGGGAAGGCGCGGCATGCCCCGCGTCCGTCCCCCGCGGAGTGCCGAGGCGGGCCTTCACGGCAAGCCCACGCTCCTCAACAACGTCAAGACCTTCGCCTCGGTGCCCATGATCGTGGGCGAGTCGCCGGCCTGGTTCTCGTCCGTGGGAACGGAAAAGAGCAAGGGCACGGCTTTGTTCGCGCTGGCCGGCAAGATCACGGGCACGGGCCTGGTCGAGGTGGCCATGGGCACGACCCTGCGCAGCATCATCTTCGACACGGGAGGCGGCGTGCCTCCCGCGCGCAAGGGGTCCACCGTGGAGGGGGAGGCCAGGCTGTTCCGCAAGAAGTTCAAGGCCGTGCAGATAGGCGGCCCGTCGGGGGGATGTCTGCCGGAGAGCGAGCTGTCCACGCCCATCGACTTCGACGCCCTCGCGGGCGCGGGCGCCATGATGGGCTCGGGCGGAATGGTGATCCTCGACGAGGACAACTGCGCCGTGGAGACGGCCCGGTTCTTCCTCGAGTTCACGCAGAAGGAGTCCTGCGGCAAGTGCACGTTCTGCCGTATCGGCACCCGCCACATGCTCGACATCCTGACGCGGATCACGGAGGGAAAGGGCGAGGTCGGCGACATCGAAAGGCTCGAGGAGCTGGCAAGAGACATCATCGACGGCTCCCTGTGCAACCTGGGAAAGACCGCGCCCAACCCCGTGCTCACCACCCTGCGTTTCTTCCGTGACGAATACGAGGCCCATATCGTCGAGAAGCGGTGCCCAGCCTGCGAGTGCAAGGCCCTGTCCACCTACGTCATCGACATCGAGAAGTGCCGGCGCAGCTGCGACGCCTGTGTGGGGTCCTGCCCGGTGGAGGCCATCTACACGCGTCCCGACCGGCTCAAGGCCGTCGACCAGACGAAGTGCGTCAAGTGCCACTCCTGCTGGGACGCATGCCCACCCGAGTACGACGCGGTGTACCGGGTGTCGCCCCTTGTGCCCCCGGTGGAGAAGCCATGAGCGGCCAGGTCACCATCCTCATCGACGGACGCGAGGTGCACGCAAAGGAGGGTCGACGCCTCTTGCCCGTGGCGCTGGAGGCAGGATTCCAGATCCCCCACCTGTGCGGGGTGGAGACATCGAACCTGCCATGGGGAGGCTGCAGGTTGTGCTGGGTCCAGGTCGAGGGCCACGACAAGCCCAGGTGCTCGTGCGAGGTCGTTGTGCGCGAGGGGATGAGGGTGACGACCCGCACCGCCGAGGTGGACCGGCTCGTGCAGTCCGCCTTCGACATGCTGATCTCCACACACCCGCTTCCCTGCAAGGGATGCCCCGGCCACCGCCACTGCGCCCTTCAGGACATCGCCCGAATGCGAGGTCTCAAGCTCAGGCACGGCCGCTACCCCGTGGTGCTCCACGACTGGCCCGTGGACGAGTCGCACCCCGTCATCGGCCTGGACCCGAATCGCTGCATCCTGTGCGGCGAGTGCATCCGCGTGTGCCGCGACGAGAAGGGCCTGGACGTGCTGGGCTTCATCGGCCGGGGCCTGGAGATGCACATCGGAACATTCTCGAACCGTCCACTGGGCGAGACGCGCTGCAATGGTTGCGAAAAATGCGTGAGCGTCTGCCCGGTGAAGGCCCTGTACGTCCGCCGTCCTCTCCCGGTTCATCGCTGAGAGTTTCGGGACAACGGCCATTGCAGGCAGGAACTCTCGACGCGGGACCGTCCATGCGCTACCATGCAGGGCATGACCTCTCGTATGCGCCATCCGGTGTGCTGCGTGACGATCGCAGCCCTGCTGGCGGCCTTCGGGTGTCGTGACAACCGTACTGGGGCCGACGGCAGCACGGACGCGGGAACTGATCTCGAAACTCCTGCAGACCCGGCCCTGGATACGTCAGGCGACGATGATGCCGCGGACACGCCGGACGCCTTCGATGCGCCCGACGACGCGAACGAGGAGGCCGACAACCCCTGTATCCTGCCCGACGTGACAGCAGATTCGCCCGACGACGTGACGGCAGACCTGCCAGGCGACCTGACGGCAGACCTGCCAGGCGATATGGACGTGCTCGATGCGGACATGGACGCCTCTTTGGATGGGCCAGACGACCGGGATACCGTGGAGGACGAGCCTCTCGAGGACCCGGGGTACGAGGTCGTCGACCTGCCGGATGAAGAACCGACCACGTTCATCTGCGGCGACACGCTCACGGATGGGCGCGACGGTCGCACCTACCCGACAGTGCTCATCGGTACCCAGTGCTGGATGGCCGCGAACCTGGACGTGGGCACGATGGTCCTCGGGGCCTCGCCGCAGACCGACAACGGCATCATCGAGAAGCACTGCTACGCCGACGACCCAGCCATCTGCGCCGTCATGGGCGGTCTCTACCAGTGGAACGAGACCATGGACTACGCCCTGTCCGATGCGGCCAACCCCTCCACGACGCAAGGCATCTGCCCATCCGGATGGCACGTTCCGAGCGACGAGGAGGTCAAGGAGCTGGAGATGTTCCTCGGCATGACGCGCGAGGAGGCGGACATGATCAACACCTGGCGCGGCGTGGGAATGGGGACCATGCTCCTTGTGGGAGGCTCCTCGGGATTCGATGCGCTGCTCGCAGGACGAAACGCCGTCGGCGTGTTCCAGCTCCTCTACGCCTATGAGTATACACACACGTCGACCGAGTACGGCTCCAACGCGTGGCGCCGCTGTCTCGGCGCCACGGACGTCACCGTTGGCCGCTGGAACACCTTCCCCAAGACATGGTCTCTCTCCGTGCGCTGCGTCATGGACTGAGCCTTTTGGCCCTTGCCCGATCGGGCGAATCTACCGGACGTGGGCTGTCACGCGCGAGATCAGATGAGGACGGATGTCCCGGCGTTCGCTTCCCGCACGAATACGAACCTGTCGATGAGCACGGTGGAGTCCAGGATGCTGTCCGCAGTGTCGTGCAGGTGGAAGGTGATGGTGAACGTCTCGCCCGGGGCGACGGGCCACTCGGTCACGAGCCACCCCGTGGATGACCCGTACGTGAAGCCCATGGAGTAGTCGCCCACGTAGTCCACGTCCGCGGTCCCGCACTCGTAGCCCGTGCCCGAGATGTCCGTGTTGGAAGCCATGGTCGTGCACCCGTCGAACCAGCAGCACTCGCTCAGGCCGCTGTTGATGGCGATGTAGCACAGATCGTCGCCCTCGGTGCACCCCGGGTTGCCTGCCGGGCACACGAAGTCCGGCGACGTCACGGTGGGCCGGCAACTTGTGTAGTTGATGATCGGATGCTCCATGCCCGCCGTGGTGGAGGCGTCGAGCAGCATGTAGAACTTGTCGTTGAACTCCCGGCCCACGTACTCGTCGTACTCCACGCTGAAGAAAACGTAGTGCACCATGAACCCGTGCGCGTCGTCGGGCGCCCTGAGGGTCAGGCTCCATTCCACCACGTCGTAGCTCGGGTACTCGGTCGAGGCGGCGTGCGGATCCGGCACGGAGGGTCCGTCCGGCCTGAGCAGTGTGGCGCCCAGCGACTGGTTGTGATCGTAGGCGTCGGGCGGCACCGATGGCACGGCATATCCCGTGCTCATGAGCGCGTACGACCCCCCCACCACAGGGTACAGGGGCGCCAGATCGTTGCCGATGCTTCCGAACCGCTCCACCGCGGCCCTCGACAGGCCGAGCTTGTCCTCGCGGGCTATCGTGGGGGACGAGTATGTCTGGCTCACGAACACGAGGTCATCGCACAGATCGATGGCACACAGGAGGTTCTCGAGCTCATCGCCCACGCCATAGCAGCTCGTGCAGTCCGTCTCGATGATCTAGGCTCCGTCCGTGCCCGTGTCGGCCGGCACGTCCGGCGCCACCCACGTATCTGCCCCGGTGTCCGGCGCCAGCTATGCGACCGTGTCCGACACTCCATCGACGTGAACGCTGGGACCATCGCCCGCCGCGCCGCAGCCCCCGGCAAGGGCCACGGT
>JBFYZU010000010.1:0-11650 GCA_041309365.1 Myxococcota bacterium
AGCAGGCCGCCGACGAGGACCCCGTGCTCTCGACCCTGCTCGACGCCTCCGCGCACGGCATCGACCTGTTCTCCGAGCGATTCAACAGACCAGCGCTGCGCCTCGTCGGCACACCGCCCCCTCTGCACACCTTCTCGACCCCCCCTCTGCTCGCCGAGGTCAAGGGCATCAACGTCCACGCCCAGACCTGGGTCCACGGCCACGACCGCGCCGGCATCGAGAGGCTCGTCCGATACGTCGCCCGTCCACCCGTATCCAACGACCGACTCTCCATCACCGACTCAGGACACGTCCGCACCGAGCTCAAGAAGCCCTTCAGGGACGGCACCACAGCCATCGTCCTGCACCCCATGGACTTCCTATCCCGCCTCGCCTCCCTGGTCCCGCCACCCTACTTCAACCTCACCCGCTATCACGGCATCCTCTCCGCCAACTCCAAACACCGCCACGAGGTCGTCCGACACCTCGTCGCCTCCCTGCCCCCACCGGGCCATCAGCTCCCCCTCCCCCTCGAGTTCCCAGAGCCCCTCGAACAACACTGGCGACCACGCCCCGACCCCCAGCCCCCCAGAAAGAACCCCACTGCAGGACGTCACCTGTGGGCATACCTTCTCAAGCGTACTTTGCACTGCGCCGGCCCTCCAGGGCCTTGCTCGTGGTCCCTCGTGAACAAATCCAGCGCGCTGGATTTCTTCACTCGCGGTCGCGTTGAAGCCACCACGTGCCCCCGCTGTTCCCAACCGCTGCGACTCGTCGAGATCGCCAGCACACCGGAGGCCATCCGAAGGGTCATGACCCGCGCCGGCCTCGCACCCATGCCCCCGCCTCCCCCCATCCCGAAGCCGCACCACCAGGTCGCCATGCAGATCTGACCGTGCTCACGACAACGACCAGTACTTCCACCTGTTCCCCCCGCAGATGTTCATCAGCGGGGCACGGGCATCGTCCGCCCGCAGGCCGACCGCGAACGGATCGATTGCATCAGAGAAGACCCGTGGTATGCTGGTTCACGGCTAATGACGAGGTTCGCAGGACAACGACGGGGCTGGTGGCGGGCCTCGAGGGGCGCCGATAGATCAGCGGATCGCGAAAAAGGCGGGTCATTTGGCCTATGGACCGGCGATCCCGGCGTACGCGGGCTCTCCCAGCTATGATATAGTCCCTGAGGGGTCGAGCTTCGTCGCTTCTCCCGGCATGGAGTGACCTGTGGCGATCACGAATTTCAACACGTCGAACCAGACATTCCGAAAGCTGATGGGCAACGGGCTGGTTTATCGCGTGCCCATGTTCCAGCGTGATTACTCGTGGACCGAGCAGGAATGGGATGACCTCTGGCAGGACATCGTGGGGATGTTAGAGCCCGGCGGCGAGCAGGGGCACTACATGGGATATCTGGTGCTGCAATCGGATGACGAGCGGAGCTACGACATCATCGACGGCCAGCAACGGATGACCACGCTGACCCTGCTGGTGCTAGCAGTCTTGAGCAACCTCCGTCGGTTGGTGGACAACGAGGTCGAGGCGGAGGACAACCGCCGCCGTCTGGAGGAGCTTCGCAAGACCTACATCGGGTTCCTCGATCCGGTGACGCTGATTGGCATCTCGAAGCTGACGCTCAACCGGCATAATGACCAGTACTACCAGACTTACCTCGTTCCTCTGGAGAAGCCGCCGAAGAGGAACCTGAAGGCGTCGGAGCATCTGCTGCGCAAGAGCTTCGAGTGGTTCGATGACAAGGTGAGGGAGCGATTTGGACCGGACCGCAGCGGGCAAGCCCTGGCCCGATTCGTGGACACGGTGTCTGACCGGCTCTTCTTCACGGTCATTTCCGTTGCGGACGAACTGAACGCGTTCAAAGTATTCGAGACGCTGAATGCTCGGGGGGTGCGGCTGTCCTCGACCGATTTGCTGAAGAACTACCTGTTCTCCGTAGTGCATGGGGCCGGCGGCCACGAGCACGAGATGCGTACGCTGGAGGAGCGGTGGGAAACCATCGTCGGAAAACTGGGCAGCGAGAGTGTGCCGGACTTCCTGCGGGTGTTCTGGAACAGCCAGAATCCGCTGACCCGGCACTCCGACCTTTTCAAGGCGATTCGGGGAAGCGTCAGAGACAAGGCAGGAGTTTTCGGGCTGCTGCGTGACATGGATCGGGACGCGGATATTTACGCCGCGCTGGGAGACCCTGGCGACGCCATGTGGACAGCGGACCAGAAGAAGCATGTGGCGGAGCTGGCGATGTACAATGTCCGGCAGCCGTATTCGCTGCTGCTGGCTGCACGACGGGCCTTGGCGGACGGGGAGTTCACCCGCGTGTTGCGGGCGTGCGCGATCGTCTCCTTCCGCTACAACGTCATCGGCAACCTGGCCACGAACGAGCAGGAGCGCGTCTACAACGCGGTGGCGGAGAAGATCGCCCGGAAGGAGCTGACGGCCACGATTGACATACTGCGGGCCTTGCGTCCGGTGTATCCATCGGACGAGCAGTTCCGGTCCGCGTTCACCGAGAAGCAGGTGCGAACTACCACGTCCCGCAACCGCCAGGTGTTGCGCTACATCCTGTTCGAAATCGAGCGGCAGGTGTCGAACCAAGCGTTTGACCATAGTGGCGACAAGTACAGCATCGAGCACATTCTTCCCGAGCATCCGGGCGAGGATTGGACCGGGTTCACCGACGAGGAGATCGACCGGTGCGTGTTTCGCATCGGGAACATGACCCCGCTCGCCGCCGGGCCGAACCGTGATCTTGGCGATGTGCCTTACACCGAGAAGAAGCCGGTCTACGAGCAATCGGAGTTCGCCATCACACAGCGCATCGCGGCCGAGAACGACGACTGGTCGGCGGATCGTATCGCCGCACGCCAACGCTGGCTGGCCGCGAAGGCGACGGCGATCTGGCGGGTGGCGGAGATCGGGTAGTCCATGACGAAGTCGAGGCGGCGAAGGCGGCGGTCGACACCTTCGTCTCCGCCGTCTTTTTGCTCCCCATCACCTTGCCCAGGTCCACCTCCACGAAGCCACCACCCTGGGCCTCCCGCCCGTCCCGCTCCCAGGCTCGCCTCTTGAGCGGCGTGTGGTTGAGACACAGCTCACGCGACACGTAGTGCACTTTGTGCCACCTCGCGAACTCCGCCGCCGCGTCTTACAGCTTTGCTGGCATCGGCGAGCGCTTCACGCGCGTCATGCGCCAGCGCTGGATCTTGTCTCGCAGGGCTTCCACGTCCGCAGGCCGTTTCTGCCTCCCACGCATGTGTCCGCCTCCCTTGCCGTCTTTCTGGAGGCTACCAGCTCGCGCGTCTCGCTGTCACGCAGGCCTGCCGGAATGACACCCTTGTCCATCCATCGACTTGCTACTTGAACACCGGAGTGTCGGAAATCAAGGATGGACTATCGGTATCGGTGGATGGAGGAGAAGGTCATCGTCCTATTCGCTCACTTTTCCATCGTGTCCGTCCTCGGTGGACCCGGTATCATCGTCGAGTGTCATCGGCGTCGAATAACTGCCTCGAGGCCGAGATGAGTGCATTGCACTGTTCGATGCAGGTCCTGACGTGGGCTTTTTCGAACTGGACGAAACTCGACGTAGTCGCCTTCCTGCCTGTCGTGGAAGAGTCGATCGTAGAGCTTTCCATCATCGACGCCGAGGTCTCCGGTCTTTACGAGCCTCCTGTGGACCGCCGCCCTGACTTTGGTGTGCTTCGAGAATCGCTCCTTGCGATTCACGTAAACTGCACTGGCTGCATAGAAACTGCGTAGTTGCAGCGGTTCATCGCGAAGCTCCTCCTGCCAGCATCCAGTTCGTCGCGAGCGGAATCGAGGGACTGGCCTGCCTTGTCGAACCAGTAGAGGGCGATCTGCCTCACTCTTCAGTCACATCACGAGCTGCGTTGGCCACGCATTGAAGTACGAGCTCGAGACGGGACGCTCGCGACATCCGGGAGCACGTGATCAAAGATCCCGACGAGGCCAGGACTCTCGGCCCGAATAATTGGCGCAAACAGGTCGATCGGGTTAGCATGCAGCATGGTGATGCAACGCAAGATCATCGTCCTGTCGTGTCTGGCCCCGATCGCGGGTGTGGCGTCCTGCGGCGGCGGAGGCAGCGGGCCTGACGACGCGGGCGTCGACATGGATGTCGTCGTGGACCTCGTCGGCGACACCGAGGGGGATTCTGGCGTGGACCCGGATGCGCCCGCCGACACCGTCGTCGACGGGGATATTGACCCGGGAGGGGAGTTCGTCGACGTTTTGCTGACGAGCGCCATCACGCACGTGCAGCCCATGACCGGCATCGTGCTGTGGAACGACCACGAGAGCAGCGGCACCGGCGCGATCCAGCTCGAGTACTCCTACATGGCCTTCGACGATGTGGCGGTGGTGGAGAATCCCTCGGACTGGGACTGGAGCGGCGTGGAGAGCCTGCTCGACGAAGTCGCCGGCCACGGCCACCAGGCCATCCTGCGCTTCTACTACGTCTATCCCGGCAGCCCGACCACGGTGCCCGGGTACATCAAGGCTCTATCGGGCTACGACGAGACCTCGGGTTACTCGGAGGGTGAGTTCACGTGGTATCCGGACTGGTCCAGCGTCGCGCTCCAGGACTTCACCAAGGATTTCTACACCGAGTTCGCCGCGCGCCACGACGACGACCCCCGGATGGCCTTCCTGCAGGTCGGCTTCGGGCTCTGGGGCGAGTACCACCTCTACGATCCCGGGGAGGAGCTCGGCGTGAACTTCCCGTCCAAGGCCTACCAGACCGAGTTTTTCCAGCACCTCGCGTCGGTCTTCGACGAGCTGCGCTGGAGCATCTCCATCGACGCCGCGGACGACTCCAACACGCCGTTCGCGGACACGCCTGCGCTCGGCGATCTCGTCTTCGGCCTGTTCGACGACTCCTTCCTCAGCGAGGATCACGACGGCTACAACGACGACTGCTTCGACTTCTTCGGCGCGGCCAGGAGGCTGACGTCGCCGGTGGGAGGCGAGATCTCCTACTACACCGACTGGGACCAGCGCCATGCCCTCGATTTGCCCGACGGCCCTCACGGCACCTCCTACGAGGCGATGGCCGCCCGCTACAACGTCTCGTACATGATCGGAAACGACCAGCCCGACTACCAGAGCATGGATCGCATCGAGCAGGCCGGGATCGCCTCGGGCTACAGCTTCCGCGTGATCGCGTTCTCGGCCGCGCCCTTTGCGTCCAAAGTCACCGTCCTGAACGAGGGGATAGCGCCCATCTACACGGACGCCTTCGTGACGGTGAACGGGGTCCGGGCGACGGAGTCCCTCGCCATCCTGATGCCCGGCGACAGCCACGAGTACTGGGTCGGCTCGGGGGGGACCGGCCCCACGCTCAGCATCGAGTGCGACCGGCTCGTCGCGGGGCAGGAGATCCAGTTCGCGGCCTCGCTGTGACGGCCGGGCCTGTCATTCGCAGATGCGCGGACCGAACGGCAGCGCCTGATCGGAGGCGATGCCGATCTGCATCACGCCCAGGTGGGTGGTGTGCATGTAGAAGTGGGTCTCCTCGGGCGTGCCCGCCACGTTGGACAGGTCGCCCGGCCCGGTCTCGTAGCCGGCCGCCACCACCACGGCACGCGACCCTCCCCCAGGCTCCCTGAGGATCATCCTCGTCCCCTTGTCCGGCCGGGCGCTTGAGGTCCAGTACATGTTCACGTACCACCCCTCGTGCAGCACGGGAAAATCCGCGGGGCTGCCGATGCCGCACCCGTAGAAGGAGCCACCCTCGAGCGGCGCCCAGTGCTGGTCGCGGTACATCACCAGCCCGGTGGTCTGCTGCGAGAGCATGTAGTGGTCCCAGAGCTCCTCCGTGCTCGTGCTCGGATAGGGCTCGGGCTCCTCCTGCGTCACCAGGTGGGCCTCGAGGACGATGGGGCCCGTGGCCGGCATGGCCAGGTAGTCTCCCCCGTCGCCGACGCGTGGCATCTCGCCCACCAGCATGTCGCAGGGACCCCTGGACGGCTCGATGAACCCGATGTCGATGGCGTAGCCTCCCGAGAGGGCCGTGCCACCGCTCACGTACGTATCTGCAACGATCCAGAGCACACCCGCGGTCACGTCAGCACGGGCGTCCAGGTCGCCCCTGTCGAGGCAGGCCCCGGGATCCAGGCTGGACAGGATGTGCACGTCCACGTCCACCATGGGATCGCTGTACACGGCCACGCTGAGAAAGCCGTCCGCCGGGACCGTCACGCGATACAGGATCTCCGGCCCGGACTCGTCGGTGCCCGCCGCGCAGGAGTAGGCGTCGAAGGTGGACGTGCCCTCCACCGACGTGTCCCTCTCGTCGTGGAACGGGAAGCTGTCCACGCAGGTCACCCCGTCCGGACAGGGCGGAGGCTCCGCGTCGACATCCTCCACCGCGTCGCCGTCGTCCACGACGTCCGCCTCTCCCGGCACGTCGGCCACGTCGGCCGCGTCGACCCCGTCCATCGCCACGTCGTCCCCGCCCGTGTCGAGCACGTCCGTCCAGGCGTCGAACGTGAAATCGGATCCGCTGTCACATCCGGCTATGACAGCGATCAGCACGAATGTCGTTGCAAGTCGCATCATGTGGGTCCTTTCCGCAGTCGATTCGGGATGGGCTTCTGAGGCGCGAACGGATCCACCCCCTGCACGGCAGTCTACGACCGCCGGGCGCCCCCGGCAAATGTATTCGGGATCCGGTGGCTCAGGGCCTCGTCGCCTCGCGCGGGTGCGTCACAGCCTGAACCCCATGGAGACGCAGAAGCCCACGGGGAAGAAGTCCACCTCGGGCTCCGTGGAGATGGGAAACGTCATCGCCGCCTCGAAGAAGAGGGCCATCACGTCCCATCTCACGCCGACCAGGGGCATGATCGTGGGCGATCACTGCTCGAGCGTGGAGCCATCCTGCTTTTCGTGCGTGAACCCGTCGTTGAGCCATGAGGACTGGATCACGAGGCCACCGAAGGCCGCCAGCCAGGGTACGGGCCGGCCGCCGAAGAAGAGGCCCAGCCGGTAGAGGGCCTCGCTGTCGGTTCCCTCGCTGATGAGCCGGTACGTGCCCGGGCCACCCTCACTCGAGATCGCGCTTTCTCCCTCTACCCGGCTCACGGTACGCCGGCCGCCGCAACCTACCTGTCGTGCGCCGGCAGCCGGGTGTGACTCCAGGCCACAGTGGGGGCGCGCGCTCCCGGGTCGAGGGCAGGCGTCCGGGCCGTCAGAGCTCGCAGCCGTACGAGCTGCCCCACATGACGTTCACGGCCGAGGCCGAGCTGAACTCGTTCCAGACGAACACCCAGTACTGGCGCTCGTCCGTCTCGTTCCACGTCAGCGCAGGATTGGACGAGTGCTGCGCGCTGGGGTTCAGCATGAACGGGTCAGCGAGCAGAGCTCCGTCCGTTCCGACCTCCGCGAGCCAGACTCGTGCTCCCGCGGCGGGATCGTCGTGCACGATGACCAGGCCCATCTCCCATCCGCTATAGCCCATGTCCATCATGCCCTGCTGGCTCCCGGTGAAGGCCCCCGTGAACGGGGACAGCGCCGCGTCCAGGTCGACCTCCACGTCCGAGGCCGGGTCGGATCCCACGAGGATCAGTCGCAGCTGTGCCGTTGTGGAGCCGTCCACCTCCTCGAACGCGGCGGCCCACCTCCCGCCGGCCCATGCCACGGCCGGCCTGCCCACCAGCTCGTCTGTCCCGAGCACGGGCCACGCGCGCTCCGTTCCCGCCACGGGCGTGCCGTTCTTGTTGAGCGCCACGAAGTGCGCCGTGTCGGCCCCTGGCCCCTGGAGATCGAAGTACGCCAGCCCGTAGAGGACGCCGTTCGACCCCAGGTCGGGCCTTCCCAGGTTGCCCGTGCCGTCACCTGCCGCGCTGCCCGTGCCCAGCTCCGCGCCCGTGCTCCCCACCCTTCCGAACATGAGCGTGCTGCCGGTCCCCGACTCCTGGCGCCACACGGCCAGCGCCTCGCCTCCCGAGGCCGCCACGGCCGGGTCCGACGATCCGGGCCCCGTGGACCCGAACCCCGCCATGGCCAGCGCGTCGGACGGAGGCACGGTATCGCTCCTGTGCACCATCTGGTTGCTCGCGAACCCGTCCACGTCCCTGAGCACCGTCACCAGCGTGTCGCCCAGCGCGGCCGTGGGGTGGAGCGGCTCGAGCGTCGTGTCGTCGATGGTCGTGAACAGAGGGCTGGCGGCCAACGACGGGCTGGCGGGGTCCAGCTTCCTGTAGGCGAGCTTGGGCGAGTCTACCTCGTTCATGATGCGCCCGCCGGCCCAGACCTCCCCGGATGCGGTCGTCACGATCTGCGGATGGTCCGGGTCCCCCTCCTCTCCCATGCTCATGCTCATGGTGCCGAACACCGTCCGTGCGTTTGCCAGCAGTGTCGGTGTGTCGATCCACCCCCCGTCTGTGGTCACGTCCTCGGTCACGTCCGGAGGCACGGGATCCTGCACGGTGTCCGTCACAGGCCCATCGGTCACCAGGGTGTCCGCCGCCGTGGAGTCGAGCGCGTCGGACGGAGGATCGTCGACCGTGTCCCCCATCGAGTCGCCCGTCGCATCCAGGTCACCCGTGGTGCCCTTGCCCGAGCAGCCGGCCAGGAGCGCTGACGCCAGCATCGCCATCGCACGCGTCATGGTCACCTCCCACGTCAGGTGAAATGATATGACGTGTCGTGCGACGGGACCAGCCGCGATCAGCCGCAGCTGTCCACGCAGCACACGCGGCCGGTCTCGCAATCCATGGCGGGGGTGGCGTCGATCAAGCAGCCGCCCAGCACGCCGGAGCAGGCCGTGGCGAAAAAACAGCTCGCCGTGCCCGAGTCCGTGCACTCGCTGTAGGCGGCCACGATGCAGCACCAGCCGTCGTAGTCGCAGCGGCGCACAGGGTCCGAGGAGCGCAGGGGCTCGTAGCCCCAGGGGCACAGGATGGCGCTGCCGCCCGAGCAGAACCCACCCTGTCCCCGGCACTGGGGCGAGGAAGAGTAGGGCCAGTCCGCGGGGTTGTCCGTGGGCCAGCCGTCGGGCAGGTCAGGCGCGTCCAGGACTTCCTCGTCGACCGGATCGCCGGGGACGTCCGCGTCGTCGCCGGGGACGTCCGCTGGTGTGGTGTCCGCCACGGTCGTGTCCGCGTGGACCGTGTCCGTGATCACCGTGTCCTCCAGCGGGATCTCGGACGAGGTGTCCGTGGGCGTGGACGTGTCCGAAGCGTCCAGGGGCGGGCTCTTGGACACGGACCCGCACCCCACGATCAGGGGAATGCACAGGATCGCCAGGGGGCATCTGCTCATCGGAGACATGACGTAGATTCTAGAGCTCGAAGCCCAGCCGCACAAGCATGTCCATGTCGAACAGAGCGGGACGCCACTTGGCGAAGTACAGGACAAGACGGGCGCAGGACGAAGCGGACATCATGTATCTCGAGAAGGTGCGAGATGAATCGTGAGGACGACACGACCGGCTTCACCTATCACCTGCGCGACGAGACCCTGAGGGAGTATCGCAATAAGCCCGTGGCCCCGAGGCTGGAGCGGTTGTACCAGGGGAACCTGCTGCGTATGCATCTGCCCCGGCACATTGTGTCCGACGCAGGTCGCCGACACGCCGTCCTCGAGGATTCGTTCGAGAGTTCTTTACGGGCATGACATC
The DNA here is from genome assembly GCA_041309365.1 of Myxococcota bacterium. Classification (GTDB taxonomy): domain Bacteria; phylum Myxococcota_A; class Polyangia; order DRWM01; family DRWM01; genus JAFDER01. The sequence continues at coordinate 9,635 of JBFYZU010000010.1, forward strand.
ATCATGGTTAGCATGGGTAGTGGCCGGCGACGATATCATAGAAGCCATACGGGACCGGGTGGTCAGGAAAGTCAGACCTCGGCGGATCATTCTCTTCGGATCCCGGGCACGAGGTGATGCGCGTCCGGGAAGCGACTACGATGTCCTCATCGTCGCCGACACCGACAGACCGACGTACGAGGTCCGCGTGGAGGCCAGAGTGGCCATGATGGATCTGCCGGTCTCGATGGACCTCATCGTGCTGACACCGGACGAGCTCGACGAGGAGCTCGCATGGACTTCCAGCGTGGCATCGGAAGCGGTCAGGACAGGGAAGGTCATCTATGAAGCAGCGGAGTGATCCGCAGGTCGCGCCCTGGCTCGAGAAGCGAGTTCAGTTCCCGTTGCCGCGGCAGTGGAAGCTTGCAGGAGAATCGTGAAAGAGGTCGATTCGATCCTGGTGTCGTAAAGCACGAGGGCTGTCGGTCGCCACAATCGCATCCGCAGGCCACGCGGCTGGTGTCGACGGTTCGCTGGACGTCTCACGTCGCGAAGTCCCGAGGGCGGCCGCTGCGGCCGCGCAGGCCGGCACGGACGTCAGACGATGAAGCAGCCGCAGCCGCTGGTCTTGCTCGGCTCGTCGGGCTCGCCCGTGTCCTCGGCAGGATCCTCGGCAGGATCCTCGGCAGGGTCTTCGACAAGGTCCACGGGCAGGTCGGGCGAGAGGTCCGCGGGCAGGTCGGCGGGAACGTCGCCGACCGTGTCGAGCGTGGCGTCGGGCATGGGCTCGACGGGCTCCACGACCACCTCGGGCTCGGGATCGGAAGGGATGTCGGTGCAGACCGTCGAGGTGCGCTGGATGACGAACCCGTCGAGCGGGTCGGGCCTCAGGTACGCGTCGGAGAGCGTCAGGATGGGCCCCATGTCGCGCACGGTGGCCGTCACCTGGAGAGGCTCGATGTCGAACACGATGTAGTGCAGGTTGCCGCTCGTCTCTCGGCATCCGTCCTCGCGGCAGAACATGGCGAGGTTGGTGAAGGAACCGGCCCCGCCCGTGACGATGTGCATCACGCCGTTGGGCACGCCCGTGGAGGCGCCGTCCAAAGGCAGCGGGTTGATCACGTGGGGGCGACTCCCGTACCCCCCCCACATGGGGTCGAACCGCTCGTAGTCGTGGTCGTGCCCGCCGAGGACGAAATCCACCTGATAGTCGTCGATGTAGGTGATGAGGTTGGCCGCGTCGAGCTTGTCGTCCTCGTTGCTGCCGTGGCCTATCCCGCTGGACCACAGCGGGCGGTGGAACTGCAAGAACACCCAGTCCACCCGCGAGCGCCACGTCGAGAGGACATCGGCGAGGAACCTGTGCTGCACGCCCACGTCGATGCCCTCGGTGCTCAGCCCGATGAGGAGGACGTTTCCCACCACCACAGCCCAGATGTCCTCGACCCCGTCGCCGTCGGGGTCCACCGTGGCGTCGAGCTCGCCCGCGCCGCCCGACGGCAGCGCGAACATCTTGTTGTACCAGGCGCCGTCCCCGTCTCCAGGCCCCGTGTCGTGGTTCCCGAGCACCGGCATCACGGGCACGTTGCGGATCATGGTCGTGGACATCTCGAACCACTCCTCCCACTGCTCCTCCGTGCCCTCGTGCACCAGATCGCCCGAGTACAGCATCACGAGGGGCGCCTCCGCCAGGATCGTCTCGGCGATGTTGTCCCAGTGCCTCGAGACGAAGCCGGGATCCCAGAACGCCTCGCCTCCCCGCCCGTCCCCTCCGGCCACGAGCCGGAACGGGGCGCAGGACCCCACGACCGGGGCCGTCTTGAAGAGGCGCCAGGCGCTCCACTCCCCCGACGAGGAGACGCGGTACTCGTACAACGTGGATGCGAGCAGGCCCGTGATCGTGGCCTCGTACGTGTAGTCGAGCAGGCTCGACCCCGTGTACGCCACCACTGCCGGCTTGGATCTCTCCGTGGAGTCTCCCATGAGCCGCAACGACAACGTTCAGCCAACCGCGTAGTCGTCGTTCCTGTCCACGGT
>JBFYZU010000011.1:0-9729 GCA_041309365.1 Myxococcota bacterium
TCATGACGGCGAGGGCGTGGCACCCCTCCGGGCAGTACAGCTCGCACGAGCGCTCGAGCACCGAGACGATCCTGGACGGCTCCACGCCGGTCTCTTCCATCAACTCGCCCAGAAGAAAGCAGGAACTGCCATCGTGACCGTCGCATCCGATGGTCGCGAGATCCCCGGCCGTCGCGATGTCGACCGTCCCTCCCTCGCCCGTCCGGTACATGGTCGAGGCTCGTCCGCAAACGTCTTGCCTGCCGGAAGCGCACGCGATCGACAGGAGGTTGCGGACCTTCACCGAGGTCTCGGGCGAGCTGTCGTTCGAGCCGAGCGCTTCCGCCAGCCTGACGCATATGTCCGAGCCTCCCTGCGAGCAGGCCACCTCGGGCCGGTCCATGAAGTGGTAGTAGTACTGCGATTCGACTTCCTGTTTCCCTTTGAGATGATCATTGCCGGTCACGTAGAGCAGGCCCAGAGGGACTGCGGAAGCTGCGGTGGCGATGACGAGGGCGAAAACGCTCTCGGATACGATGCGCAGTACAGGCAAAGCGGCCGACCCCAGCCCCCTGCCTGTCCATGCAACCGCGCACGCCCGGCCCGATTCTGCACCTGCGAACGCCGCGACGGCGAGAGCCAGGACCCATGCCGGCCAGACGAAAAACGGGACGTCGAGGACCGGCACGAGGGGCAGGGTGAGAAGCGCCCCGATGGGTGCGCCGATGAATGCGCCGAGCGTCACCTCCACCGGACGAGGCTCCTTCGATGCCTGGTCGAGGGCCAGGGAATGGATGAAGCCCAGTACGAGGGCCAGCAGCACCGGCAGGGTGGCTCCCAGCGCGTGCATGAGAGGCGTGGCGCCATCGTCGGGCACACGGAAGCAGAGGCGCGCGCCCGTGGAGGGCCCCCTCGCCTCGAGGGACACGCACGGTTGCAACCATTCGGTGGCCGATATCTCCCCGATCAGATAGACCGACAGAAAGGACGAGACGGCGAAGAGCACGACCACGAACCCCAGGGCTTCGGGGTCCATCTCTCGTAACACGCGCACCATGGCAATCTTGCACGATTTCCAGATCGCCTTGCAATGGGCGGGGCACGGTGCACATCCAGGATACGTCCGCTGATCGTGCAGTCGCTCCACGTCGCACCGTCGTCAGAGTAGATGGGATCGAGCCACATATCGAGGGCCACGAAGCGGCTTTCACCGAAGCCCGCACTCGCATACCCGTTGCCGCTGCGCGCTCCGGAGCCCGCGCTCCAGGTGTCTCCGTCGTCGTCCGAGTACCGTCGGTCGTGGTCGTAGGGGAGGTGAGGGACCCGGCTCTACGACGATGAGGGTCGGCTCGAGCCGGTCACTCGGGCCAGAGGCAGGCGCCGGCGCCGCCCACGTCGTAGCAGGTCATTCCCGCGGGGCAGGGGCCGGCCGAGGCCACCGTGCACAGAAGGGCGCAGTTGGTGGGCTCGGTGCCGGACGGGGGGGTGAGCACGCACTGGCCTGCCACGCCCTCGAGCCCGGGGCAGGTCGCGGTCGCGCTGCAGCGGGGGGCGCAGTAGGCGCCCGCGCCGGTCGCGGACGTGATGGAGAGGCAGTCCAGATCCGCCTGGCAGTCACCCGACGCGGCCGTGCCGCACTGCTCGTACGGGCCCTGGTCGCCCGTGGGTGGCACGCTGCAGACGCCGAGCGGCGCGCCCGGCTCGAACTCCACCGGGTTTCCCGAGGGATCGTTGACGCCCACGCAGACCTCGTCCGTGCCCGTGCACAGATCGGGGCACTGGTCCGGGATGCACACCTGCCAGCACACCGGGCCTGGCCCGAAGCTCAGGCACACGCCTCCCTCGCCGCAGTCCTCCAAAGACGTGCTCATGTCGCAGGCGAGACCCAGGTTCGTGACCGGGCAGCCGCCCGTGCAGATCCCGGCCGCGTCGCAGACGATAGGCTCGTCGCGACCGTTGCAACCGGCCTGCGCCAGGCCGAGGACCGTGAGAACCAGGATCGGCGCGCGTGTCGTGGCCATCGTGGATACCTCCGTCCCCTTTCCGGGGGGCTCGTCCGACCGCGAGGTCGCTGCCTGCCCTCTGCGATGTCGGTACGGTCAGACGCAAGATACGATCGATGCAGTTTCACTGCAAGCATCATGCGGGCGGGCATCAAGCGGGCGAGCGTGCAGGCGGCACGTCGATCGTCCCCTGGACTGCCCAAAGATCGTGCGGGCCAGCCTCATGGGACGAACCCGTTGCGGTAGTCGTTGCCACGGCCCGTGGGCCAGACCAGGCAGTTCGTGGCAGAGCCCGGCACGCTGTAGACGAGCACCTGGCGCACGTGGTCCTCGCCGTCCTTGAGGCTCACCACGATCTCGAGGGTATTGTCGCCGTCGACGTCCGCGATGGTGGGCACGGGCATGGCGCCGCGGCCGGGCAGGGCGATGCGGAAAAGCTCGTTGCCGGCTGCGTCGAGGACGAACAGGTGGCCCTTGCCGTCGTCGGGCGAGTAGGTGTCGAACACGACCTCGGGCGACCCGTCGCCCGAGAGATCGGCGACGACCACGCCGGCCGTGAGGACGCGGTCGTCGGTGGTGTAGGTCGCCTGCCACAGCTCGACGCGGCCACAAGAGACGCAGTGGATGCGCCCGTCGAAGCCCGCGAAGACGAGCTCGGGACCCTCGTGGGTGGGGTCGAGGTCGGCCACGGTGACCTGGTTGGTGGCGCCCACCACGTTGGTGCCATCGTAGTCCCACAGGCCGGCCAGGTAGTCGGGCGCGTGGAAGGGCTCGATCCAGGGGCCAAGGCGCGTGCCGTCGTTCTCGAGCACCCACAGGGCCACCCCCCGCAGCCTGTCGGTCTGCGCGGCGTTCTGCACCGAGGCCAAAACGACGAGCTCGTACGTTCCGTCGCCGTCGAGGTCGGCGATGGCAGGGGCGGAGTTGGTGAAGTGGGCCTGGTTCGCCGTCGCCTCGTCGTCCGCCCAGCCCTGCTGCGCCAGGGCGTAGTCGTGCAAGAAGCGGATGCCGGAGAACTTCGACGGGTGCGTGAAGATGGGGTTCGAGTCGAACGCGCGCCCCGTGCCGTCGTGCAGGCTCATGTAGGCGTTGTCGTGGGTGGCGAGGATGTCGGCCACGGTGTCGCCGTCCACGTCGCCCAGGGCCAGGTTCTGGTCGTACCCGCCGGTCACGTAGCAGCGGTCGTCGCAGCCCGAGCTGCCCGTGGTGTTGGGTGGAAAGCCCGTGACGACGGTGCCATCGTGGTTGAACGCGGTGACGAGGTCGCGCATGCCGCCCGACTCGAGCCTCGTGGTCGTGACGACCACGAGCTCCAGGGCGCCGTCGCCGTCGACGTCGCCCGCTGCGAGGCTCCTGTGCTCGTCGCGCCAGCTCACGGGGAAGCCCGGAAGGGCTGCGCCCGAGGCGTACCAGGCGTACAGGTTGCCGCGGGAGGCAACGGCCACCTCCGGCCCGTCGCTGCCAGGGTCGATGTCCGCCACGACGGGCGAGGCCCAGATGCGCCCCTCGGTCTGCTGTCGGAACACCACCTCGCCGTCGAGGTGCCAGCCGAGCAGGAGCTCGTCGCGCGGGACCAGGATCTCCTTGACGGTGTCTCCATCGAGGTCAACGACCGCCGGCGAGCCCAGCCAGGCCTCGTGCCAGCGGTCGAAGAGCGTGGCGAGAAGCTCGGGCTCAGCGACGTCGGCCGAGCCGCCGCCTGGCGCAGGGTCGCAGGCCGGCGGGGGCGGCGTCACCTCGACGTCCCAGTGCATGTCCGATGCCGGGTCGATGCCCGGGTCTCCGGTCGTATCACCGGGTGCGTCCACGACCGCGTCCTGGTCCCCTGTCGTTCGCGAGGAGCACGCACAGACGAGAGAGAAGATGACGGCGGCCAGCGGCGTCGAAGCTCTTTTCAGCATGGCATCGGAGGATAATCCCGGCCGGGGCCGGAGTCGAGGTCGCTTCACGGCGATCCCACCAGGGGGGTGACCGCCCGGTTCGGCAGGGCCGGACACTCGATGAGCAAGTCTTGATACGCGGGAAGGCATCGCATAATACTCGACGGACTGGACATTGCTCGGGAGATGACACCCTGCACGATCGAGCACCCGCGGTCGTCTCGGAGCCTCGAGCCGGCAGTGCAAATGCGAGGCAGGCAGCCGGGCGCAACAGGACAGGGGGTTTTCATGAATGCATCCGTTCTCGTGCTCGTGCCGGCCCTCGCGGCCTGCAGCTCTGGAGCCGGTCCTGCCTGCGAGAAGGGGACGCGGGAGACCAACTGCACCATCCTCACCGTCGAGGACGTCACCGGCACCTGCGCAGGCTACAGCGAGATCACGGGCATGCTGCACGTGGCCGGTACCCTGGCGACGGATCTCGATGGCCTCGAGTGCCACGAGCGCGTGGGCGGCGCGGTGAACATCCAGGACAACGCCCTTCTCGCAGACGTCGACGGCCTGAGGTCCCTCGTCACGGTGGGCGGCGCCATGAACATCGACGGCAACGACGCGCTCCACGACCTGGACGGCCTCTCGAGCCTCAGGACGCTGGGCGGCTACCTGCAGATCATGGACGACCCCGCGCTCTCCCACGTCGACGGCCTGTCGGGCCTGACCGCCGTGGGCGGAGACCTCTTGATCCTCTCCAACGACGAGCTCGCGGACATCTCCGGCCTCTCGTCGCTCGAGACGCTCTCGGGCGCGAACCTCATCATCACGCAAAACCCGCGCCTGCCCACGTGCCAGGCCCGGGCCCTGGCCGACCGGCTGCAGGCCGCGGGCTACGCGGGCACGGTCATCATCGCGCACAACGACGACGCTGCCGTCTGCGACTGACGCGGGCGTCTCTCCCGGCGGGGGGCGCGCTCACGTCACCTCGCATCATCGGGAAAGACGGGCAGGCCACAGCTCGAACGGTCAGATCCTCCTGACGAGCCACACGAGAGAGAGGGAGGCTGCCAGGGCGAAGGCCCCGGAGCCGGCGAACGCCGCGACGCTGCCGAACCGGTCCCAGACCAGGCCGAAGGCCGTGCTCGATGCCAGAGAGGCGAGCCCGATGAGCATGCTGTAGGCCCCGAAGGCCTTGCCCCTGGCGTTGCCGGACGCGAGCTCGGCCACGAGAGCCTTCTCCGCACCCTCGACGAGCCCGTGCGACGTCCCGTAGAGGGCAGCGAGGACGAAAAGGAGCGTCACCGAGTCGGCGAACCCCACCGCGGACCAGGTGACGGCGTAGACGGCCCACCCCAGGGCCAGGGCGTTGCGCTTGCCGTGGCGGTCGGCGAGGCGGCCGCCGGACGTGGCGGTGCTCGCCTTGATGACGTGCAGCGCCAGCCAGATAAGAGGCGCGACGATGGGAGAGGCGCCGAGCCTGGCTGCCTTGACGAGGATGAACGCGTCCGTGGCGTTGGCCAGGGCGAAGAGCACGAGGGGGACGAGCGCCCGCCGAAGCTCGCGCGGCAGCGCCAGCGATGCGGATGGCGAGGCCGAAGCGGGCGCTGCCCTGGCCGGCTCTCGCGTGAGGGCGAGCGCGATCATGGCGATCACACCCGGCACGGACGCCCAGAGAAACACCGTGCGCATCTGCTCGGTCGTGGCGTCGCCTGCGCCTGTCGCGCCGAGGTGCCAGAGCAGGCCCGCGCCCAGGAGCGTGCCTATGGCCGCCCCGGTATGGTCCATGGCGCGGTGGAAGCCGTAGGCCCGCGCCCGCGTGGAGGGGTCCGTCACGCTGGCGATGAGGGCGTCGCGGGGGCTCGTGCGCACGCCCTTGCCGATCCGATCGCCGACCCGTACGGCGAGCACGTGCCAGGGGGCAAGGGCGAAGGCCACGAGTGGACGCACGACCGTGGAGATGCCGTAGCCGGCCATGACGAGAGGCTTCAGGCGCACCCGCCTGTCGGCCATGAGGCCGGTCGCGTACTTGAGGACGCTGGCAACGAGCTCGGCGGCGCCCTCGACCAGGCCGATGAAGGCATTGGAGGCGCCCAGCCCGGTCAGAAACGCGGGCACGAGCGGGAAGATCGCCTCGCTCGACGCGTCCGTGAACAGGCTCACGAACCCGAGACCGACCACGGTCCTGGGCAGCTTCGCACGCGCGCCCGGTTTTCCTGCGGGAGTACCCGTGTCGGTCGAGGTCGTCATCGGTCAACCCGGCTCAGCCAGGGCCCACGATGTACCAGGAGCCGCTCTCGCCGATGCGGATGACGAGAAACGTGCCGGACTGCTCCAGCACCTTGCCGTTTCCCACGACGAAGTAGGCGAGCTTCACCCTCCTCATGGTGAATTCAAGGACCGCGGTGCAGCCCTCGCCCATGTCCTGGCCAGGGGCGATGTGCGTGTCCGCTGCCTCGTCCATGGTGACCTCGTCGAACTCGATCGAGACCCCGGCCTTGTCGAGCCTCGCCATGATCCCGTCGATGTCGGAGGTCACCATGCCCAGAGACAGCGCCAGCGGGTTCGGCCCGCTGCACGAGATGGCCTCGTCGAGCAGGGCAGCGGGCGGGATGACCTCGCGCAGAAGAGAGCCGCTGCCCGTGTTGATGGCCTCCGTGAGCTTTCCGAAGAGCGCGAGGATCGCGTCGACATCGTTGTCCTTTTCCGCGTCGCCGGAGCCGGCCGTCATCGATCCGTCAGGTGCCGTGTCGAGGTGCGCGGCGCCGCCGTGCCGGCCGGCGCACGACGCGAGAACGAGCAAAGCCGCGAGCAAGACCGGCAGCCCTCGCAGACGCGCTCCTGCGGCCGACCTGTTCGGGCGATGGCTGTCGGGTGGCTCATGCATGGAGACTGCCCCGGGTCAGAGCTTGTCGAGGACCTCGGCGTGCTCGGGAAAGCGGCCCTCGGCGTGCTTGGAGAAGATGAGCCGGTCGTCGAGGTGGACGTCGAACACGCCTCCCTGGCCCTTGATGAAGGTGGCCTTCACTCCTGTCTTCTTCTCGATCTCGGCCGCCAGACCGGCGGCGCGCGGCAGGTAGTTTCACTGCACGCAGTACTCGATGGTGATCTTCATCGGTGTCTCCATGGGGCGGCGAAGAGGGCGCATGTGCTGGACGGTCGTTCGATCACTGGCCTGCCGCGGCCGTGCAGCTCGAAGAGGCGTCCATGTAGAAGGTGCCACCTTCGAGTACGAGGGTGACGGTGATGGTGCCGGCCTGGGTGTCGCCCAGGGTGAACGGTATGGTCGCCACGAGGTCGGCTGCGTTGACCTGGGGCTCGCCGATGGAGAGCTTGGAGGCCTTGGCCTTGGCGAGGATGGTGGAGGCGTCCGCACCTGCCGGGCCTACCGCGAAGGGGTCGGGGCAGCTCGCGAAGGAGGATGGCGAGAAGGCCGAGGTGTAGGAGGCCGCGTCCGCCGTCTTGACCGCGCCGGCCACCCTCTCGACGAGCTTGACCACGAGCACCTTGGTCATGTTCTTGATGCGCTTGGACAGGACCTCGGTGTAGTCGAACAGGAGCACTCCGTCGCCCGGCACGAGCTGGATGGGGAAGCGCACCTCGTTGCCGGAGTTGCGCACGACACCCACGAGAGTGGCGGTCCACGCCTCGGGATCGATGTCCTCGAGCGTGTACACGACGTCGAAATCCTTCTGCTGGCTGACCACGTGCTCCTGGGGCGACATGTCCTGGATGCCGGCCACGGCCATGTCCATCTGGGCGAGGAGCACGAACATGGCCTTGGTCTGCTCGGTCATGAGGGCGAACATGGCCGTCGCGTCCAGCGCGGCGATGGCCTCGTTGACCTTGGCAACCAGGGACTGTGCATCGCCGATGATCTTCTCGCGGTCCGCCTGGTCGGAGTTCTGCTGCGCCGTGTCCTGGGCCTTGATCAGCGCGGCGCCGATCGGCGGCTGATCCGTGGGATCGGTCGGACCAGCCTTGGGGCCGCACCCGGCAACGAGCGCAACGGCCATGATCCCGAACGCGACGAGGGGTAGGTGTCTCGTGCTCATGTCGGATCTACGTCTATCCCGGTCATGGCGGGGTGTCAAGGACTCGACCGGGAGGCAGATTGCGCAAGCGGCCGGGCGCTGCTATCACCCTGTCATGGGCAGGATCGCATCGAGCACGATGTTCGCGTTGCTCGTGGCCGGCACGTGGGCCGTGGCGAAGAAGGCACAGGGGCAGGTCGAGACCCTCGCGTACGACGACGGCACGGCCTCTGGCCTGTACTCCGGGATGAGCCCGGGCGACGCGGAGCTGGTCACGTTCACGCCGGATCACCCCTGCGAGGTCCTGGGCATCAGCCTGTGGTTCTCGGGCACGGGGGCGGCCACGGACGTGTACATCTGGGAGGACTGGGGCGAGGCGGGGTTCCCGGACTTCGCGGCCACGCCCCTGTTCCACGCGACGGTCACCCCCACGGTGGACGGCTGGACCGACATCGACGTGCCGGCCGGGACGGTGATCGTCGATCCACCGCTGGACTTCCACGTGGGGCAGGTCCTCGCCAGCGCGGACCTGCACATCGCTGCGGACGCGAGCGCGCCCGCGGCGGGTGAGGAGCGCTCGCTCCTCTACATCGGGGGGGGCTACTACCTCGCATCGGACGCGGACCTCCTGGTGCGCGCCGAGGTGGAGTACCGCGACGTGGTCGCCACGAGGTCGTTTCAGGACGTGACCGTCGAGGCCGGGCTCGCGGGCGTGTCGCCAGGCCGGGTGGCCTGGGGAGACTTCGACTCGGACGGCGACGACGACCTTCTGGTGGACGGCGCGAGGCTCTTCGAGAACGAGGCGGGCAGCTTCACGGACGTGTCCGTGGCATCCGGGATCAGGACCGCGGCGGGCGAGGTCAGGTGCGGCGGGTCGGGCGGCGTGTGGGCGGACCACGACAACGACGGGCACCTGGACTTCTACTCCATCTCCAGCGGGTTCGTGCCCCTGTGCGAGACGGGCGAGGACGGCGACTGGTACTGCAACCGCTTCTCGGACGGGGCCATCCCGAGGTGCCTGTACGGCTACTGCAGGAACGAGGGCGACGAGTGGCCGTCGCACGACTGCCTGTTCACGAACCAGGGCGACGGCACGTTCGTCGTGGCGGACGAGGCGGGCCATCCCTACGACTTCTCGCCCACCGAGGGGGCGGCCTGGGGCGACTACGACTCGGACGGGTACGTGGACCTGTACGTGGCCAACTACGAGATGCCCACGTCGTGGACCGGCGAGGACAGGCTGGGCGCGGGCACGCCGGACATCCTGTGGCACAACAACGGCAACGGCACGTTCACGGACGTGAGCGAGACGGCGCTCCCGACGAACTGCCGCAACGGGTCGGGGCGCGGGGTCAACTGGGGCGACTTCGACGAGGACGGGCTCATCGACATCTTCGTGTCCGTGTACAGGCTGCAGGCCAACTGCCTGTGGCGCAACCTGGGCGACGGGACGTTCGAGGAGGTCGCCCAGGAGCGGGGCGTGCAGGGCGTGCTCGACAGCGGCTCCTACGGTCACACCATAGGCTCGCAGTGGCGTGACCACGACAACGACGGCGACCTGGACCTCTTCAGCGCCAACCTGGCGCACCCGCGGTTCATCGAGTTTTCCGACAAGAGCATGCTGCTCGTCAACTCCGGACCCGGCGACTACACGTTCGCAGACGTGTGGGCCACGAGCGGCTTTTTCTACCAGGAGACCAACTCGGAGCCTGCCTGGGCGGACTACGACAACGACGGGCTGAGCGACATCTACGTGACGGACGTGTACGTGGGCAGGCTGTCGCAGCTCTACAGGCAGGACAGCCCGGGGCTGTTCGTGGACGTGACGTACCCGACGGGCACGGC
>JBFYZU010000012.1:0-6757 GCA_041309365.1 Myxococcota bacterium
TCCGTGAAGGGCCCCGAGGAGACCATGGGCCTGGACCACGCGGACCTGGAAGCCTTCTACTGCGACCCGGGCGTGCAGAGCGTCATCGTGGTCATCGCCACCACATGGTGCCCCTACTGCCCGAACCGGGTCCGCAACCTGGCCGGCCTGCACGACCACTACGAGACCTACGGCGCCCGCTTCGTGTGGGTGCTCGGCGACGGAACGAGCCCCGCGCAGGCCTACGACTACTTCTCGGGCTACGGTGCCGACTTCGGCTGGTTCACCGACGATGCGGACAACACCCTGGGCGCCCACATCATCACGGGATCGAGCATGCTCGAGGGCGTGCCGTGGGTCTTCGTCATGGACGGCGAGTCCATGGAGATCCTTTACGACAACCCCACCAGCGTCTACACCATCACGAAGGACCTCTACGAGGACTGACGCCCCCACGCCGCGCGAACGCGTTGCGGCGCAATTCCCCCTGGCGGGATCGATGCTCCCGACCTCAGGTCCGGGCGATCGTGAGCCTGTCGATGGTCACGGGAGTGACGGGCCTGTCGCCGCCTCCCTTCTTGACCCGGGCGATGCTCTTGATGATGTCGAGGCCGCTGACCACCTCGCCGAAGATGGTGTGGTGACCGCTCAGGTGCGGCGTGGGCACCTCGGTGAGGAAGAACTGGCTCCCGTTGGTGCCGGGCCCGGAGTTCGCCATGGCCAGAAGCCCCGGCCTGTCGAACTTCAGGCTCGGATGGAACTCGTCGGCGAACCTGTAGCCGGGGCCTCCCGTGCCGCGTCCCAATGGACAGCCTCCCTGGATCATGAAATCCGGAATCACGCGGTGGAAGATGAGCCCGTCGTAGAAGCGGGCCTTCTTCTTCTGCCCGTCCTTGGGATCGGTCCACTCCTTCGTCCCCTCGGCGAGCCCGACGAAATTTTGCACCGTCTGTGGTGCCTCGGCCTCGAAGAGCTTCACCTTGATGTCGCCCATGCTCGTCTCGAACGTGGCGTACAGCTCGCCCATGGATTCACCTCCGTTTCAAGGCCCACAGACTAACCTCCGGCAGGACCCCGGCGCAAGCGAGGCGTGAATCCCCGCGAGGCCCGCGAGGCTCCCGGGTGACGGGCTCAGGCGAACAGCAGGCCCAGCACCCACAGGACAAGGCCGGCCAGAAAGGCGCCCGAGGCAGCGAGGGCCGGGCGGGCCCTGAGCTCGAGGTCGCGATCCAGGCCCAGGAGGATGAAGGCCACGCAGGCGCCCACCCATGTGGCCAGGCCCAGGATCAGGAGGACCGACCACATCGGATCGGGCATGGGGTTGTCCGAGAGCAGCGCGTGGTGCTCGCGCATGCGCTGGCTCTCGGGCTTCTCGAGGTCGATGGGCGGAGGCGGGAGCCTGGCCATGAGCCTGGCGATGCGGTCGTTCGCCCGGGCGAGCATCTCGGGGTGGGGAGTGTAGGTGGAGCGGGCAGCGAGGATGGACGCGCGGATGGACCGGTAGGCCTGGAGGGCCTTGCCCGTGTCGCCTGCCAGCTCTGCCTTGCGCGCGAGCTGCCAGAGCCGCTCGTAGGCCATCTCGTTGTAAGGGTTCAAGGGTGCATAGGCGTGCGCCGCGCGGTCGAGGTGAAACAGCGCGTCGTCCCACCGGCCGTCCGCCAGGCAGCGCTCCGCTTCGGCCACGGCCATTTGCGCCGTGATCACGACGCGGGCATAGACCGCACCGACGACGACGAGCACCAGGGCCAGGACCACGAGGGCCGTCCTTGCCGCTCCGTTGCCCGCGCTCAAATGAGGTCCCTGCGCGAGAAGATCAGGATGGCCCCCACCAGGCACACGGCGATGTAGGCCAGAGCGTAGAGCGTGGTGTCGAGCATGTACTGGCCCGAGACGAACGTCCCGTGCACCGTGACCCAGTGGGCCTCGATGGCACGGCCCGATGGGTAGAACATGTACAGGTTGGGAAATATCACGGTGGATATCCTGAGCAGCCCCGGCACGACCTTGATCTCGTTGGCCTTGAGGAAGATCTCGAGAGTGTCGAGGTTGCGGCCCACGACGAAGGTGCCGAAAGTCAGCACACCCGAGACGAACGGGGTCGAGAAGCTCGAGAACAGCACGGCCACGGCCGTGACCACGAGTACCTCGAGGTAGACGAGCGCCAGGGCCAGGACCAGCGCCCGTGTGGGGGCGCCTCCCTGGATCCTGAGCGAGACGAAGAACACGCCGCACAGAAACGTCATCTGCAGCGCCAGAGTCAGGGCCATGCCCAGGTACTTGCCCAGCAAGAACTGCCAGCGGCTCACGGGCTTGCTCAGCACGGGGTAGAGGGTCTTGCGGTCGATCTCCTTGTGCATGAGCGACACGCCCAGGACGATGGCCAGAAGCATCGAGAACAGCGAGATGCCCGCCAGGCCCAGATCGGTGGTGACGCGGACCTCCTCGTGCAGGCTCCACTCCCCGAGCACGAAGGTGGTCAGGATGAGCACGATGGCGAAAAAGACCATGCCGTAGAGGATCTTGTCCCTGATCGTCTCGCGGAACGTGTTGAGGAGCACTGCGAGGACGGCGGCCATCGCCCCGTATTCTACTTCTTCCGGGAGTTCAGCAGCCAGCCCGTGATCATGTGGCTCGCGGCCTGCCGGTTCACCTCGGCCAGCGAGTCCAGAAGCGGGATCTCCTTGGGGCAGACCTCCACGCAGTTCTGGCTCTTGCCGCAGTTGGCGATGCCTCCCCGGCCCATGACCGTCTCGATGCGCGACCGCCACTGGCCTCGTCCCGTGGGATGCGTGTTGAAAAGCCTCACCTGATTCATGGCGAATGCGCCGTAGAACTCGCCGTCGCGAGTGTAGTTGGGGCAGGCCTCGCAGCAGCACCCGCAGGTCATGCACTTGGAGAGCGGGTAGCGGACCTCCTGCTCCTCCTGGGTGGACCGGGGGCCCGGCCCGAGGGCATGGGTCCCGTCGACCTCGACCCAGGACATGACCTTCTTGTGGACCTCGAACATGCGTTTTCGGTCCACCATCAGGTCCCGGACCACCGGGAACTTGCTCATGGGCTCGAGGACGAGATCCGTGCCCACCTGATCGATGAGCGCGGAGCATGCCTGCCTCACCCGCCCGTTGATGATCATGGTGCACGCGCCGCAGATCTCCTCGAGACAGTTGCACTCCCAGACCACGGGCAGCACGGTCTTGCCCTCGACGGTCCTGGGGTTCTTCTGGACCTCCTGCAGCGCGGAGATGACGTTCATCATGGGCCCGTAGGGGACCTCGAAGGTCTCCCAGTACGGCTGCGAGGAGGCCGTGGACTGGCGACGGACGCGCAGCGTGATCTTGGTTGAAGAATCTGCCATTGTGATTAGCCCTCGACCTGCTTCTTCTTGGCGGCGGCGCTGGCAGCGCCGTCCTCCACGTAGGAACGCTTGCGGGGCACGATGATGGACACGTCCACCGGCTCGTAGTCGAAGGACGGGCCGTCGGCCGAGTACCTCGCCATGGTCGTCTTGAGCCAGGCGTCGTCGTCGCGCTCCGGGAAGTCCGGCTTGAAGTGCGCACCGCGGCTCTCGTCGCGACGTATGGCGCCACGCACCACGACGCGAGACAGGTCCAGCATCCCCCTGAGGTGGCGCACGAAGAAGGCCGTCTGGTTGCTCCACCTCTCGCGGTCGGTGATTCCGATGCGCTTCGCGCGGTCCTCCCACTCGTCGATCCTGGCGTCCACGGCCTTCATCTTGTCGTTGAAGCGCTCCACGGTCACGTCCACGAGCATGGCATCGCCGAGCTCGGAGTGGATCACGAACGGGTTCTCGTCCCCTTCTCCCTTCATGATCTGCTCGAAGGCGTCCACCTCCCGCGAGCAGGCCTTCTCGAACAGGGATGCGGGCGCATCCACGGCCAGGCTCTCCTTGCCCCGGACGTAGGACACCATGGCAGGCCCGCAGATCATGCCGGCGTAGATGCAGCTCAAGAGGGAGTTGGCGCCCAGACGGTTGGCACCGTGGTACTGGTACTCGCATTCGCCTGCTGCGTACAGGCCCGGGATGTTCGTGGCCTGGTTTCTGGGGCTGTCCGGCACGATGTCGCCCGAGGCGCTGGACTCGAAGTCCACCCACAGCCCCCCCATGGAGTAGTGGACCGACGGGAAGACCTTCATGGGCACCTTGCGCGGGTTCTCCCCCACGAACTTCTCGTAGATCTCCAGGATGCCGCCGAGCTTGCGATCCAGGCGCTCTGCGGGGATGTGGGTGAGGTCCAAATAGACCATGTCGCCGCCGCCCACGCCCCTCTTCTCGTGACGGCATATCTTGAACAGCTCTCTCGACGCGATGTCGCGCGGCACGAGGTTCCCGTATCCCGGGTAGCGATCCTCCAGGAAGTAATAGCGATCCCTGTCCGGGATCTCCAGGGGCGGCCTCGTGTCCTCGAGATCCTTTGGCACCCATATCCGGGCGCCCTCGCCGCGGGCGGACTCGCTCATGAGCCTGAGCTTGTCCGCGCCCGGGATGGCCGTGGGGTGGACCTGGATGAACTCTCCGTTCGCGTAGACGGCGCCCTGGCGGAAGATCTCGGCGGCCGCGATCCCGGTGTTGATCGTGGAGTTGGTCGTGCGCCCGAACATGATGCTCGGGCCGCCCGTGGCCACGCACACGGCGTCGGCCCGGAAGGCCTCTATCCCGGCGCTTCGCAGGTCCTGCGCCACGAGCCCCACGCACCTCCCGCCGTCGTCGAGGACCGCCCCGAGAAAGTCCCAGAACTCGTACTTGTTCACCTGGCCCAGGGCCTCGAAACGGCGCACCTGCTCGTCGAGCGCGTAGAGCAGCTGCTGGCCCGTGGTGGCGCCGGCAAAGGCCGTGCGGTGGTACTTGGTTCCGCCGAAGAGCCGGAAGTCGAGAAGCCCCTCGGGCGTCCTGTTGAATGGGACACCCATGCGATCGAGCATGTAGACGATGTCCGGGGCGGCCGCGCACATGCCCTTGACCGGCGGCTGGTTCGCCAGAAAATCGCCGCCGTACACGGTCTCGTCCATGTGCACCATGGGGCTGTCGCCCTCGCCCATGGTGTTCACCGAAGCGTTGATGCCTCCCTGGGCGCACACCGAGTGCGAGCGTTTCACGGGAACCAGCGAGAACAGATCGACATGGATCCCGCGTTCGCACAGCTTGAGGACCGTCATCAGGCCGGCCAGGCCGCCTCCGACCACGGCCACCTTGGTCCTTGCGAGATCGAGCTTCTTGGCCATCTCACACTTCCGGTTCTACTTCACCCACTTGACCATCTTCTTGCACTGGCCGACCCACTTGTCGGCTGGCTCCATGGCCACGCAGTGCTCGAACACGGGCTTGGCCTCGGTGGTCTTTCCCACCGTGAACAGGGCGAGGCCGTAGGAGAACCAGGCCCTGGAATCCGAAGGCCCCAGCTCGGTGGCCTTCTTGCCCCACTCGAGCACCTCGGGCTTGTTGCCCTTCTCCTTGTGCTGGTAGATGAGCTCCGAATAGGCCTCCTGACCCGACGGGTTCACGGCCACGGCCTGCTGGAGCTTGTCGATGCCCTCGTTCCTCTTCTTCGCAGCGAGAAGCTCGAGCCCCTCGGCCAGAAGCGTGGCGTACTCGCCCGATGGCGGTTCGACCACGGCAGGCGTCTCCCCGGGTGTCTCCCCAGGTGTCTCCCCGGGCGTCTCCCCGGGTGTCTCCCCGGGTGTCTCCCCGGGTGTGGTTGGTTGCTCGGCAACGGGCTCCGGAGCCGGCTTCTCCTCTGCCACGGGGACCGGTGGCTCGGGGACGGGTCTGAGCGCAGGAGCCTGGATGGTCTCGGCCTGCTCGAGGAGCTTGAGCTTGTCCATGTCCGGGCCGGTCTTGAACAACCTGGGGCCGTAGAGCGCGGCCACGATGCCCAGCACGATGAGCACGATCATGCCGAACATGACGTACATGCCGGTCCTGGACGTCTTGTGCTCTCTCGTGTGCCTCTCGTCCCACTCGAGATCGTCGAAGTGCTCCGGAGGCTCGGGAGGCTTCTCCTTGAAGAAGTCCTTCTCGTCCTTCTCGAACACCCCGCTCTCGGCGCGTCTGTCCCTCTCCGGCTCTGGCTGCTTCCCGCCGGCACGCTTCTCGAGATCCCTGGTCGCCTTCTCCGCCTTCTCGACGGATGCCTCTTCGACCTGGGCCTTTTCCTCGGCCCTCGGCCCCTCGGTGCGTGGCGAGGCCTCCTCCCTGACGGGCTCTGCTGGCTTGTCCTTGACGGTCTTTGCGTCGATGACCACCGGAGCGATGACGGACACGCTCTCTTGCCTGGAGGCTTCGAGCTTGCGTCCGAACATCTCGCCGGTCTTGACCTTCTCCTTGCGTTCCTCGTCCGGCGGCCTGGGCTCCGGCTCCGGCTCGCCCTTGAGCTTGCGCAGCTTGCTGTCGAGCGTGGCGAGCGGCTGGGCAACGGAAGGCAGGCGCATGGTCATCTTGGGGCTTTCCTGCGGCCTTTCCGCCTGCTTCTCCTCTTCCTGCTTGCCCTGGAGCACGATCCTGCCCGGAGCCAGCATCTCTCTTGTCTGCTGCGCTGGCTTGAAACCCTTCTTCTCCTCGGGCTCGGGCTCGGGCTCCGGCTTCGGCTCGGGCTCGGGCTCCGGCTTCGGCTCGGGCTTGGGCTCCGGCTTCGGCTCCGGCTTCGGCTCTGGCTTGGGCTCTGGCTTGGGCTCTGGCTTCGGCTCGGGCTTCGGCTCTGGCTTCGGCTCTGGCTTGGGCTCTGGCTTGGGCTCTGGCTTCGGCTCGGGCTTGGGCTCTGAG
>JBFYZU010000013.1:0-5529 GCA_041309365.1 Myxococcota bacterium
CTCCTCGGGCGGCCGCACGTCGAGCAGCGTGACCTCGCCGCTGCGGACCCGGGAGGCAAGGACGTCGCGGTCCACCGGCTCCATCTCGCCGCGCTTCTCGAGGAACTGGCGCGTGACCGCCCGGATCTCGTGGAGGCGCGACTCGGCGAGCGTTCGCAGCTCTCGGTAGAACGCGCAGACCTTCTCGTCGGCGAGCCGGTAGGTCACGAACAGCCCGTGCTTCTCGGCCTCGACCAGCCTTGATGAGCGCAGCACCTGGAGATGCTGCGAGGTGTTGGCGATCGACTGCCCGGCCTCGTTGGCCAGAGCCTCAACCGTCCGTGGTCCCTGGCAGAGAAGGTCCAAGAGCTCGAGCCGGCGCGGGCTGGCCAGGGCCTTTCCGACCCGGCCGAGCTGCTCGTAGATCGTGTCCTTGAACTGTCGGCTCGATGATGGCATGTGCTTCTCGTTCCAGTATTCAACCGACTTCTTGAATAGAGAACGGACTACGGGATGTCAAGGTGCTCGCGTCGCATATTTCTTCCGCCGTGGTTGTCCTTCGCAACCGCAGCCGCAGGCCACACGCCTGGGCACGACGGTTCGCTGGTTGCCGAGAGGGGCGCGATGGTGAGGGTGGCATGAGACGAAAGCAAAGAGTTCGGGTCCAGGCCAGCGACCGGGCGAATCTCGGGCGAGGCATCCGTGGCACCGCAAGTCACGAGAGCTTCGAGTTTTGGCATATTGTACGCCTATGACGTTGCGTCCCCGGTGTTCGACCGGTACGGTCGCTGGCCGTGCGGCTCGTGTTCGCATCCTTTGTGATCGGAAACGCTGTCCACTTCGCGAAAAAAGGGGCGAGGCGCCAGCACTGCGTGTCGGATCTCGCGGACGAGCGCCGCCCCGTCGAGCGCCGCCCTTACGCCCCGACTCGTCGCCTGCTATAATTCCGCCGCATGGCAAAGGACAGAGAGGACGTCGCGAACCTGTTGCGAGCCCTGCCGCTCGAATCCCGGGGAGTGGTCATGGCCGTGCTGTTCGGATCCGTCGCCAGGGGAGATGCGGGCAACAGCTCCGACGTCGATGTCGCTTTCCTGCTCGAGGAGCCGTTCGATCCCATGGTCAGGCTGGACCTGATCGGTGACGTGCAGCGGGCGCTCGGGATCGACGACGTGGACGTGGTCGTCATGAACGGCCTGATCGACGAGCAACCGCTGCTCGCCGTGAGGATCCTTGCGGAAGGTACGATCCTGCTAGACAGGGATCCCGCCGCGCGAATCGGCTACCACATCCGGGCGCTCGGAATGGCCGACGACGCACGCCACCTCATGAGGATCACGGACGATGCCATGCGGGAGAGGCCTCATGGTTGACGAGGAGAGATTTCTGACGAGGCTCGCCGGGATCGAGCAGGATCTGGCCGCCCTGGAGAAGTACAGGGGTATGACCGTTGAGAGGCTGGCCTCGGATCTGGATGCGCGATGGGCGGCGGAGCGGGGGCTCCACGTGGTCATCGACGGGCTCCTGGAGATCGGAGCACACGTGCTCTCCTCGGACTTCGGAATCCAGACGTTCGCCTACCGCGAGACGGCGGAACGGATGGTCGAGAAGGGGATAGTCAAGGCCGCGGGGTTCCCGCGAATCGCCTCGTTCAGGAACGTCCTGGTGCACGAGTACGTGAAGATGGATCTCGGGATACTCGCCGGGATACTCGCTGATGGCGTCGGCGACCTCTCGGCATGCGCCGGTGACCTGAGGCAGCGCTCCTGGCAGAAAAACGGAACCGGCTTTTAGCTGGTTGCCGTCTCGAAGCTCTGAAGCATGCCCGACATTCGTCAGGCAGCGCTGGAATATGATACAAATGAGCGGCGTCTTCATTTCGGAAGTCGATTCGACAGGCAAACCGCTCCCATGACGTCGTACAACATCGGATTCCTCTTGTCCCATCTGCTTTGGAGCACGACAACGCAGAGAACTCGAGGAGATGAGCAGGATCATCGACGAACATCCCCAGAACATCGCGATCATCAACTGTGCCTCGCCAGAACTCCATCCGCGCCGTGGTCGTTGACCATATTTCCCTGGCCTCATCATTGTTCCTGGCACTTGTCCAGGGTCGACACCCGGGGTCCTTGAACATGGCGTTCACACGTGGGTGCTCGTCTCCCACTCGCACGTGCAGGCGCACACGCACCTGAAGGTGGATGGTCTCGGCCCCGGGACGTTGAGGTGGCGGTACGCGTGTCTTGTCGCGGCTTTTCCCATGGCCCCATCATGCAGAAAAGGGTGCGACACGGCCTGTGGGCACAAGGCCGTGTCGCACCCCACGCGTATCATGGATTCCTTCAAGGGGAAGTGACCGGGCGTCACGGGTCCGGACGAGAGGAGACCGAAGATGGCAACCAGGAAAAAGGTCGAGGGCAAGCCGCGAAAAGAGACCCCCGCGAGGAAAGGCAAAGGAGGCGGGGGCATCACGCACGCGGGCGACAGGAGCCTGCCGCGGCTGGTGACGAGCTCAGAGGGGCCTGTCCTGGTGGACTTCTGGGCGCCGTGGTGCGGGCCCTGCGTGGCAATGGGGCCAGAGCTCGAGAAGTTGGCCGGCGAGCTCGCCGGCACGGTGAAGGTCGTCAAGGTGAACGTCGACAGGAGCCGGCAGGTGGCCGAAAAGTGCGGCATCGAGGCGATCCCCACGCTGATCCTTTTCGACGGGGAGAGGCCGCCGGCCGCGCTCGTGGGCATGCACACCGCAAGGCAGATCGGGGCCTGGGTGCGCAAGCAGCTCGGCAAGCACAAGCCACGGGCAGCCCCGGGCGCCAGGTCACGCGAAAAGGCCTGAGCCGGCCGTAGACCACCGCCTGTCGGTGAGGCCGCCCGCAAGTCGACCTGGCGCTGTGCCAGCGAGCGCTCAGCCCGTGCGCACACCCTGCCGAGATCCTGGGACGAGGGAGATGGATCATGCGCGAGAAGAGATTGCGACGAACGAGATTCCGCTACAGGCCTGACATCCTGCGCACCAGGATGACGCCCGTCGACGTGTGGGTCCTGCGGGCGATCCTGGCGAGCGACCAGTTCCAGTCCATCGTCGAGGAGCCGTGGGTGAAGATGTACTACACTGACGACGACAGGCTGGCGGACCTGGACTCGGAGGGGGAGCTCGAGGACGAGGTCGTTCTCGAGTACCTGGCCGGCAAGCTCGCCGAGCTCGAGAAGCAGGATCTGGAGCCCGACACCATCTTCGACGAGAACGTGGACCTCCTGGGCGAGGCCATGGGCCTGGACGACGTGGAGCAAGACGTCCTGAGGTTCGGGTACCACCTGGATAACGAGAGCGGCCTTCAGCACCTCATGCGCAACGCGGGCAGGCTCAGCGTCTCGAGGCTGGCCAGGGTCATGTCCGGCGTGATCGGCCGGAGCGAGCACGACCTGACGAGGGCCCTGGGCCGCGAGGGCACGCTGCAGCGCACGGGGCTCCTCAACCTGTGCTTCACCGGACGGCACGACCGGGAGAAGGTGTTCGGCCTGATGAGCGGGCTCGACGATCTCATGCTGCGCGAGTACCGGGACGTCGAGGACATGCTCGACCGCATCTTCCCGCTGGCCGAGCCGACCACGCTGACGGGACAGGACTTCTTGCACCTCGAGACGGACGTGGAGCTGCTCGCGCAGGTGCTGGGCAAGGCCGTCGATCGGGGCCTTCTGGGCGTGAACGTCCTCCTGCACGGGCCCACGGGCACGGGCAAGACCGAGCTCGCCCGGGTGCTCTCCCACCTCTGCGGGGCCACGCTCTACAAGGTGGACGTCATGGACGACGACTCGGACATGATGTCGGCCACAGGGAGGCTCACGCACTACAGGCTGGCGCAGCGCATCCTGGCCGCGAGGGGCAGGCACGTCATCCTGTTCGACGAGGTGGAGGATCTGTTCCCTAGCCAGTCCTTCGGCATGTGGGGACACAGGATGGAGACCGGGCACGGCAAGGGCTTCATCAACCAGCTGCTCGAGACGAACCCCGTCCCGGCCATCTGGGTCACCAACCGCGTCTGGCAGATCGACGAAGCCTACCTCAGGCGCTTCCGCCACGTCCTCGAGGTCCCCACCCCGCCTCGCACGGTCCGGCGCAGGATGCTCGAGGCCCGCCTCGCGGGCCTTGGCGTCTCGGGCCCCTGGCTCGACAGGATGGCGGCCTGCGACCAGCTCGTCCCGGGTGACATCGAGCGGGCGGCCTGGATGGCCCGCCTCGCGGGCGACGACGCGGAGAGGACCCTCGAGAACACGCTGCGCTCCAGCCTCGCAGCCAGGGGAATCACCCTGCGCGCCCAGGGCCGAAAAGGTGCTGCCGGCGGATACGACCTGGACTGGCTCAACGCATCGGAAAACGTGCGCGATATCGTCGCTGGCCTCGACCCGTCCTCGCGCTGCACTTTGCTCTTGCACGGCCCGCCCGGCACGGGCAAGTCCGCCCTGGCCCAGCACCTGGCCGACAGGCTCGGCATGCCCCTGTGCCTGCGCCGCGCCTCCGACCTCATGTCCTGCTGGGTGGGCGAGACCGAGAAGAACATCGCGTCCATGTTCCGGGAGGCCACAACCCAGAAGGCCGTGCTCCTTCTCGACGAGGCCGACTCCTTCATCCACGACCGCATCGACGCGGTCCGGTCCTGGGAGACCACCAGAATAAACGAGCTCCTCACCCAGATGGAGTGCTTCGAGGGCATCTTCGTCTGCACCACCAACCTCGCCGACAGGCTCGACCAGGCCTCCTTCCGCCGCTTCGACATCAAGGTCCGCTTCGACTACCTGACCTGTGCCCAGGCCTGCGGCATGTTCCTGTCCGCCGTCGAGTCCATGGGCCTCGCCCCTCCCACCGAGGCCGCCATCCGCACGGTGGAGTCCCTCGGCAACCTGACCCCGGGCGACTTCGCCACCGTGCAGCGCAAGCTCGGGGTGCTCGCCCGGAGCCGCACGACCGATGCCGTGGCCCGTGCCCTGAAGGACGAGTGCGAGGCCAAGAAGGACGGCAAGGTGGCGCGGGTGGCGGGCTTCGGGGGTCGAGGGCGGTCCTCCTGATCCCGCGGCCGCCCGCGCGCCGCGAGACGGCTCGTGGGCTTTTCGTCGTTTTGACCCAACCGTCGAGACGGACCTCTCGTCGTCCTTTCGGCGCGTGCACGGCAGGATCGGGCCGGCAGGGCCTCGAGTCGATCGGGAATCGCGGTGGGCTTGCAAAGGCCGGCGTCGGGGGGATAGCATGTCGGCCATGCATGGAGCAGCGATACTGCCGACGGTGACTCACAGGGTGCGGGGCTTTCTGTGGGCTCAGGGGGTGCGCGTGAAGCCGTGGTCGAGGCTCGACGAGGTGTACGAGGCGCTCTACGGGCTCATGAGGGCGCGCAGGGACGACCCGGCGTTCTGGCCCGAGCTGGAAACGCTGCTCGAGGCGATCGTCGAGTGCGCGACCGAGAAGGGGGCGGGCAGGCTGCCGGCGCCGCAGGCCGAGCGCCTGTCGTCCTGGGACATCGCGTCGCTCGTGAAAGACATGCGGGCCGCGCTGCCCGCCAC
>JBFYZU010000014.1:0-16894 GCA_041309365.1 Myxococcota bacterium
GCCGTCGTTCTCCAGGTCCTCCTCGACCTTGTCCAGCGCATGTTTGAGGTACTTGTTGCCGTTCTTCGCCACGGATAGAAGCTCCCTGGCGATCTGCAGGGAGTAGTAGGCCCGCCTCACGTCGTAGGCGACCTGCTGCTTCTCCTTGAGCAGCTTCTGCTTGCCCACCTTCACGCCCTGCTCGGCCATGTCCCAGTAGCTCGTGATCTTGCCGAACGTGTAGATGGGCACGCCGGCCACGAGCTCCAGCCTGAGCCAGATGCCCGCGTCCGAGGAGATGTTGAACTCGCCCTGGGGGCTGTAAAGGGCATCTCCCTCGGTGCGCGACATGTAGGTGAACATGGTGTTGAAAGACACGTTGAAGTAGGGAGCCCAGTGGGCCTCGTCGAGTTGCTTGCGGTAGCTCTCCAGCTCCCACTTGGCCGCCTGGACCTGCGGGTTGTTCTCCTGTGCCAGCTGCACGTACTCCTCGATGTCGAAGTCCGCTGGCTGGGCCGGTGCCTCGTGCTCGCCGCTGTCCGCCGCCTGCGCCGGCTTGCCGGCGTCGTCCTCCCCGAAATCCCCACCCTCGTCGCCCACATCATCCGGGGCCTCTTCGGCATCGACGTCCATGTCCTCGGCGTCCTTCAGCGCTGCAGGCGCGAAGGCTGGCATCCCGGTGGATGCGGATGCCTGCTCGGCCGGTGTCAGGCACACGATGAGCGCGGCGCCGATCACTGCTGGAGTGAAGTCCATTTTCATCGGGTGCCCATTATACGCCCACACGCCGCCCACCGGAAGTGTCCCGGGTCACTGGAGCATGAAGGTTGCAGCCGTGGTGTCCACGTACTGGCCCGGTGGCCAGTGGCGGAACCACTGCGTTTCAATCATGGGTCCGCCCTCGCTGTCGTAATCGCCCGTGGCGTGCCCATAGACCTTGAGGAGGCTGTTGGTCTGGATCTTGTTCTTGCCCAGGGCTTCATCCTCCTCCGTGACCTCGATGGTCGTGGAGAACGTGCCGGGGCTCTTCTTCGACACGGTGACCCTGCAGGTCTTCGAGTCGAACTTGTCCTCGCACAGGTGCCTGTCCTGGTGGGTCCTGTACGAGCACAGCACGGACAGCTTCCCACCCTGGTCCGAGAGTACCTCCTCGACCACTCCGAACCACCCCACGGTCACGTCCGCGTACTTGAGAGGATCCCGCCGGATCTCCTCGTAGTTGATCTGCGTGGTCTTGCCCATCCACTTCTTCTCGGCCTTGAGCGGCCTGTACTTCACGTCGTACCCGAACCTTCCCGCTCCACAGGCCGTCACGACCAGGATCGCGGCCAGCGCGACGAGCGTGTGCGTTCTCTTCGGCATCTCGACCTCCAGGATGGGCCCACCCGCCCGTTGGGCTCTCTTGCGTTTTCAACCTATCTCAGCCCCATCGAGCTGTCCAGCCCGCCTGAGACAGCCCGCCGGCACCCCGGCCGCCGCTCACCTCTGGCTCGCCTTGCGCGACAAATAGAGGGCCCTTCTGGCTCGCTCCGTCTTCATCCCGGCGATGACCCGGCCCGCGATGAACCAGTCCATGAACCACCCCACGAAGGGCATGCCCGTACGGATGTCGATCTCTCCCTCCTCGACGAGGGTGCACCCGCCCGAGGCGTTGTCCACGATGCGGTTTGTGCCCGACACGGTCACCCCCGTGAGCTCCTCCATCCTGTGGGTCCACTCGACCGTACCCCTGTCCAGGTCCCACTCCTGCTCGAGCACCAGGTGGTCGTTCTTGCCCTCGACCACGTTGCCCTCGTCATCTCGCGTGGGCTCGGTCTTGTTGAGCACGAGCACGAGCTTCGTGGGGCTCTTGCGCCGCACCTTGCAGCTCACCTCCAGGGCTCCGTTCTCCCGTGCCTCGGCCTCGAGGAAGTCCTTGCTCGTGAGCATGCCGATCATGAGATCGCGCGGCGCGTTGATGGTGGACTCGAACCTGTACCGCCTTCCCATGGTCCCGATGTTGGCACGTCACCACCCACCTGTCGAGCGCGCCCGACAGCGCGCCTGGCAGCGCGCCGACAGTCCCTTCTGGCCATCACTTTCGACCACACGTGCCATGTGATCGTCCTGGCAAACGATGCTACATTGAACGTGGATGAGCTACCGATCCTGCTGCCTGTACACTGCGATGGCCCTGTGGCTGGCCTGCGCATTCGCCCATGCGGGCAAGCTGGACCAGGTGAGGGACGAGGTCCACGGCGGCGACGACGACGATGATGACGACGGCTCTGACAGCGACGACGGGGACCACGATGACGATTTCGACGATGACGATGATGACTGGGATTATGGCACGACGGGAGGATCCCGTGCCGGTGTGGGGATCGTGCTTTTGCGCATCCTGGCCTGGCCATGGACGCTGCCTTCCCTGCTCGTCGAGGGAACGACCAGGAACCTGGGCCTCTTCTCGGGTCCGCCCTACGCGAACGGTGCCGCCGGGCACATGACCATCGTGAGGCTCGAGGATCCCACGCAGGACTTCGACGACATCGCACAGCTTCCGGGAAAGAAGGCGGGCCGTCACGTCACGTTCGGGTTGAGCCTCGACTACGCCTACGACCTCGACGCGCTGCATCATGCGGGTCTCGTGGCGAGCGTCGACACCTCTTTGCGACTGGGGCTCATGACCCGCTGGACCGCGGTCCTCGAGCCTCTGCCCGGCAGGGTCCTGGACCGTCTCGTCTTCGGCAGCATCGATCTCTGCATCCGACACGTGCAGCACGAGCACGTGGAGATGCACACGGGTCTGGGCCTGAACCTGATGATCGACCTCGACAGGGTCGACAAGGGCATCGACTTCTTCTACAGCGTGGACGTCTTCCCGGTGCGCCCGCTGGTCGTCTCGGCCTGGGTGGCGCTCGGCAACCTCGGAAACGCCTTCACGGTGCACGGCAGGGCCCAGCTCGGGTTCACGTTCGTGGGCATCGAGGTCCACGCAGGTTACCAGGTCTGGCAGATCGGTCGCGTGATCATGCAAGGACCGGTGGCGGGCATCCGCATCTGGCTCTAGATCTGGCTCTGGACGACCCCCGCGCTCGCTCGCCCGGTGCTCACCATCCGAACACGCGCACGCTGTCGGTGAGCATGCCGGACACCGCGCCCGTCTCGCTCACGTCCGCCATGCTCAGCCACCAGACGTCGCCCGTATCCCACGTCGTCATCACGATGAGCGGATCCGGGTCGGACGCGTTCCACGGCGCAATGGAGCCGCCCACGCCGCCTTCGTACAGTATCCCGGGCGAGCCCGCGGCAGATGGCGACGTCCAGCCCCAGACCGCGATCTCGTCGGTGACCATGCCTCCCACCAGCCCCGTGGAGTCTATCTGGGCCATGGACACGAACCACGTGTCCGTGGCCGAGTAGCGTGACAGCACGACGAGCGGGCAGGGGTCCGACCACGACCACGAGGCGATGATGGCAGATCCGTCTCGTGGCCCCTCGTAAAGAAGGCTCGGGGAGTACGCCGAGAAGTCACCCCACCCCCAGACCCTGACGACGTCCGTGGCCATGCCTCCCACGACCCCGGCTGCGTCGATCTCGGCCATGGACACGTGCCACGTGCTCTCCGACGAGTATCGCGTGAGCACGATCACGGGCCGGGGCCTGGACGCGCTCCAGCCCGGCACGATGGAAATGGAGCCGACGGCGCCGTCGTAGAGCAGGGTAGGGCCCTCGCCGCCGCCCGAGCCGTCACTGACGTCGCCCGTCCCCGTGTCCTCGGCGGTGTCCAGGGGCGCATCCTCGTCCTGATCGGCGGGCATGTCGGTGGGCAGGTCCACGTCCGTGTCGCCTTCGATCCAGCTGTCCGTGGACGAGTCCGGCCACGTGGCGCCGGCGTCCTGATCGCATCTCCACGCGCAGAAGGCCGTCGCCAGCAGGATGATCCTCTTCATGACATATGCATACCACCGAACGCGCGGATCGCCGAGTCGATCGTCGTGGCGGCTGGCAGTGCCCGTGGGGCTGTGCTACGAGAATCGATCGGTAACTGCATGGACGATGATATCGACGTAGGTGACGATGACTCGTCCCGGACGCGAGGCTCGCGCCCGCGTCTTCCCGGGATCCAGGAGCGCGCACAGGGCCGCTTCGACACCATCGTCATCGGCTCCGGGATCAGCGGACTCGCCACGGCGGCCACGCTCACCATGACGGGCGACAGGGTGCTGGTGCTCGAGCAGCACGACCGTCCGGGAGGCTTCACCCACGTCTTCCGGCGCAGGGGGTTCGAGTGGGACGTTGGCATCCACTACATCGGCACGGTTCACGAAAAAGCGGACTGGTACCTGCAGCTCGCGGCGCTCACCGACGGGGCCCTTCGCTTCGAACCCATGGGCGATCCCGTGGACAGGATCCGGTTCCCGGGCCTCACGGTGGACATGCCAGGAGACTACGAGGCGTACAAGCAGGTGCTCGCCCAGTCGTTTCCCGCAGAGAAGGACGGGATCGGCGCCTATCTCGACAAGATCCGCGATACCAGGACGCGCCTGCGTGGGTACTTCGCCTCCTCCGTGCCCCCGCGTCCTCTGACCCGCATGGCGCGTGCCGTTCTCGTGCGCACGGCCCACGAGGCGGCCACCACCACCACCGACGCCATGATGTCGCGTTACCTGCGCGACGAGAGGCTCAAGGACGTTCTCGACGCCCAGTGGGGAAACATCGGCATGCCCCGCAGGCGCTGCGCCTTCATCGTGCACGCGGCCATGCTCGGATACTACCTGGAGTCGCCGCCCACCTTCCCCGTCGGGGGCAGCTCCATCTTCGCCCGGTACCTGGGGCGCACCATCGAGGGCGGAGGATCCGTCATCCGGTTGCGTGCCTTGGTGGAGCGAATCATGGTGGACCGCGGGCGCGTGGTGGGTGTCCGGATGAGAGACGGCGAGGAGATTGCCTCACGCAGGGTCGTGTCCAGCGCGGGGCTCATCAATACGTACACGAAGCTGCTCGAGCCGGAGAAGAGGATCGCGTCCATCACGGCTCGGGTCGAGGCGCTGCCCCGCGCCTACGAGTACATGAACCTTTTCTTCGGGCTGGACACCTGCCCGGCCGCGCTGGGTCTCGGCCGGGAGAACCACTGGATCTACCGCGAGTGGGACACCTCGGATCGGATCTTCTGGGACGTGGAAGACCCCGAGGTGGAAGGCGCTCCCAAGATCATCTTCATCAACTCGTCGAGCATGAAGGATCCCGAGTTCGGGCAGCACGGCAACGTGGGGCACACCGGGCAGGTCGTGTTCATAGGCAAGCAGGGCGCATTCCATCCCTGGGCAAACACCCGCTGGCGCAAGCGGGGTGACGACTACGAGGACATCAAGAGACGGGTGGCGGACACGCTCATCGCCGCCATCGACCGCCACTTTCCTGGGCTCGCGTCTCACGTGGTCCACAGGGAGGTGGCCACGAGCCTCACGTACTCCCATTTCTCGGCACATGCCGGGGGAGTGCCCTTCGGGCTCGCTCCCATCCCGGCGCGCTACAGATCCCTGGACATGAGGCCTGCGACCCCGATCCGGGGCCTCTTTCTTTGCGGGCAGGATCTCATCATGCCGGGGGTCTCGGCGGCATTCGGCTCGGCCATGATGTGCTCCTCCCTGATCCGGCGCCGTGACATGGGCGGCTGGCTCAGGAAGCGTGGCCGGACCGTTCTCGGGCTCTGACCACGTTGCATGACATCCCACCATCCCGTAAGATCCTCTCGTCCGGGGACAGGTGGTGATCGCATGAAGACAAGGTATCCTTTCGAAGAGACGCCTCGCAGATCGCCGGGTCTGCCCGCGGTCCGTGCGCTTCTTGCCCTCGCGGTGGCAGTGCCGATGGGGTGCGGTCCGTCGGGCGGCGGGAGCGACGACGCCGCTTGGGACATATCACCCGACACGGTCATGGACACGTCCGCGGATCTGCCGGACGGCTCCGGCGACCCGACCGACGCGGCCGATGACGGCGATCAGGCAGGATGCGTGGATGACGCGGGCTGCGACGACTCGGACCCTTGCACCGTGGACACCTGCGACACGGACTTCGGATCCTGCGAGCACTCGCCCACGGACGCGGACGGCGACGGCTATCCCGCCATCGAGGTGTCGGGTGCAGCTTGCGGGGGGTCGGACTGTGACGACGCCGATGGCGCCGTCCACCCGGATGCGGCACCGGACTGCGCCGGCTCGGACATGGACTGCGACGGGCTCGCGGATCGAGACGAGGACGCGGACGGGTACATGACGCAGGGCTGCCCTGCCGGCGACGACTGCGACGATGCGGATGCGACCGTTTTTCCAGGCTCTCCGTCCACCGACTGCTCCCTCGTGGATCACGATTGCAACGGCCACGCCGACGTGGACAACGACGACGACGGGTACGACCGCGAGGGCTGTCCTTCTGGCGACGACTGCGACGATGAGGATCCGATCGTTCACCCCGGGGCTTCCGAGGTGATCTGCGACGGCAAGGACACGGACTGCAACGGCCACATGCACGAAAACGAGGACGGGGACGACGACGGGTGGGCACATAGCGCCTGCGTGGCCGGCGGCATGGAGCCGGACTGCGACGATGCCGACGCTTCGACCCACCCCGGCGCCACGGAGATCTGCGACGCCGCCGACCAGGACTGCGACGGAGAGATCCTGGATGCGGCCGGCGCAGACGACGACTCGGACACCGTCCTGGATGCCGGCTGCGGTGGCCTCGACTGCGACGACACGCGGGGCGACGTGTTCGCCGGGGCCGCGGAGCACTGCGAGGACGGGGTGGATCAGGACTGCGACGGGGTCGTGGACGGGCCGGGCTTCGACGGTACCGGGGCGCAGATCTGCGACGTGGGCCGTCAGGCCTTTTCTCCGGTCGCTGCCTGGAACGGCAGCGAGTACGGCGTGGTCTTCGTGACGTTCACGGACTACGGAGACCAGGATCTGCACTTCGCGCGCATGTCCGCGTCGGGAGCCGGGATCGGCACGGATGTGCTCGTCGTGGACAACGCCGGGTACGTGCAGGGCCCGGATTTGGCCTGGACGGGCAGCGCCTACGCCCTGGCCTGGGCGGACGACCGACCAGGCCACAACGAGGTCTTCGTCAAGCTCCTTTCCCCCGGAGGCGCGGCGCTGACATCCGACACGCAGGTGAGCTCGAGCGGCGACACGGCCTGGTTCGCGTCGCTCGTCTGGGCTGCGAGCGAGCTCGGCGTGGCGTGGGAGGACTACAGGACCGCCGACTCGAACATCTTCTTCGCACGGGTCGGCACGGACGGGGCGAGGATCGGCACCGAGGTCCAGGTCACCACCCAGACGAGCGCCCAGGTGCAACCCTCGCTGGTATGGACCGGCACTCGTTACGGTCTCGTCTGGAGCGACAGCCGCGACGGCAACCGCGAGATATACTTCACCGGCCTGCAAGCGGCGGGTGCCCTCGCGACGACCGAGCGTCGGTTGACGGACAGCACGGGCGTGTCGTCGAGCCCGGACCTGGCCTGGACGGGCAGCGAGTTCGCGGTGGCGTGGTCGGACAACCGGACGGGCTCTTATGACATCCTGTTCGCGCGCATGGACGCCTCGGGGTTCAAGCTGGGCCTGGATGTGCCCGTCCGCGTTTCTTCTGGCACTGCCGAGGATCCCTCCATCTCCTGGATGACGAGCCAGTACGCGCTGGCATTCGTGGACGACGATCCAACCCCCGAGACCGTGTACCTCGTCACCCTTTCGGCCTCGGGCATGCGCACGTCCAGCGACATCACGGTCCCTGCCGGGGGGGCGCGCACGAGCGACCCCTTCGCCATCTGGAACGCTTCGACCCTCGGCGTTGCCTGGCAGGACTACCGCACCTCGCCTGTTTCCGTCTGGTTCTCCCTCGTCTCTTTCTGCGACTAGAGCACCCCGTCCTCCCGGTATACCGTATCGGGCTTCCACCACCACGACGGTACGCCGGTTTTCTGTGAACAAACCTGGTAACGCAGCGATACTGCACGAGATCGCGCCGTCATGTCCGGTGGTACGGCCGTTGCGATTCCCTGTGCGCATCGAGGCGGTCAGGGCAGGCGCCCTGAAGCCGACCCGAGGCAAAGGAGGGAATCATGACGGGCGAAACGCTATCCGTGGGAATCGACGTCGGCTCCACCACGGTCAAGACCGTGGTGATGCAGAACGACGCCGTTCTCGACAGGATGTACGAACGTCACCAGACCAGGCAGGCCGAGACGCTCCGGGCCCAGCTGGCCGTGGTCCAGGAGCGCCACGCGGGCCGGTCCATGAGGATCTTCATCACGGGGTCCGGGTCGACAGCCATGGCGCCCGTCCTTGGCGCCACCTTCGTACAGGAGGTGAACGCCGTGGAGATGGCCGTCGACACGTTGCTCCCCGGCACGGGCTCGGTGGTCGAGCTCGGTGGGCAGGACGCCAAGATCATCGTGTTCAAGACCGACGCGCAGGGCAACCGCCGCTCGGTCATCACCATGAACGACAAGTGCGCCGGGGGCACGGGCGTCACGATCGACCGCATTCTGGGCAAGGCCGGTGTGGATCCCGCCCGCGCCCGGGAGATCCCCTACAGCGAGGCGAAGATCCACAAGATCGCGGCCCGCTGCGGGGTGTTCGCGGAGACGGACGTGGTGTGCCTGCTCAAGATGGGCGTCCCGGAGACCGAGATCATTCCATCGCTCTTCTGCGCCATCGTCAAGCAGAACCTCGAGGTGCTCACTCGTGGCAATCTGCTCGCCGACAAGGTCCTGCTTCTTGGCGGCCCCAACCGCTTCTACGCCGGGCTCGTGGACTGCTGGCGGGCCCATATCCCGCGTCACTGGGAGGAGCGCGGGCACGAGAGCGCCGACGCTCCCATCGAACAGCTCATCCACTGTCCGCCCGACGCGGAGTACTTCGCGGCGATCGGGGCCGTGCTCTACGGCACGTACGAGCTTTCGTACGATACGGCCCCCGTTGCCGTGCTGGATCGGTGCCCTCTGTCCGAGCTCGATGCCTTCATCGGCGCGGGCCGTGTCGCGCAGCTCTCCGCCAGCGGCAAGTCCCGGCCCTCGCTGGTGACGAGCGAACGCGAGAAGGCCGAGTTCATCAGGGCCCACGCGGCGCCCGCGTTCGTTTCGCCGACCTTCGGTCCCGGCGAGACCGTGCGCGCGTACCTGGGCATCGACGGCGGGTCCACATCCACGAAGGCCGTGCTCCTCGACGAGCAGGGCGAGCTCGTGAGGAGCGCCTACAGGCTGTCCGTGGGCAACCCGCTCGAGGACACGCGCGCCATTCTCGGAGAGCTCGAGGAGAGCATCGTGGCGCAGGGAGCCAGGCTCGAGATCCTCGGTGCCGGCGCCACGGGCTACGCGGGCAAGATCCTCGGTCGCATCCTCGATCTCGACTCCGTGGTCGTGGAGACCGTGGCGCACATGCTCAGCGCCATCAAATACCACGGGGACGTGGACGTGATATGCGACGTCGGCGGCCAGGACATCAAGGTCATCTTCATGAAGGACGGGAGGATCAGGGACTTCCGCTTCAACACCCAGTGCTCCGCGGGCAACGGCTACTTCTTGCAGAGCATGGCCTCCCAGTTCGACATCCCCCTCGAGAAGTTCGCCGATCACGCCTTCTCGGCCCGCATGGCACCGGCCTTCCTCTACGGATGCGCCGTGTTCATGGAGCAGGAGAAGGTCAACCTGCAGCAGCTCGGCTGGAACGCGGACGAGATGCTGGCGGGCCTTGCCCTCGTGCTCCCGCTCAACATCTGGGAGTACGTGGCCCAGGTGCCAGACCTGGGCCGATTCGGCAGGCGCTTCGTCCTCCAGGGCGGGACCCAGCGAAACCTCGCCGCGGTCAAGGCCCAGATGGACTACATCACACAGCGGGTACCGGGCGCGGAGGTGTTCGTGCACCGTCACGCGGCCGAGTCCGGCGCCATCGGTGCCGCTCTCGAGGCCAAGCGCGCCGTGGCGGGAAGCGGTCGCAGCACCTTCGTGGGCATCGCACTGGCCCTCTCGATGCAGTTCGTCGCGCGCAACGACGAGAGCACCATGTGCTCGTTCTGCACGAACCGATGCAACCGGACCTTCATAGATGCGACGACCCCCTCGGGGCAGGTGACTCGCCACATCTGCGGCTACTCCTGCGAGAAAGGGTCGGTGGAAAGCGCCGAGTCCATGAAGGCCATCCTGAAGGCGACGCGCAGCGTATGCGCATCGACTCCCAACCTGGTGCAGGAGGCCTACGAGTCCGCCTTCGCGGATCACGCCTTCGAGGTCAAAAAGACCGGCGGCCGCGAGAGGGCCATTCGCGCGCGAAGGGCACTCAAGGTGGGAATCCCGAGGGCCCTGACCATGTTCCACTCGGCGCCGTTCTTCTCCACCTTTCTGAGGGCGCTCGGCGTGGGGGAGGTCGTGTTCTCCTCTCCAACATCGGAGAAGCTGTGGGAGAGAGGTGGCAAGTGGGGGACCATCGACCCGTGCTTCCCGGCCAAGGTTGCAAACGCCCACGTGTACGACCTTCTCCGGCGCGGGGACCTCGACGCCATCCTCTTTCCCATGGTGGAGTGCCTCCCCTCGCACCTCGAGAACGTCAAGGGCAACTGGGCGTGCACGATCCAGACGGCCACTCCCGAGGTGGTGGAGGCCTCCTTCACCAAGGGAAACGACCAGTTCGCCGCTGCCGGTGTGCAGTACTTCAAGCCGCTCGTCAACCTCGAGCGCCCCAAGGAGTGCGAGGACGAGCTCTTCGATTACTTCGTCGATCGCCTCCACGTGACCAGAGACGAGGTGTCTTGCGCAGTGAAGCAAGGCTACGAGGCCCTGGATGCCCGCCGGCGCCGGCTGCGCGACCGCGGGCGAGAGGTCATCGAGCGGGCGACCCGCGACGGGGACATCGTCATCGTGGCTTTGAGCCGTCCCTACCACGACGATCCCGGGCTCAACCACGGCATCCTGCGCAAGTTCCAGCTCCGTGGCTACCCCGTGATCGGGATCCAGTCCTTGCCCGTGGACGAGGAGTTCCTCGCGCCGCTGTTCGCCGATCCGTCGGGCCGCGTGGACGAGGCCGCCATGACCGGCGTGCTGGATGTCTGGAAGCGCGCCTACAACTTCGGGTCGAACAACAAGCTGTGGGCTGCCAAGGTGGCCGCGCGGCACCCCAACCTCGTTGCCGTGGAGCTCGCCAGCTTCAAGTGCGGCTACGACTACTCCATCTCTGGATACCTCGAGCGCATCGCAGGGGCAGTCCGGTCACCGTTCTTCATGTTCCACGACCTTGACCAGAACCGCACGGAGTCGGCGCTCGACCTGCGCATCGACTCCATCTGCTACTTCCTTGGCCAGCTCAGAGACAGCCTTCGAAAGGACGGCCAGAGGCCGGTCTCTTTCATGGCAAAAGCGAGGGTGTGAAATGAAGGAAATGCAAAAGAAATCGATCGTGCCCGCGTCCTCTGGAAGAAACGACGCCCAGTTCAAGCACTTCGAAAATCCGCCATGGAAGAAGGAGGACAGAGACAAGGTGACGGTGCTTCTGAGCGTGGTGGAGCCGCGCAAGAGCCTCTTCGTGTCGGCGTTTCTCGGACGCATGGGGATACGCCACGTCGACCTGGGCGGCTTCGACAGGGACATGGTGACGCTGGGCAAGAGGTACGCGACCCCCAGCCTGTGCAACCCATCCTACTACATGACGGGGCAGATCCTGCGCTACCTCGAGGAGACGCGTGCGCGCAATGGGCTCACGAAGAGACAGATGTGCGACAGGTACGTGTTCGTGTGCCCGAGCGGCCCGTGCTCGCCCTGTCGCTACGGAATGTACACGCAGGAGTACATCAAGGCGCTCAACGACGCCGGCTACGAGGGTTTCCGCATCATCACCTTCTCGAGCGACGTCTTCGACATGGAGTCGTCGAAGGACGACGCCCTGCAGTTCACGTTCGGGTTTCGCATCAACCTGCTTCTGGCCCTCGTGCTGGCCGATGCGCTCCACTCGCGGGACATGGAGACGCGGCCCTACGAGAAGGAGCCAGGCAGCACGCACGGCGTTGTCCGGCAAGCCGAGAAGATGATCTTCGAGGCCATGCGCTCGTCCGCCTACCTTCCGAGGCTTCCGTCGACCCTGCGCGCCGTCGGCCGGATGTTCGACGCCA
This sequence comes from Myxococcota bacterium, assembly GCA_041309365.1. Classification (GTDB taxonomy): domain Bacteria; phylum Myxococcota_A; class Polyangia; order DRWM01; family DRWM01; genus JAFDER01. Next base: position 12,118 of record JBFYZU010000014.1, read on the forward strand.
TCCCGACCGTGAAGCGCGAGGTGCCGAGGATCTTCATCACCGGCGAGATCTTCGCGAACAACTCCCACGGAGCGGCCAACTACGACCTGCGCGAGTTTTGCATGAAGCAGGGCTGCCAGGTCAACCCGGCGCTCTTCACCATGCGCGTCTACTTCGACTTCATCCGGAGGATGGACCACACGCGTCGCGCGTTGAAGTACGAGGCCGCGGGCGCGGGCGAGAAGCGGGCGCTCAGGGTGTTTCTCGCGCGCCAGCGCGTGGGTCTGAACATCACGGACGGCATCGTGAAGAGCGTCTTCGGGCTCATGGGCGTGCGCACGCCGTTCCCGGACGTGGAGTCGCTCTTCGCGCTGGCCCACCCCTACTACCACCGCCGGATCTACGGCGGAGAGGGCAACCTGGAGGTGGCCGAGGCCATGGAGCAGAGCGCCCATTGCGACGGGTTCATCTCCATCAAGCCGTTCGGGTGCATGTGCTCGTCCGGCGTGTCCGACGGCGTGCAGTCTCGAATCCAGGAGCTCTACCCCGACCTCAACTTCCTGTCCGTGGAGACGAGCGGGGACAACGCCGCCAACGTGCTCAACCGCGTCTCCATGCTCATCTTCAAGGCCCGCCGCCACCACCGCGCGAAGCAGGCGCAGTCACGGCCGCAGGCGCAGGCGCAGGCGCAGGCGCAAGCGCAGGCACAGGCACAGGCACTGACGCAGTCACGGCCGCAGGCGCAGTCACGGCCGCAGGCGCAGGCGCAAGCGCTGGCATGAGCCGGGGTGACGCACCACCGCTCGCGGTGTACCAGAGAGGCGCGCCCGCTTCCTCTGGAGTAGTCGTCCTCTGGGGTCTCGGGAGCATAGCTTCCCGTTGCGACGGCGATATCCGGAACCGTGGGACCTGGTACGAGACTTGATGTGGCTCGATGAAATCCTCCCTCCCCGTCGAGCCTGCGCCTGTCTGGCTTCGCGACCTCGACCTGTCGATGATGCCGTCGTCCTCGCGTGACCCTGTTGTGGAATCCGGTTCGGGTTGCTATAGAGACGCGCTCGAAGGAGCTGATGCCATGAAGACCACCGTGATGTTCGTCCTCGTCCTCTTTGCGGCGATCGGGATATCGGCCTGCGGGCCGAAGCCGGCAGTGGAGACGCCTGCGGATGAACCGCAGTCGGAGCAACCCTCGGTCGAGGGCGAAGAGTGGCAAGAAGGGGAAGACGAGGCCGAGGGAGAAGACCCGGTCGAGGGCGAGGCCGAAGGCGAGGGGCAGGGCGAAGGCGAGGAAGAGATCTGCATGGGCTTTCTGGGGTGCTGAGACGGCGAATCCCCGGGTCTCGGTCGTTGATGATGCCGTTTGCATGCAATATGATCCTCGCATGAGAGCGAACCCATTCGTCGTCTTCGCCATGCTCGCTTTCGGTACGCACGGCTGCAGCGGAGGCGCCCGCAGCAGCCCTGCCGACGCGGACGGCGACGCGGGCCAGGACGCCTTGGGCGACACGGCCTCGGACACCCCGATCGACTCAGCGCACGACACGACCGCGGACACGCCGTCCGACGTGGAGTCGGATACGCTGCCCGTCCTGCCATCGACCTGTGACGTGCCCGTGGATCTCGTCGACACGACGAGCCCGGATCGCGTCGTGGGCGACGGCTCCCCGGCAAGCTGCAACGAGGCGTCGCTCAGGGATGCGGTGGCCGCGGGCGGCGTGATCGCGTTCGCGTGCGGCGCGGATCCGGTGACGATATCGCTCTCGAGTCAGATCCACGTCTCCTCGGACACGGTGCTCGACGGCGGCGGGCTGGTGACGCTGAGCGGCGGACACACGACCCGCATCATCGACATGGACACGGGCAACTTCGAGGCGACCGGGCCCGACCTCACGGTGCAGAGGCTCTCGTTCGTGGACGGCCGTGCGACCGGGACGGCCATACCTCTCGGCACGGACGTGGACGGCGGGGGAGGCGCGATCTTCTACCGTGGCGGCAGCGTGACGGTGATCGACTGCGTGTTCACGGGCAACGCCGCTGCCGAGGTCGGCCCGGACGTCGGCGGCGGCGCGATCTACGGGATCGGCGTGGGCGAGACCATCGTCGTGGGGAGCCTCTTCACGGGCAACCGCGGCTCGAACGGCGGTGCCATCGGCGCTTTGCACACGGCCGTCACGCTCGTGAACTCCGCTCTCGTGGCGAACGTGGCGACCGGCTGGGGCGCGAACTGGGTGGACGAGCATGGCGACCAGCAGGGACACGGCGGAAACGGCGGGGCGATCGTCATGGACGGCGTCGGCCGCACGCTCGAGATCTGCGGCTGCGACGTGTCCTCGAACTCGGCAGGCGCCTTCGGAGGCGCCCTGTTCCGCACGGGCTACGAGGGCGAGCCCACGATCATCGACCTTTGCAGCTTCGACGGCAACGAGGTGCGCGATCCCGGCGACTTGGACATGCCGTGCGGCGCGGGCGGCCTGTACATCCAGGGCACGCACGTCGTCATGAGCGCGACCACGGTCTCGAACTGCTCGGCGCGATCGTTCGCCGGCCTCTGGATCCTCGGGCACGGGAGCACGACGGCGGTCGCGGATCTCACGAACGTGACCATCGCGGACAACTGGACCTTCCCGGCCGATCCGTTCACGGAGCGCGGCATCGGAGGCGGCCTGATCATGGGCGACAACACCGTGGGCACGATCCTGAACTGCACGATAGCCGGCAACGCGGCCCAGTTCGCCTCGGGCATCGCGGGCGTCTCGGACCTCACGGTCAAAAACACGATCATCGCGAACCTGGCCGACAACGAGTGGACGCCTCTCAACTGCACGGGTAGCTCCTACGACGCGCCGCCCGGCTCCGGCACGGACAGCGTGCAGTGGCCGGTGGATTCTCACGGCACGGACATGGAGTGCACGCCCGGGATCCTGTACGCGGATCCGCTCCTGGGGGGCCTCGCGGACAACGGCGGGCCAACGCTCACCATGATGCCCGGAGGCTCGAGCCCGGCCCTCTCGGCAGGCCACGGCTGCCCGTCAGTCGACCAGCGCGGCGAGCCTCGCAACGAGCCCTGCACCCTGGGGGCGGTCGAGGTCCGCTGAGCCTCAGTACCCGTTCTCGATGACCAGATCCGCGGGGTGTGGCGCCGGCACACGGATGAACCCCACGGGGTCGTGCTCGAGGGGCTCGCGCTCGACGCTGCAGCCGGGCTTGCACACCAGGGTCTCCAGGTAGTGGTAGCGCAGCACGAGGTCCTCGTCGGGCTTCGTGCCGGTGACCTCGATGCGGTTCAGGGAGGCCTGCACGCTGCCCGAGCCCTCCTCGAAGAAGGAGATGGGCACGTCCGTGCGGTAGACGCGATGGGGCGGGAACCAGAACACTCCCACGAGCATGTGCTTGCGGTCCTCGAGCATGGGCTTGGGGTGCGAGACGATGATCCACTTGACCGCATACGTCTCGAGGTACTCTTTGAGCTCTGCGTCCGACAAGGTCACGTCGGGGTCCCGCCTGAACAGGTTCGCCATGGCGTGCGACATGTTGCGCTTGATGAAGCCTCCCAGGATCTGCGCCTTCGTCCTCCATGCCAGGTGCTCGCCGAGAAATCCCCACTGCACGAGGAACCGCCCCTGGCCGTCGTCGTTGAGGTCGACCCAGTCGGCGATCTCCTTGAAGCCCGCGTGGGGCGCTCCCCTCCTGAGCTCCGCCTTCCTGAACGGCGCCACGGCCGTGATCCCCAGCTTCTCCTCGATCGTCGGCCTCAGGTGGGCGGCCTCTGGCATGTCCGGGACGAGCTCGGGGATGAAGTAGGCCACGTCGCGCACCAGGTGGGGCAAAGCCACGAGCGCGACCACGACGATGAGGCCCCAGGCCATGCGTGGAATCCTCGCCAGCGTGCCCGACCTGTGCAGGTGCTCGACGAACGCGGCCGCCGGGATCACGCCCAGGTAGATGGCGGGCAGCACGTGCCTGTAGGGTTGCACCTGCCTCGTGACCCACGTGTACCCGCCCAGGTACGTGAGCGCCAGCATCAGACCCAGGCCCACTGCAAAGGGCATGAACCTGTCGTCGCGCTCCTTGTACCAGACCACCAGCGCGGCCACGCCGCCGCCCAGCGCCAATATCCTGAAGCCCGTGCGGTTGGCCACGTAGCCCGTGATGTCGATGTCGCGCATCATGCCGAAATAGTCGGTCACGAGGTAGGACAGGGTGCTCTGGCCGAAGTAGCCCGAGTCCAGGATGTAGTGCCAGAACCGGATGGCCACCACGAGCCAGTAGGCGTTGGCGGCCAGCGTGACGGCGACCGCCGCGACCACGCCCAGGTGCCGCTGCCAGGGCATCTTTCTCGCACCGCGCGCGTAGATGGTCAGCATGGGCGCGACGAGCATCATGAAGATGTAGGGGTGGACGAGGTGGCCCGCGGCCATGGTCGCGCCCAGAAGAGCCGCCCGCCACCACCCGCCGTCTGCCACGTAGCGGTACATGAGCGCCATGGGCAAGAGGAACAGGTAGCCCGCCATGCCGTAGGCCACCATGCCAATCCACCAGCACCTGTGCGGGAAGATGTCGAAGTACCAGCAGGCCATGGCCAGCACGGCCGCCCCCAGGGACGCCCACCACCCCAGCCTGAACTGCCTCGCCGCGGCCATGACCGTCCAGGGCACCATGAGGTGCGCGAGCACGATGAACAGGTTGAAGGCCAGCCCGCGCGGTACGCCCATCTTCCACAGGGCGAACGTCCACAGCTCCCAGCCCTTGTTGTCGGCGTCGAAGATGGTGCCGTTGGGGTAGCCTGCCAGGAGCTGCA
>JBFYZU010000015.1:0-9156 GCA_041309365.1 Myxococcota bacterium
GTCGCGAAGCCCGGGGATGGTCTTCTTCTCCGGCCTGGCCACCACCATGAACATCAGCCAGATGAGGATCATCATGATCCAGCCCAGGGGGGCCATGTAGTAGGAGAGCTCGAAGAAGCCCACCTCCCGGCCCGTCATCTCCTTGAGGAAGCCGATGGCCACGGCGCCGCGCGCGGCCCCGAGCAGGGTGATGACGCTGCCCGCGCCCGCCACGTAGGCCATGCCCATGAACAGGAACTTGCCGAAGCGGGTCTTCTTCTGGCCCTCTCCGTAGAGCATGTAGATGGCGAGGAGCAAAGGGTAGATGGTGGCCGCCACGGCCGTGTGCGCCATGACGTGCGTCAGGCCCATGGTGACGAGGAAGGTGCCGAGGAGGATGAGGCTCGTCCTCTCGCCCACCACGCCGAGCATCCTGTAGGCGAGCCGGCGGGTGAGGCCCGTGCGCGTGAACACCAGGCCGATGACCACGGAGGCGAAGATGAACATGACGGACGGGTCCATCATGTCCTTGAAGGCCTCGTCCGCCGGGCGGATGAAAAACATGGCCTGCAAAAGGCCTATCATGAGGCTCGTCACCCCGATGGGGACGACCTCGAACACCCACCACGTGCCCGCCAGCAAGAACACGGCCAGGGCGCCCTTGCCCTCGCGGGAGAGCGCGAAGTGCTTGCCCGCGGGGTCCACGGCGTCGGGAAGGCCCGGCATGTAGTACATCACGAAGAACAGCACGAGTCCCAGGAAGAGAAAGAAGATGCGCTTGTAGTCGACCGGGGATGCCGGCTCGCCGGCCACGACCTTGGATGCCATGTCGTCCTCACGCTCCTGTCAGGTCCGGGCCCCTCGCCTTCCAGCGGATGCCGGCGGTCACTTGCCGCGGTCGATATCCTTGAGACGTCGAAGGATGCCCAGAGGAGACCCCCCCGTGGCCATGCTCATGAGCTCGTCGAGCTTCTGCTCCTGCATCCTGATCCTGTGCTCCACGCGCTTCTTGTACGCCTGCGTCAGGGCATCGAGCAGCTGCTCGGAGCTGCAGGGCTTCTGCAGAAAGGTGTAGGCTCCGGCCCTGAGACCCTCCACGGCCAGATCCACGGTGCCGTGCCCGGTGAGGATGATGACCTCCATGTGGGGGTGCTCCTTCTTGAGCGTCTCGAGCACCTCCTGGCCCGACATGCCGGGCATGCGCAGATCCACGAGGGCGAGGTCGTACTCCGAGGTACGGGCCCTCTCCAGGGCCTCCTCTCCGCCCGTGACCGTGGCCACGTCGAAGTCGCGCATGGCGAGCCTCTCGGCGAGCGCCTCGAGGAACTCGACCTCGTCGTCGACGATGAGCAGCCTGATCTTCTCGTCGGCCATTCGCACCTCCTCGTCGCTGGAAGCAATCGGGCCTCCAGGGACAGCGAGGACTCGGATTGCAACGAGATGAGCATGAAAGAACTGGCCATGCAATCCCTTCTGCAATTGCCGGGCCGGCCGTCTCGGCCCGTCCCTCATGCCAGGCCGCCCGGTCTCGCATCTCGCGATTGCGGCATTGCACGGGCTCGCCTAGAATGATGACCCTTGCTCGCAGACCGGGCGCCAGCGGAGGAATCGAGATGAAGGAGACCATGAGCCGTGCCACCCTCAGGGAGGTCGATCCGTTCGTCGACGAGCTGTGCCTGCTCGAGGCCGAGAGGCAGGAGCACAAGCTCATCATGATCGCCAGCGAGTCCATCTGCCCGCGGGCCGTCAGGGAGGTGATGAGCTCCAAGCTCGCCAACCTGTACGCCGAGGGATACCCCTCGATGAAGATGGGCAGGCTCCCGGAAGCGAGGCTCACGGACTATGCCGAGCATTTGTCCTACTACAGGCGGTTCTCCAACCGGCGCTACTACAAGGGCACCGAGTACGTGGACTTCATCGAGGCGCTGGGAATGGCCCGCGCGGCCGAGCTGTTCGCGACCGGCGAGGTGCCGGCCGGCAGGATCTTCGCCAACATGCAGCCCTTGAGCGGGGCCGCTGCCAACAACGCCGTGTACGAGGCGTTCCTCAGGCCGGGCGACGTGGTCATGGGCATGGACCTGTCGTTCGGGGGGCATTTGACCCACGGCAACAGGGTCAACCGGTCTGGCAAGCACTTCGACATCCGGTCCTACAGGGTGGGTGAGGATGGCCGGCTCGACTACGATGCCATGATGAAGCTCGCCAAGGAGGTGAGGCCGAAGCTCATCATCGCAGGGTTCTCGGCATACCCCTGGGACGTGGACTGGAAGAGGATGCGCGAGGTGGCCGACGGGGTGCCGGGCAAGCCTGCCATCCTGCTCGCGGACATCGCGCACACGGCAGGGCTCGTGGCGGCGAAGGTCATCAGCAGCCCCGTCGGGTACGCGGACGTGGTGAGCTTCACCACCCACAAGAGCCTGTGCGGCCCGCGCGGCGCCATGATCCTGACCACGGACCCGAAGAAGGCGAAGAAGATCGAGGTGGCCGTGTTCCCGGGAGAGCAGGGCGGCCCTCACGTGCACCAGATGGCGGCCAAGGCCGTGGCGCTCGGGATCGCCGGGACGGACGGCTTTGGAAAGCTCATGCAGGACGTCAAGGACAACGCGTCGGCGCTGGCCAGTGCGTTCGAGGAGGAAGGGCTCACGCTGGCCTACGGCGGCACCGACACGCACCTTTGCCTGGTGGACCTGCGCAAGGTCAAGACGGGCAGCGAGGTGCCCCTCACGGGCGAGATCGCGTCGCGCATCCTGGATCTGTGCGGCATCACCTGCAACAAGAACACCATCGGCGGCGACACCAACGCCGTGCACCCGAGCGCGGTGCGCTTCGGGACCGTGTGGGCCACCCAGCGAGGGCTCGGGCCGGAGCACATGAAGAAGGTCGCTGGCATCGTGGCGCGGGTCCTCATGGGCCTCAGGGTGTTCGAGTACATCGGCACGGGCGGCACCCACGTGGGCCGCGCCCGCATCGACCCGTCCCTGATCACGGGCGCGCGCAAGGCGCTCGCGCGGGTGCTCGTGGATGCGCTGGCCATCAGGCCGCAGGACGCGCGCAAGGTGGGCTACCCGCACTTCACGCCCGAGCCGGACGCGGGGCCGAGCCACTCGCCGCTCGAGCCGCTGCACGAAAAGGCCGGGGCCACGCTGGGCGAGCGCCGCCGCTGGATCGTCCCCTTGCACTTCGGCAGCGCGGATGCCGAGGTGGAGGCGGTCAGGACGGGCTGCGCCATCTTCGACGAGGATCACGCGTCGGTCATCGAGGTGAGGGGCGAGCGGGCGGCGCTGCTCCTTCACCACGCCACCACGGGCGACGTGGCGAGGCTCGAGCCGGGAGAGAGCCGCGCGGCGCTCATGCTGGACGACGACGGGCGCACCATGGCGCGGGTCATCGTCCTCAGCTTCGGACCCGACGAGCTGGGGCGCGAGAAGCTGTGGGTGAAGGCCCGCGGCGACGAGCGCGAGCTACTGGCCGAGTGGCTGCGGGACCTGTCGGACGGGTACGTGCTCCTCGACGACGACACCCACACGAAGGTGTACGGGCCGGCGGCCGTGGAGGACCTGGGCAGCGCGAGCAAGGACAGGCCCGCGCTGACCGTGATCGCGGTCAAGGGCAGGTGCTCGCACGATCTCGTGGGCAAGGTCGTGGCCGAGGCCTCGGGCCTCGCGAGGGGGCGCTTCGCGACGATCGCGTTCGCGGACGGCCCCGGGGTCGTGGTGCGCAGGCCGGCCGAGACGCACGATGGCTACGAGATCATCGCCCCGTCGTCGCAGGCGCCCGGGCTGTGGGTCAGGCTCATCGAGGCCGGCGCGAGGCCGGCTGGCCAGATCGCCTACGACAGGCTGGGCGAGGGGGCGAAGGACGACCACCTCGTGCACGTGGACAAGCCCTGGTTCGCGGGACAGAAGGCCTGGACGTTCAAGAACGCCCCCGCCGGCGGAAGGAAGGAGTGGGTCTTCGAGAAGCCCGATCTGGAGCCGGAAAAGACGCGCCTCTACGACCGGCACGTGTCCCTGGCGAAGAAGAGCCGGGTCGTGCCGTTCGCGGGCTGGCTCATGCCCACCTGGTACACGAGCATCGCCGAGGAGCACAGGGCCGTGCGCGAGGCGGCGGGGCTCTTCGACGTGTCGCACATGGGCGTGCTGGAGTTCTCGGGCGACGGGGCCGAGGAGTTCCTCGACGTCATGACAACGGCCTACGTGCCGAGGCTCAGGCCGGGGCAGGCCCGGTACTCGTACCTGCTGGCGCCCGACGGGCGCGTCATCGACGACATCCTCATCTACCGCAAGGCGGCCGCGCTGTTCGTGGTCATCGTCAACGCGGCCAACGCCCGGGAGGACGAGGCGTGGTTCCGGGCGGCGCTCACGGGCGGCTACGTGCTGGACCGCGATCGCCCCTTCGTGGCGCCGCAGGGCGGCGTGACCATCAGGAACCTGAAGGAGCCGTCCTCGGGCGACGACCAGCGGGTGGACATGGCGCTGCAGGGGCCTCGCTCGCTGGACCTTCTGGACGTGGTCATCGAGGACGCGGACCTGCGCAGGCGCATCCACCACCTGTCGCGCTTCGAGTTCACGGAAGGGGCGCTTGGTGACATGCCTCTCATGGTGGCGTCGACGGGTTACACCGGCGAGGAGATCGGGTTCGAGCTGTACACGCACCCGGATCGGCTCGTCGAGCTGTGGGACCTGCTCCTCGAGAGGGGCGGCCCTCTGGGCGTGATGCCCGCTGCGCTGGGCGCCAGGGACTCCACGCGCACCGAGGCCGGTCTGCCCCTGCACGGCCACGAGCTGGCGGGGGAGAACGGCGTCAACCCCGTGGAGGCGGGCTACGGCGCGTTCGTCAAGCTGCACAAGCCCTTCTTCGTGGGCAGGCAGGCCATGGTGAAGGCGTCGACGGCGCGCGATCGCGAGATCGTGCGCTTCGTGGTGGACGGCCGCGGGCCCAGGCTCATCCGCCCGGGCCACGTCGTGGTGGACGGGCGCAAGGGCCGCTACGCGGGCGTCGTCACCTCGTGCACCATGGCCGGCAGCCGCGAGGTGGGCATGGCGCTGGTGCGCCGCGAGCTCGCCGTGGAGGGGACGCCGCTCCAGATCTTCCCCTACACGCGAAAGGACCGCATGCCCGGCCAGGTGAACCTGCACCAGATGGGGGACGAGGACTGGATCCCCATCAGCCGCGCCTCGACGGTCATGAGCCGCTTCCCGCGCGAGGGAGGCCCGGCTGCCGAGACGCTCGCCGCCGAGCCCGGGGAGTAGGGGAAACGGAGCTCATTTCCGAAAAGAGAGGCAGGACATGGCAGATGATACCAAGCACACCTGGCACTTCTTCAGGGCAGGTGGGGTCGACCAGGTCAGGATCTCGAGCGGTGCGGACATCGCCAGCATCGGCGAGCTCGACCAGAATCTCTGGGTGGCTCTCGCCTGCCCCAAGAAGGGCCTCGAGCTCGACGCCAGGACCCTCGAGCACATCGACACCGACCAGGATGGCCGGATCCGCGCGCCGGAGATCGTGCAAGCGGCCCGGTGGGCGTGCTCCGTGCTCAGGGATCCCGAGGTGCTCGTCGAGGGCAGGGACTCGCTGGCGCTCGATGCGATAGACGACGGGACGCCCGAGGGCAAGAAGATCCTCGCGTCGGCCCGGCACATCCTGGACAGCCTGGGCAAGAAGGAAGCCGAGACCATCACGGTCGCGGACACCGAGGACCTGGAGAAGATCTTCGCAGGCTCCAGGTTCAACGGCGATGGCATCGTCCCGGCCGAGTCGGTGCACGACGATGAGACGAGAAGGCTCATCCTCGAGATCGTCGAGTCGGTGGGATCCGTGCCCGACCGCGGCGGCAAGCCGGGCGTGGACCGCGAGCTTTGCGCGCGCTTTTTCGCCCAGGCCAGGGAGCTTTCGGACTGGCATCGGCTGGCCGAGGAGTCGAAGGGAGAGACCCTGCCTCTGGGCGAGGGCACGGCCGCGGCCGCGGCCGCAGTGGACGCGGTCAAGGCCAAGGTCGACGACTACTTCGTGCGCTGCCGTCTGGCGGCCTTCGATGCGCGCGCCGGTGCGGCGGTCAACCGCAGCGAGGCCGACTACCAGGCCATCGCGGCCAGGGTGCTGGCCGCCGGGTCCGAGGAGATCGCCGCCTTCCCGCTGGCGAAGGTCGAGGCCGGCCGGGCGCTTCCCCTGCGAAAGGGCATGAACCCGGCCTGGGCCGACAGGGTGGCCACGTTCGCGGATGCGGCCGTGAAGCCTCTTCTGGGTGACCGCGAGGCGCTCTCCTACGAGGACTGGACCGCCATCGGCGCAAGGCTCGCCCCGTTCTACGCCTGGCAGGCGAAGAAGGCGGGCGCGAGCGTCGAGAAGCTCGGCATCGATCGCGTGCGCGAGATCCTGGCGGGTGATGGGGAGAAGGCCGTCGAGGCGCTCATCGCGAAGGACCTCGAGAAGGAGCCGGAGGCCACGGCCATCGCGCAGGTCGACAAGCTCGTGCGCCTGAACCGCGACCTGCTCGGGCTGCTCAAAAACTTCGTGTCCTTCTCCGACTTCTACGGGCGCAAGCGAAAGGCCACCTTCCAGAGCGGCACGCTCTACCTCGACGGTCGCAGCTGCGACCTGTGCGTCACCGTCACGGACGAGGGCAAGCACGCCGCCCTGGCCGGGCTGGCCAAAACCTACCTGGCCTACTGCGACTGCACCCGCCCCTCTGGAGAGAAGATGAAGATCGCCGCGGCCTTCACGGACGGCGACAGCGACAACCTCATGGTGGGGCGAAACGGCGTCTTCTACGACCGCAAGGGTCGCGACTGGGACGCCACCATCACCAGGGTGATCGACAACCCCATCAGCCTGAGACAGGCGTTCTGGGCCCCCTACAAGAAGCTCATCCGCATGGTGGAGGAGCAGGTGGCCAAGCGCGCGACCGCAGCGGAGGCGACCTCCACGGGAAAGCTCCAGGCCACGGCGACCTCCACGGTGAACGCGGACGCGGCAGCCGCGGTCACGCCGGCGCCTCCGGTCGCGCCCAAGAAGCTCGACGTCGGGCTTCTGGCCGCCATCGGCCTGGTGCTCGCCACGCTGCTCGCCGCGTTCGGCGCCATCGTGGGCGCTTTCGCCAAGATGCCGGCCTGGCAGATCCCTTTGGCCATCGCCGGCATCGTGCTCGCCATCTCCCTGCCCTCGGTGATCATCGCGTGGCTCAAGCTGCGCCAGCGCAACATGGGACCCATCCTGGACGCCAGCGGCTGGGCCATCAACGCCCGGGCGATCATCAACGTGCCCTTCGGCGGGACGCTGACCAAGGTAGCGACCCTGCCTCCGGGCTCCCGCCGCTCGCTCGACGATCCCTACGCCGAGAAGAAACCGCTCTGGCCCTGGCTTCTGGCCATCCTCGTTGCGCTCGTCCTCGCGGTCTATCTGCTCAACGATCGCGGCTGCATCCACGACTGGACGGGCCACGGAAAGCGGGTATCAGACACGGCGGGCCAGACTGCCCCCCCGTCGCCCGGAGCGGATCGGGATCCTGGGGCGAAATAGCACGGTTCGATGCCCTGACGAGGTGAAGGACAGATGAAGGCATATCCCGTGGCGATCCCTGTGCTGGCTGGCGTCCTGACGCTCGTCGTCTTTCACGCTGCTGGAGGCGAGGCGGCGAAGAAGGGAAAAGGCCAGCCTTCGGGCAGCGGCATCGTCAAGATCACGAGCATGCCCATGGGCGCGGCCGTGGACGTCGATGGCGAGTACGGGTGCACGACGCCGTGCACCCTGGAGATCCAGGAGGGGAGCCACACCTTCAAGGTGCACACCGCGGGGTACGTGGAAGCGTATCAGACGATCGATGTGCGCGCGGACGTCGTGGAGAAGCTCAAGTTCAACCTCGCGAAGTCCGGCAAGGGCAAGATCAAGCCTCTGCCCACGACGAGCTACCAGACCCTGGCGGAGAAGGGTCTTCTCACCGTCAAGACCGATCCTCCGGGCCTGGCGGTCAAGGTCAACGGCGTGCTGGTGGACGACGAGACGCCTTTTACCGTGGAGATAGAGCAGGGCAAGTACTACGTCACCGTCGAGCACCAGGGCGAGTCGGTCGAGAAGGTCGTGGAGGTCGAGCCCGGCCAGCCCACGGTGGTCGTGTTCGATGCTCAGGCCACGTGGAAGAAGTCGCCCGTGGGTCAGAAGGACCAGGCGCTCATCACGGCCAAGAAGGAGCTCTTGGCCGGGATGATGGCAACGGGGTTCGCGAGGCTCGTGATCGGTTCGTCGGGCGACGACCCGTTCTCGGTGCTCATCGACGGAGAGCCCGCGGGCTTCGGGCCCGGGCCGGGCGGCAGCTACACCCTGGTGCTGCAGGCCGGGCAGACCGTGCAGCTCTCGTTCACGGGCGCGGACCAGATGGGCCTGGGCACGGCCCTGGGCCTCGCGAAGGACCACGAGTACAGGCTCGACGTGAGCTTCTTGCCCGACTACGTCGCACGCATCGAGGACCTTCTCTCGATGCGGCCGGACGTGCACGGGCCGCCCCTGCCACCCTCCTATCTGGACGAGACCTACACGGAGAAAAAGAACGCCGCTCGGTGCCTGGTGGGTGGCGTTCTCTCGAGCGCGGGGCTGACATCGTGGATCGTGGCGCCCATCATGATGGTGGGCGGCGTGCGCACGAAGGAGCCGGGCCTCGTGATCGGCGGAGGCGTTTTCTTGCCTCTGGGTTTGGCGTTCAACATCTGGGGCATCTACGACCTCGTGACGGGCTGCAAGCGCGTGGAGAAGATAGACCACGATGCAGCAGCGCAGAACGAGAAGATGAAGGCGGACTTCGAGGCCGAGCTGGAGAAATGGGATCTGGCACTGTCCATCGACGAGAAGCTGGATGAGCTCGAGGCCAAGCAGGCGGCCGGCGATGGCGTGGGGGAGGTCACGGTGGAGGACATGGGCCCCGTCAAGCCGGCCATCATGAGCCCCGAGGCCGAGGAGCTCTCCAAGGAGATATACGGGACGTCCTGGTAGGGCCCTGCGGACACCTTGCGCCCGTTTGCGGCTCGCACTATCCTTGCGACATGGCAACAACGACGAGGACGTTCGCGACCGTGGTCCTGCTCTGTCTCGTGGGTCCCGTTCTCGAGGCGCAGGCCGCGCCACGATGGCAGCGGGTGAGCTGGACCGTGACGGACGGGGCTGACACGACGATGACCGTGGCCTGGA
>JBFYZU010000016.1:0-20657 GCA_041309365.1 Myxococcota bacterium
ATCACATGGGGGCGGTCATCGACAAGCTCATCGAGGCGGGCGTGGTCATCGACGTTCGCGAGGACGGCATCCACGTGCGAGGCGACGGGTCGGTGCGGCCGGTGGACGTGCGAACTGCGCCGTACCCGGGATTCCCCACGGACATGCAGGCCCAGATCATGACCCTGCTCTGCCTGAGCACGGGTCGCAGCGTCGTCGAGGAGCGGGTGTTCGAGAACCGCTTCATGCACGTGGCCGAGCTGCAGCGCATGGGGGCCCGCATCGCCGTGCGAGGATCTCTGGCGACGGTCACCGGAGTGAGGTCGTTGAGCGGTGCCAAGGTCATGGCCACGGACCTCAGGGCTTCGGCAAGCCTCGTGCTCGCAGGGCTGGCGGCGCACGGCCCCACAGAAGTCCTGCGGATCTACCACATCGACCGCGGCTACGAGGACATCGTGCAGAAGCTCTCCGCCGTGGGTGCTCGCATCGGTCGTACGCCGGGAACCGCTTGATCAATCCATATCGTTCTCATATACCATCCCTGCAAGCAGCGCCCGGGAGAGTCACATGAACTACGAGGACTTGCAGCAAGAGGTCACACGAGCGGTGGCGAGAGTCATCGACCGCGACGCGGCCGACATCGAGATGGACATGCTGTTCATCGAGGATCTCGGTTGTCAGTCGCTGCAGATCATGGAGATCGTGCTGGAGCTGCAGTCCGTGTTCGGCATCGAGATCCCGGATCACGACATCGATGCGCTTCGAAGCGTGGGAGACGCCGTCCAGTACGTGAAGGGGCGGCTGGGGGGATGAGTGCGGGCGCCGGCCAGGTCGGGCAGCGCGCACGAGCGGCCATCACGGGTATCGGCCTCGTGTCCCCGCTGGGCACGGGCACACGGAAGAGCTGGGATGCCCTGCTCGCCGGCACGAGCGGCACGGGACCCATCACGCGCTTCGATGCATCGCGCTTCGGGGTCCGCGCTGCAGGAGAGGTCAAGGACCTCGAGCCGGAGCTTTACGTGCCTCGCGGCCGGATCAGGCACATGGACAGGTTCTCCCTGCTCGGCGCGTGTGCAGCGCGGCTTGCCGTGATGGATGCCTCCATCGAGGACGGGAGCCTCGATCCGGAGAGGACCGCGGTCGTCATGGGCGTGGGCCTGGGTGGCCTGTCGACCATCGAGACGGTGCACGAGGCGCTCAGGGAACGCGGGCCGAGGTTCGTCAACCCATACTTCATCCCCATGATCATCCCGAACATGGCCGCTGGCTGGGTCTCCATGCTCTGCGGGATCCAGGGTGAATCGCTCACCGTGGCCACGGCGTGCGCGAGCGGCGCTCATGCCCTGGGCGAAGCCCTCGCGTTGCTGCGACGGGGCACCGCGGACGTTGTCCTCGCCGGAGGAGCCGAGGCGGCGGTCACCGCCCTGGGTGTGGCGGGGTTCGCAGCCATGAGAGCGCTGAGCACCCGTGATGTGGAGCCTTCCATGGCTTCCTGTCCGTTCGACGAGGACAGGGACGGGTTCGTCATGGCCGAGGGCGCTGCCGTGCTCGTGGTGGAGAGGCTCGAGTGCGCGAGGGCGCGGGGCGCGAGGATCTACGCACTGCTCGCCGGATACGGGGCGAGCTCGGACGCCCACGATCTCACCAAGCCCGACCCGGATGGGCGCGGTGCGCTTCTCGCCATGAAAAGGGCCCTCGGCGACGCAGGGCTGCGACCCGAGTCGCTGGACCACGTGAACGCCCATGCCACGGGCACGCCTCTTGGCGATCGCATCGAGGCCGCTGCCCTCGGTGAGCTTCTGGGCGATCGCCGGAGCCTGGTGCCGGTGACCAGCACGAAGGGATCCACCGGTCATCTCCTCGGGGCGGCCGGTGCCCTCGAGGCCGGGTTTCTGGCTCTGGGCCTGCACCATCAGGTGGCGCCGGTCACCCTCAACCTGAACAGGCCCGATCCTCGTTGCGTGCTCGATCACGTGATGGGTGAACCCAGGCGGTGCAGCATCGGCGTCGCGATGACGAACGCTTTCGGTTTCGGTGGTACCAATGCGTGCCTTGTCATGACGAGGCACGAGGAGTGAGCCATGATTGCGATTGCATGTGACCACGGGGGGCTCGAGCTGAAGCGTGTCTTGTGCAGGTGGATGGATGGCAAGAACATCCGGTACGAGGACCTCGGGACGGACTCCACGGCCTCGGTGGATTATCCGGTCTTCGCTCACAGGCTCGCCGCGGGCGTGGCCGGCGGCACGTGGGAGAAGGGCGTGCTCGTGTGCGGCACGGGACTGGGCATGAGCATGGCCGCCAACCGCCACCGGGGGATCAGGGCAGCTGTCTGCACCGATCCCTACACGGCGGAGATGGCGCGCAGGCACAACGAGGCCAACGTCCTGTGCATGGGCGGGCGCATGGTGGGTCCCATGATGGCAGAGAGGATCCTCGAGACCTTTCTCTTGGCCGAGTTCGAGGGTGATCGGCACTCGAGGCGCATCGCCCTCATCGAGACGGACGTGAAGGACTGACGCGAAGGCGAACCGTGCCGTACGAGGATCTCAAGCCCACCTTTTCGGCCATCACTGGGCGCTTCGTGGCGGTGGACACGCCCGTGCCCGTTCTCGCGAGAATGGGGTTCTTCGACGGCGGGTCGGCCGAGGTGCGTCTGCTCTTCTTCTCGCGTCCGGGTGCGCTTTCAGGGGCCAGGCGCGCCCTGTCGCGACCCCAAACGTCCCCTGTCCTGTTGATGCACGGCGCCATCACTGGCCTGCCCCTGAGGCGCTCGAGCGTCGGCGTGGTCGTGTGTCCGTTGCCCGGGCCGAGGGACCCCGACCTTCTCAGATCGCTCAGACGGACGGCCGGGGTGCTCGTCCGTGGCGGGACCCTCGTCATGCATGGCGTCGTGCGACGCAGCCTCGTGGGCTGGTCGGCGCATGTGGCCAGCATGCTCGTGCGCAAGGACGGAGGCCTGCCCAGCGAGTGGGACATCACCTCGTGGATGCTCAGGTCGGGCTACAACCGCATCGTCCGGGTGACCGGTGGTCGATTCGTCCCCAGCATCCTCGTGAGTGCTACCCGCCAGGCGCCGTGAGCGGTCACTTGCCGGTCTTTGCTCCGCTCTTGGGTGATGGGGGGCCCTTGCGACCGAGCTCCCAGGCGATGTGACCCGCATCATAGATGGAGTACAGGGCGCGCTTGATGGCACTGGAGTGGACGGCCACGGCTCGACCCTGCTTTTCGGTGTATGCGAAGCGCCACACGAGGCTCTGGATGTTGCCGTCGAACACGAGGCCGACCACCTCGCCGACCCTGTTCACCACCGGGCTGCCCGAGTTGCCGCCGATGATGTCCGCGGTGCACACGAAGTTGAGCGGTGTGGCCATCTTGAAGCCTCCCTTCTTCTCGACCCAGAGCGCGGGGAGGCTCCACGGCCCGCTCTTGCCGAAGGAATGATACCTGTCGTACATGCCGTAGAACGTGGTCTTCCATGGGACGAGCGTTCCCTCGGCCTCGTACCCCTTGACCACCCCGTAGGAGAGCCGGAGCGTGAACGTGGCGTCTGGAGGCTGGTCCTTTCCGTAGACGTCGAAGCGGGTCCGGGCCATCACGCCGCCGGCACGCTCCTCGGTGGCCTGGACCTCCTCCTCGTAGCGCTTGCGCAGCTCCCTGGTGATCGGATCCACTGCCAGGGCCAGGCGGATCATGGGATCGTCGGAGCTCTCGATCGCTTCCTTGCCGGCCTTGACCAGATCGCGGCGGACCTGCGGATCCACGAGCCTGGTGCCCTGTGCAACGTCACGGGCCACCTGGGCGGGCGTGGATGAGCCCAGGGCGGCCTTCACGAACGGATCCGCCGGCCCCAGGGTCTCCACGGCGAGCTCGAGGCTGGTTCGGATCAGCTCTTCCTCCAGATCCGGATATATGGGCGCTTCGCTGTAGAGACCCAGCTCCAAAGACTCGAGCGCCGAGTCCCTGTACTCCTCGAGCCTCTTCTCGTTGGGCTTGTCCTTCTCCTCCACGAGCCGCACGACGTGCTGCGCGATCTCGAACAGGTCCGAACCCCGCAGAACAAAGAGCGTCTGCGCCTGCGCGAGGCCAGCATACAGCTTCTGTGCCTTGCGGATGTCCTTGACCGCACCCTTGACCGACTTGCCCTTGTCAGGGCCCTTGGCCGCCTCGCCGATCAGCGCCTTCTCGTCCGCTGTCTTGCGCTCCATGAGCGCCTCGTCCTGAAGCCCGTCGAGAAAACCCCTGTACGCCTTGAGCGCGTTCTCCAGGGCGAAGATGATCTTCGTCGCCTGCCGCTCCTGCTCCTCGCCGCGCAGCGCGAACGCCACGGCCGTCTGGTGGAGCCTTCCGTAGACCTTGATCCGCGCGGGGTAGACCGTGTCGCGAAGAACCTCGAGCTGCGACACCGTGAGCTGGCGGCCGCTGTAGCCGGGATTCCCGGACACGAGGACGAGGTCGTTCTCCCTGGGACCGGCGGCGCTCCATGCGAGGTAGTGCTCCGGCTCGTATGGCGCATCTTTCTCGTAGACGCGGAACAGTGCCACGTCCAGGTCGTGGCGCGGGTAGGTGAAGTTGTCGTGGTCGCCTCCGAAGAAGGCCACCTGCTGCTCCGGCGCGAACACCAGCCTCACGTCCGTGTGCTTGCGGTAGCGGTAAAGGACGTACTGCCCCCCTCCGTAGAGCGTGATCACGTCGCAGCGCAGGCCGGTTTCACTGCTGCACTCCTTCTCGATCCTGGCCATCTCCTCCTTGCGGGCCTTTGCCTGCTGGTCGAGATCCACTCCGGAGATGGCCTTGTCGATGCGAGCGGTCACGTCGTCCATGGAGATGAGCACGTTGAGCTCGAGATCGGGGCAGCGGCGCTCCTCGGACATGGTCCAGGCGATGAAGCCGTTCTCGACGTGATCCGAGGTCTCGCTGCTCAACTTCTGGATGCAGTCCAGGCCGACGTGGTGATTCGTCATCACCAGGCCCTTGCCCGAGACGAATGACCCGCTGCCTCCGTTGTTGAACCGCACCGAGGCGAGGCGGACGTGGTCGTACCACGACTGGTCCGGGGAGAACCCATGGTCCTCGTCGAGCTTCTTCGCGGGTGGGTTGTCGAAGGTCCACATCCCCTCGTCGGCGCTGGCTGCGCGCGCCGACGTCACGGCGCCGAGCATCACGAGTGACGCCACAAGCAGGCATGAGGGTCGTGTCATGGTCACCTCCTCGTCTGCCGGACAATACCAGAGCACACCGGGAGGTGGAAGATCGTCGAGCCGAGCCATCGTTCATCGACACGTCGTGTCGATCTGCTAGGATGCCTCGCGTGGTGCCCTCGATCTCCGTGATCATGCCGGTTCGAAATGCCGTCGCGTACCTTGGCTGGGCCGTCGAGAGCGTGCTCGCGCAGACCTGGGGTGACCTCGAGCTTCTGGCCATCGACGACGGTTCGAGCGATGGATCGCTGGAGTTGTTGCGCCTGATGGCGAAGGCCGATACCCGGATGCGCGTTCTCGACTCGCCCGGCCGCGGGATCGTGGACGCCCTCAACCACGGAGTCCGGGCGGCGCGCGCGGATCTGGTGGCCCGCATGGACGCCGACGATGTCTGCGAGCCGGGCAGGCTCGAGACCCAGCTCGAGAGGATGCTGTCCGAGCCCGACCTGGGAGTGCTCGGAACGTCGGCGCGGACCATCTCGGATGCGCCCACGCCGGGCCTGGACGCCTACCACGGGTGGGTGGCGACGCTGACGAGCCACGATCTCGTCGTGAAGGGCTGTCTCGTGGAGTCGCCGCTCGTCCACTCCAGCGTGCTGGCGAGACGTGGGCTTCTGCAACGCCATCTCTACCGTTGCGAGGCCAGTGCCCGGCTCGAGCCTTTCGTGGACCGGCACGACTCTACCGCCTGGCCCGAGGACTACGACCTGTGGCTGCGGCTCCTGCGGCGAGGCGTGAGGCTCGCCAACCTGTCCGACCCTCTCGTGCGGGTGCGCGTGCATCCCACGAGGACGACGGTGACCGGAGGATTCGGCGTGAAGGCCATGGCGCGCATCAAGATGCACCACCTGTTGCAGACGACCCTGGCTTTTCGGCCTCCCGTCGTGGTGCAGGGTGCCGGTCATCACGGCAAGATGTGGCTGCGAAAGCTTTGCGCGGCTAAAGTTCCCGTGGCCGCGCTCCTGGACGTGGCCCCCGGCCGCCTGGGCAAGCGGATCGATGGCGTCAGCGTCCGGCCGGTCCATGATCTGCCGGGCATCGAGCGGGCCCTGGTCATCGTGGCCGTGGGTCAGAAGGGCCCCAACACGCGGCGAGACGAGGTGCGTGCCCAGCTCGATCCGATGGGCCTCGACGAGGGAGTGGACTACGTCTTCGTCTGCTAGGCGCGCCCGGCGCTGCCGAGCACCTTCTCGTTCTTGTGCTTGATGAGCTTGACGAGCTCGGCGCGTGCCGCGCCGAGGTACTTTCGAGGGTCGAAGTTCTTGGGATCTCTCGCGAGCTCGGCGCGGATGACGGCGGTCATGGCGAGACGGCCGTCGCTGTCGATGTTCACCTTGCACACCGCCGAGGCGGCCGCCCGGCGAAGCTGATCCTCGGGCACGCCGCGAGCGCCTGTCATCTTGCCTCCGTGCGCGTTGATCATCTCCACGTACTCCGGGATCACGCTGGAAGCTCCGTGCAGCACGATGGGAAATCCGGGAAGCCTCTCCTCGACCTGCTCGAGGATGTCGAAGCGCAGAGGCGGGACCTCGATGTCCGGTGGAAACTTGTACGCTCCGTGGGAAGTGCCGATGGAGATGGCCAGGCTGTCCACGCTGGTGCGCGCGACGAAGTCCTGCACCTCCTCGGGACGGGTGTAGAGCGACCTGTCGGCCTTCACGTGCTCCTCGATGCCGGCGAGAACCCCCAGCTCGCCCTCCACGGAGACGTCGTGTCGATGGGCGAAGTCGGCCACCTTGCGCGTGAGCGCCACGTTCTCGTCGTAGGGCAGGTGGGAACCGTCGATCATGACCGAGGAGAAACCCGACTCGATGCAGGAAACGCACAGATCGAACGAGTCTCCGTGATCCAGGTGCAGCACGATGGGGATGGCAGGGTCCGATATCTGTCTGGCCATCTCCACTGCCCCTCTGGCCATGTGCACGAGCATCGTCTGGTTGGCGTACTGCCGTGCGCCCTTGGAGATCTGCAGGATGACGGGGCTGCGCGTCTCGCTGCATCCCGTTATGATGGCCTGCAGCTGCTCGAGGTTGTTGAAGTTGTAGGCAGGGATGGCGTATCCGCCCGCCATGGCCCTTGCGAACAGGTCCTTCGTGCCGACCAGGCCGAGCTCCTTGTAGTGGATCATGCTTCACCTTCCTTCGCGTGAAAGCGCCTGACCAGAGCTATAGCGCCGTCCGGCCCGGCTGTCGACACTCGATGCACCCATGATTGTGGACGGGCGCGGCCAGGGCCGCTAGAATTCGCAGGCATGGAGAACATCCTCGCCGCCTTCACCGAAGGCCTGGGCATCGAGGTCCTCGTGCGCATGGGGCTTGCCATCGTCCTCGGTGGCATGATCGGGCTGGAGCGCGAGCACCGTGGCCGCGCCGCGGGCCTGAGGACCATGATCATCGTCTGCCTCGGCTCGACCATCATCATGATTGTCTCCACGGAGCTCCCCATGCAGTTCTACAGCGGTCCCGGAGAGGCCGTGGTGAGGGTGGACCCGGGCCGCATCGCCGCGGGCATCGTCACGGGGATCGGTTTCCTCGGAGCCGGTGTCGTGCTCAAGCTCGGCGACATCGTGCGTGGCGTCACCACGGCCGCGTGCATCTGGTTCGTGGCGGCCCTGGGCATCGCCATCGGCCAGGGGCACTACGTCCTGTCCGTGCTGGCCACGGCGCTGGCGCTCATCGTGCTCGGGGCCCTGCATTACCTGGAGCTCAGGTTCCGCTCGGGGGTCTACCGCAGGATCGTCGTGAAAGTCGACGCGGACAGGTCGCCAGAGGCGCTCGCGCAGGTCAGGGGCCTGCTCCACGAGGACGGCGCCACTCTGCTCGACCTGAGGACCTCCGAGGTGAAGTCGGAAGCGCAGACGTCGCTGTGCTTCTTCGTCAAGTGCAGGCAGGATTTCCAGTCCCACGACCTCGTCAAGAAGATGTGCTCGATAGATGGTGTCCTGTCGGTGAGCTGGGAAGGAGGCTGACCTGGGCGAGCGGATCCCGGATCCGGGTCGACCTCGGCTCCTGGTGGTGACAGGCGGCCCTTGCTCCGGCAAGACCACCCTGGTCACGGCACTCGCGGCCGCGGGCCATCGCACGGTGCCCGAGGCCGCCATCGACGTGATAGAGAGGCTCAACGCCTCCATGGGCGCCGAGGGTCAGAGGACCTGGCGATCGAACAACCTGGCCGGCTTCCAGCGGATGGTGCTCGACCTCCAGCTCGAGCGGCAGGCCTCGCTGGCGCCCGGCGAAGACCTCGTGTTCCTCGATCGAGGCATCGCAGACGGCATCGCCTATTTTCGCAATGCAAGGCTCGATCCTCCGCGCGCCCTGGTCGAACACGCACTGGCCAGTCGCTACGAGCACGCGTTCGTGCTCGACACCCTGGACGTGTTCGACCGGAGACGATCCTCGGGACGGACCTCCAGCCGGGCAGACTCGGTGAAGCTCGGGGATCTCCTCGAAAGCGTCTACACGGAGATCGGCGTGCCCGTGTCGCGGGTCGTCCTGGCCCCTGTCCCGGAGAGGATCCTGGCCATCCTGAAAGCCGTGCGACGACTGCAGGGCTGACCACGTGGATGCGAAGTCGAGGCTCCGGGATCGCCGGATCGGTCGAAGATGCGTCCTCGTCCGGGAACGGCGAAAGAACCTCGGTGCCCAGGGGCGGAATTGAACCACCGACGCAGGGATTTTCAGTCCCTCGCTCTACCGTACTGAGCTACCTGGGCATACCCGTCATCCGGGGTATGGATGGGTATCACGGGTTTTCCGGCATGTCAACTTGGAGCCGCCGAGAGGAAATGGATTGTGTCCACACTGTAATCCCCGGTTACAGTGGATCCCGGGAGCTATGACACCGCTGTCAGGGAGCGGCTCGACGCTTGTGAATCTTGTTGTGATCGGCATGGTCTCCCGCGCGTGGCCCCCAATCTCAACCATCTGTATTCATTGGTGATAGATGGGTGCCAGTACTCGTCGAAGCAGTGGCATGTGGTTTGCGTTGCAGGGTGGCAGCAGATGGATGACCGGATGGCTCAGAACCAGAAACCAGAGAGACCACGAAGCCCGAGCAGGCAGGCCGGGCGGCTGGTCTTCGAGCGCCACGTGCTCCCCCTTCGAGACGAGTTTCTCCGGAGGGCCATGAGGCTGACGGGCGACACGGCCGATGCCGAGGATCTGGTGCAGGAGAGCCTGCTCAAGGCGCTGGCCGCCGTGGATCAGCTCGAGGATCCCTCGCGGGCCAGATCGTGGGTCCACACCATCTTGCACAACACCTTCGCTTCCTGGTGCCGTCGAAACGCCCGCCGCAGCCTGATACCCATGGATCCTGCGGATCTGGATGCCATGGAATCCAGGGCACCCCGTCCTCGACCCAGCATGCGTTTCGATCTGGAGCGCGCCATGCGCGGTCTGGACGAGACGTTCCGCGAGGCGGTCATGCTGTGCGACGTGCAGGGCCTATCGTATCAAGAGGCGGCCACCGAGATGGGATGCCCCATCGGCACTCTCATGAGCCGTCTGCACCGCGGTCGGCACAGGCTGCGCGAAGACCTCAACTGAGATCTCTCCGGCGGAAGCGCATGGGAATCGAACCCACCTGGCGGTACGGTCGAGCCTGCCGCCACGTACGGTTTTGAAGACCGCGGAGGTCACCAGACCTCGAGCGCTTCCACGCCCATAATAGGCCGCGGCCGCCCGGGGTCAAGGCAAGACAGGCCCGGGCCTGTTCGCTGGCCTGGATGTGCGATTGGGGGAGCGAGCCCGGGGTTACATCCTGGGGTCCATGGGAACGGGCTCTCCGCCCCGGGCCAGGTAGATGCGGTAGAGCTGGGACCTGAGGTGCGAGCCGGCCACGCCCATGCACACCACCAGCGCCATGAGCGCCGGCAAATAGCCGATGCCCAGGGTGATCAGCGAGACGAGCAAGACCAATGTGACGAGCAACATGTTACCTATCATCATGCCCACGAAGCCACGACGGTATTCCGGCCCGAGCAGACGCAGGTAATCGCGAAGGAAGGAGAACTTCCACGCGTATTCCAGCTTGCCCGTGAGCTCCACGAACGTGTTGATGGCCTGGAGCGGATAGGACAGCAGGATGACGGCCACGTAGAGCAGGATCACGGCGACGATGCTGGCCAGGATCGTGAGGGCCATGGTCACGGCCGCGGTGACGTCCGGGCTCAGTCCCATGGCGTTGAGCAGCGCTGCCGAACCCATCATGACGACCACCACCGCGAGGCCCGCCAGCCCCATCAGGAAGTACACGACGAATATCAGGGGGAAGGTCCAGATCATTCCCAGAACGAACGGCATCATTCCGATGCCCATCAGCTCGCCGAATCCGTCGAGCCGCGGAAGGTTCATGTCGTCACCGGTCACCACGAGATGCTTGAGCAGTCTGGTCGTGTAGCCCTGGAACGCTATCGGTCCTACCATGGGAATGAACATGAACAGCGCGCCAAGAGCGGCCGTCTTGACCCATCCCTGCTGCTTGAACAGGCACGTGAAGGCCCTCTTCACGTCCACCCTCTGGGCACCGGTGACCACCCGGATGGGCAGGGCACCCTGATGTAACTCGTGCATGGCGCCAATATGGCACGGGTCGATGGACCGGATCAACGGCGACCGATCCGCGCGTGGGGTGCAGCAGGTGGTTGACACTCTTTCGTCTGGTTCCTATGGTCTTGTGACCGGCCATGTGTGGCCGACCCGACGAGGCAGCCGCATGATCACCACCAAGAGCAGGTATGCCCTCAGGGCCATCCTCGACATCGCGCGTTACCAGGATGGAGGCGCGGTGCGAAGATCGGACATTGCCAGGAGACAGGAGATCCCCCGCTACTACCTCGAGCGGATTCTCCTGATGCTCCGCGATCGCGGGATCCTCAGGAGCCGGAAGGGTCCCGGCGGCGGGTTCGTGCTCAACAGGACCCCCGAAACGCTCACTGCCTGGGACATCATCGATGCGGTGGGCGAGGGTCGCCCCCCGATGGAATGCCTGGTCACGGATTGCCCGAACTGCTCGCGGTCGGCCACGTGCGACACGCGCGCCGTGTGGGCTCGCCTGTACAACGTCGTGAGACTCGAGATGCAGCGCATCAGGATCTGCGATGTCGTCGAGGGAGATTCCCGATCCCATTTCGAAAAGGACCTGGAGTCGCTCATCAAGGTGGCAGGCTGACGGTCGGGGACGTCTTTCTCAGGCGGGTTTCTTCGTCCCTGGCCTCGTGCCCCGGGCGCGTTTGCGACTTTTGCCATTCTTGGAGCGCTCGTTCTCTGGCCTCTTGCCCTGCACCTTGCTCTTGACCACTGGCTTGAGCGGGCCGTCATCGGTGGGCACGAAACGGACCTCCGTGCGGACCTCGAAGGCCAGCGACGTGAGCACCGAGTACAGGGACTGCTCGAGATTGGTGCTCTCCAGAAACTCGCGGACCTCCCTGGCTATCACGCGAAGTGCGGCGTTCTTCGTCTCGTCGATCTGGTGGAAGAAGTAGTTGGTCAGCTCCCTGCGGAGCTTGAGGTCGGAGAGCACCTTGCGCACTCCCCGGTCCGATCGCGCGAAGGTATCCATTCCGGACTCGATGCCGCGCCGCAGGATCTCGGGCAAGAGCTTCTCGCCGAAGAGCCTGTGAAACCTCTCCTGCTCGGTCTGGTCACCCTCCCCGTCCGAAGCGGGGCTGTCCCCGATGAGCGGATCGGTTGGATGGTCCTTGCCGTCCCGGGTGTCGTTTGCCATTGGCTGGCCCTCGCACTTCAAAAATAGCCGATTGATATGGTCTCGATGACCACGTCCTCCAGCGGTCGATTCGACCCGGGGCCGCACTTGCCCGAGACCTTGTCCACCACGCAACCCGTCGACGGGGTGCGTGCTATCTGGAAGATCAGGCTCGCAGGCGAGCAGATGCCGAAGATGCTGTGCTTGCCGTCCAGCCTCGTTGGCGGGCCCTTCTCGTCCTCCCAGCTGTCGATGATGAAGAACTGGCTGCCGTTGGTCCCCTTGCCCTCGGGGGTCTTGCCGGCGTTGGCCATGCTCAGGATGCCCACCTTGTCATGGGACCGGCTCGTGTCGATCTCGTCGTCGAAAGTGTATCCGGGATTGCCCCCGCCGTTTCTGAGCGGGCAGCCGCCCTGGATCATGAAGTTGGGGATCACCCGGTGGAAGATGAGCCCATCGTAGAAGGGCTTGCGGACCCACTGGCACGTTCGGGGGTTCCACCAGTCCCGAAGCCCCCTGGCGAGGCCGATGAAGTTGGCCACTGTCCGTGGGGCGCTGTCTGCGAAGAGCTCGCAGGTGAAGTTGCCACGGCTCGTCTTGATCACGGCTTTCGGGTTGCCCGCGTCCTGGGGCTTTTCCAGGCCATCCAGGGCTTGCTCGAGGGTGAATTGACCTGCCAGCGGATCCGGACCGTCCGGCTCCGGGCAGGCAGGGTCCTCGAAGAGCTTCTCGAGGTCGCTGGCGCTGGGCCGAAGCCTGGGCCCTTTTTCGCCGTCGGTCTCGAACCGGTCCTCGACCACGGTCTCGGTCACGGGTTCGGCGGCCTTTCTGGCCTCGTCCTTGCCCTTGCACCCTGTACCGAGAAACGCTGCGGCCGTGGCCATCATGATGATCGCCCGGAGCGATGCGTCGTGTGTCATCCATCTCCTCCTGTGGTCTCGTGTCATCCGGAACCCGGGTTGTAAAATCCGCTGAACGTGACACGTGTCCCTGGCCCGATGCCGTGACGTGCCGCGAAGCCGGCCTCCACCTCGAGCACGTACTGCGACGGCCCGTCCACTCTGCACGGTGTCAGCGACAGAGGGACCGTGTCTGCCACCACACCCACGACGGTGAGGTCGGCATCGATGAAGATCATGTCCAGCGAGAACAGGGTGTTCTTCATCCAGAAGCTCTGGATCTCCGGCTTGTCGAAGATGAAGATCATGCCCGAGCCCTTGTCCAGGCCGGTGCGGTGCATCAGGCCCAGTTGACGCTCCTCCGGCGTACGGGCCACTTCCACGCTCACCCGCACCTTGCCTCCGTCGGCCTTGTGCAAGAACACCGTCGGCTGCATGACATCGGTCTTGTCCGCCCGCTTGCCGCCGCACGTTGCCGCCATGAGCACCGGGGGCAAAAGCGCCAGAGCGAGAGCCAGGTTGCGCCTGGGTGGATCCATCACCGGGCCGAAGCTATCAGAACGGGCATGTCGTGACAACGACCCTGCGGGCGATGCCGTATCAGCGGATGAAGAACCGGTTGTCTCCGGGCCTCAGATCCACGTGGAAATGGTTGTCGTGGCCCTCGTTGTAGTTGGGAGTCAGCACGGTGTTGTAGAGCTTGCTCTCCCACATGTCGCAGGCAACCGCCTTGAGAGTCTTCGCCATGGGTGTGGTGAGCTTGGCGGAGCAGGTGTGCTCGTCCGGCGTCTGCTGGTAGTCTATCTTCAACCACATGGCACGCTTGAACTTCTCGCTCTTGAGCCAGTTGAAGTCCAGGGCCAGCCCCAGGGAGTGGAACGAGTAGGTGGACTGAGGCCTGTAGGCAGAGAGCACGCCCACGGAGGTGATCTGCTGGGCCACGAGGATCTCGGCCAGAGCGGGAAGCGTGGCCGCCATCTCGCACTCCATGATCAGGTCCCCGCTCGTCACGAAGGTCACCCCAGAGACAGGCCCCGTCACGCGCACCGGTACGAACACGTCCTTTACACCTTCGAGTCGCTCGTACGGCACACCGGCTCGATCCAGCGCCTCGAGGCATTCGGCCTCGTCACGGGGCACGCGGCAGGAGGACACGTCCGTGTCCCAGTCGCCCATGGGGTACATGTGGCGGAAGTTGGGCCAGAGGGCTACACGCTCGAACCACTGCTTGATGGTGATCTCGTCATCATCGCTCAAGGTCGAGCCACCGCACGGCATGGGATCGAGGCTGTCGAGGTAGGTGCCGTGCTTGGCGATGATCTTCTTGAACATGCCCGTGGGCTCGACCGCTGCCGCGGCCACCATGACCGGCAGCATGAGCAGGGGTGCCAGGGAACGCAGGCGGCTTTTCATCACTCACCTCTGCGCAGCTCCACCTTGTCCCCGACCTGCACGTCCCACTCGCTCTCGACCAGGAGGCAGGTGGCTGTCTTCTTGAGCGACTCGAGCACGATGGCCTTGCCGATGGTCTCCCAGGGGAGGTCGGGGTCACCGTCCTTCTTGTCGAGGCTCTTCATGTAGGGATCGCCCTTGCGGACGATGTACAGATGATTGCCTTCCACCACGCCATCCTCGTAGCCGATGTCGACGAAGACGACGTGCTGGGACCCCAGGTTCGTTATCGGGTCGTAGCTCTCGATGATCTTGCCTTCCAGGTCCAGAGAGGCGGCCACTGGAGCCACCACCGCGAGCTTCCACTTCATGGGTCCCACGAGGTCGCCGCGTTCGATGGGGTACATGGACTCGGTGATCGTGGCCTTGGCCAGGCGGTGCTCCTCGTCCACCTGGTTGACCTTCACCGTACCGAGGATCTTGACGAGCTTTCCGTACGTCTTCTTCTTCTTCTTGGGATCCTTCACGTCCTTCTCGATCTTGTACACGGTGGCCGTGGCGCCGATCCCGGGCGCCTTTCCCTCCTCGTACTTGATGTAGACGGTGTTGAGGTGCGAGAGGTACTTGGTCTCGGCGAACGCGCTGACGATCTCGCCCGAGGCCTCCTCGATCTCCTCGTCCACGAACCCTGGGTTGCGGAACACGACCGTGCCGGGCTTCCACTTGGTGGCGAAGACGACCTTGGGCTTGTCCTGCTCGTCCACCTGCGGGGTCAGCGATTGCTTCTGCAGCACGATGAGCTGGCCCGGGTAGATCCAGTTGGGGTTGGTGATGTCCGGGTTGATGCTCCAGATCTCGGGCCACAGGTCGGGGTTGCCGAAGAAGCGCGCCGCGATGTCCAGGAGGGTGTCGCCCGGCTGCACCACGTACTGGGCAGGGACCCCGCCGCCCTGGTACCCGCCCTGGGCGGGTCCGCCCAGCTGCACGGTGCCCATGTGCAGGTACGACGCGTAGCCCTGGCCCTTCGACCCCTGACCAACGTGCAGCTGCGATTCGGTGTTCGAGAAAGACTCCTCGTCGAAGATGGCGTCCTCGGCCCCCGTGTAGTCGAGCTCGGCGCTGTAGTCGATCTCGCCCACGGAACCCTCGTCGGTGCCCCCACCTCCACCCTCCTCCTGCGCCAGGGCCGGGCCGGACGCCAGCAGCCCCGCCAGGGCCGCCGCGAGCAAAGATGTTCTTTGCATGATGACGTACCTCCTCGTCACTCGAGCGCCGAGACGAGCTTGCCCGCCTTGTCGGCCTGGCTCGTGCCCGGGAAGCCCAGGATCAGATCCTGGTAGATGGACTTCGCCTTGGATTTGTCGCCGAGCTTCTCGTAGCAACGGCCGATGCGCAGCATGGCGCTCGCGGCCCTTCCGCTCTTCGGATAGCGCTCCAGCACCAGCTCGAACTGTCCGATGGCGTCCAGGTACTTGCCCATCTGGTAGAGTGACTCTGCCTTGAGAAACAGCGCATCGAGCGCCTTGTTCCCCTTGGGCTGGTGCTTCAGGTAGATGTCGAAGTAGAGGATGGCGCTCGACCACTCCTTGGTTTCGTACTTCATGATCCCCTGCTCGTACGGATCGACGGCCTTCACCTCGGGGGTGATCGCACCCGGGCCCGTCGATCCAACCGCGTCGTCCACCTTGGGCAGGCTGGTCGCGAGTGGAGGCAGCGTCATGGACACGAGCCCGCCGAGCCCGGAGCCGTCCGTGAAAAGAGCCGCCGGCGTGAGCGGGGATCCCGTACCCGATGTGCCGGCCCCCTGGTCCTGGGGATCCGGTTCGGGCGTCCCGTAGATCTGGAGCAAGGGGCGTGGCTCCTCGTCGCTCTCGTCCTCTGGTGCCCATTGCTGCCCGTACTCCGAGGTGGCCACGATGGGCGCACTGTCCCAGTCCTGATCGCCCTGGGTCGTTTCGGCCGCCACGGGCATGGGCTCGAGCGTCTTGGGCTTCGTGCCGATCTCGGCCTTGATCTTCTTCAGGTCGTTGGTCTGCTTGAGCACGAGGTTCTCGAGCTCGGTGATGCGCTTGGACATCTCCACGAGCGCCTTGGCCTGCTCCACTCCCTCGCTCTCCACGAGGTCCAGCCTCGCCATGGCCGCGTTGTGCGTCTCCGTGGAGCCGGCGCGGCTGCCGCAGCCGGCCAGTGCCGCAATGCCCGGCACGACGAGGAGCAAGGCCAATCCTGCCCCCCGCTGGAAGGGTTTTCGATCGTTCATGATCCGGATTGTAGCCTGCGGCTCGAGGGCCGATCCAAAAAGCACCTGTCGGGAGAGGGCTCAGAAGAGCTTGCGGGAGTCCAGTAGCACGGTCACCGGGCCCTGGTTCACGCTGGCCACGTCCATCATGGCCCCGAAGCGTCCGGTCCCGACACCGAGCCCCCGGCTCCGCAGGGCGTGGGCGAACCCGTCGTAGAGCTCTCTGGCCTGGTCCGGGGCCATGGCATCGGTGAACGACGGCCTGCAGCCCTTCCTGCAGTCGGCCAGCAGGGTGAACTGGCTGATGACGAGGACCTCGCCGCCCACGTCCTCGACCGAGAGGTTCATGGCGCCTCCCTGGTCCTCGAACACCCGCAGGCCGGCCACCTTGCGGGCCATGTACTCGCTGTCTGTGGCAGCGTCTTTCTGCTGCACGCCGAGGTACACCAAAATCCCCTTGCCGATGGACGCCACGGCCTCGTTTCCCACGGACACCGATGCGCTCGACACGCGCTGGACCACCGCTCTCATGGGCGCCTCGCGTTCACCGCCATCAGTAGCAGTAACCGTAGGACGTGCCGTCGAAGTACAGGGTCACGGGCATGGACGAGGCGTCCACGAACTGCCGGCAGCCGAAGGCGCAGGAATCGTAGGGTGAGATGGTGCAGTAGCCGATGCACTCGTCGGTTCCCGAGGCGGAGCCGCAGAAATAGCCGGGGCCGCAATGCGATTCCACCGTGCAGAAGGAGCCCAGGATGCCCGATCCCGCGTCGGCAGTGCAGTCCGTGATGTTCATGTTGTAAGGGGCCGGCAACGTGAGCAGCAGGCACTTGGTTCCCGACGGGCAGCCCGCGCTCGTGACCAGGTTGCAGCCCAGGGTGCAGATCCTGTCGGTCAGGCCCAAAAACGCCTCCCAGCACACGGCCGCGTCGCCGGGACACTCGGTCTCGCTGCTGCAGAACGGGTAGCAGGCAGCCTCCGAGGCCCCCTCACCGGTGAACAGCTCCAGGCAGATGAGCCCCGCGGCGCAGTCCGAGTCCGCCGTGCACGAGCTTCCCCTGGTGCCGTAGCCGGCCGCCACGCAGGAACGGGCCGTGCCGACGAGGCTGCACTTCTGGCCGGCCGGGCAGCCGCACTGGGGGATGAGACCGCAGGGAGTCTCGGGGCAGGTGCCCGTGTCCACGGCCGTGTCCGTGATGGTATCGGCCGATGTGTCGGTGACCGTGTCCACGGACGGATCCACCGTGGGCTCGATGGATGGGTCGTATCCCGTGTCGAATCCGGGATCGTATTGAGTGTCAGCGCCCGTGTCGTACCCCGGGTCGTATCCCGTGTCCCAGTACACCTCGCCCGGATCCGTCTTCGCGCAGGCGACGGCGAGGATGGCCGGGCAGACGAGCGTCAGGCTCGTCGCGTATAGATCGAAGCTCTTCATGGTGCTCTCCTGCAGGCCTGCGGCCCTGGTCGCCTCCGCCCCGTATAGTATATACAGGAAAGGTCGAACTTCTACCCGATGCCCTGTTCGAGTCAACCCGGGTGGATGAGGAGCCATGTCTTGCCCGTCTTGGACGAACCGAAACCCTGGGTCCTGGGCCTGCCGAGGGCCATGCTTCGAGAGATCTTCGAGGGCCGCGGAGTGAGAGGGTACAGGGCCAACCAGCTGTTCTCGTGGGTGCACGCGGCCGGCGTCCTGGACCCTGCCTCGATGACGGACCTGCCCCTTGGGCTGCGAGAGGATCTGGGGGCCTGGCTGGACATGTCCGAGCCCAGAGTGATTGACAGGGTCGAGGACGACCAGGGCACCGTCAAGCTGCTTTTGGGGCTTGCGGACGGTTACGGGATAGAGGCCGTGGTCCTGCCCAAGGACGATGAAGCGGAGACGACGAGCACCACCCTGTGCATCTCCACGCAGGTGGGATGCCGCGTGGGATGCATGTTCTGCCGTTCGGGCGCCGAGGGATTCAGGCGCAACCTCGACGCCGCAGAGGTGGTGGCGCAGGCGCACGCCGCCCGGGCCGCCGATCCGCGTGCCCACCCGCCTTCCCGCATCGTCTTCATGGGGATCGGCGAGCCGATGGACAATTACGAGGCCGTGGCCACGGCCATCCGCATCCTCACCGACGAGCAAGGCCTGGCCATGGCGCACAGGCGCATCGTGGTCTCCACCGTGGGCCGCGTCCGTGGCATCCGCAGGCTCGCGGAGGACTTCGAAGGACGCGTGGGCCTGGCGCTGAGCCTGCACTCCGCGGATCCCGAGGTGAGGGCACAGCTCGTCGGCAAGGGAGTGCTGCCCGACCCCGGGCCCGCTCTCGCGGCTCTTCGAGAGTATCCCCTGCCGGCGAGGGAGAAGTTCACCGTCGAGATCGTGCTCGTCATGGGGCTCAACGATTCACCCGGCCAGGCCCGACTGGTGGCTGCGGCGCTCAGGGGGCTCAGGTGCCGGGTCAACCTCATTCCCCTGAATCCATTCGAGGGCCTCGATCACTCTCCGCCAGACCAGGACGTGGTTGAGAAATATGCCACGATCCTGCGTGGATCCGGGCTCGCAACGTTCGTCAGGCAGCGCCGTGGACACGCCATCCTCGCGGCCTGCGGCCAGCTCGCCTTCGGAAGGTCGTGAGTGTCCCTGGCGGGTGTTGATCGAATCGGCAGGGTGGTTATGCTACCCGAAAGGTAGTCATGGCAAACGATCCCAAGAATGCTCCCGATCAGGGTGGATGGTTCAGCGGAAAGAACCTCTCGAGCATAGGCCTGTGGGCGATCCTCATCGTGATGGTATTTCTCGCGGTGCGCTACTTCTTGATGTCGAACCGCAACGAGCATCGGTACGACGAGTTTCGCGAGTGGGTCCGGCAGGGCCGCGTCGAGGATGTCACCATCGGGGCTGACGAGATCTCGGGCAAGCTTCTGCCCGAGGGGGCGCAGGCTGACGGCGACGGCGATCTGGCCGCGACCGGAAAGGGAAAGGGCAAGGAGGTTGCGCAAGGCGTGCCCTTCACCATCACGAGGATCAAGGACTCGGACGAGGACCTCGTGTCGTTTCTCGAGCAGAACGAGGTGCGTTACAAAGGGGCCCGCGACTCCTCCTCGTGGTTGCCTCTCGTGCTCTACGGGCTTCTTCCCCTGGTGCTCATCATCTGGATGTGGCGCGTCATGTTCCGCCGGATGGGTGCCGGCGCCAGCAGCGCCCTGAGCTTTGGCAAGAGCAAGAGCAAGATCCACGGCGAGCACGACGTCAAGGTGAACTTCGAGGACGTTGCGGGTGTGGACGAGGCCAAGGAGGAGCTCAAGGAGATCATCGAGTTTTTGAGCGAGCCCAAGCGCTTCACTCGCCTCGGCGCGAGGATCCCCAAGGGCGTGCTCCTGGTCGGTCCGCCCGGAACGGGCAAGACCCTGCTGGCCAGGGCCGTGGCCGGAGAGGCCAGGGTGCCGTTCTTCTCCATCTCGGGTTCCGAGTTCGTGGAGATGTTCGTGGGTGTGGGTGCGTCGCGGGTCAGGGACCTGTTCGAGCAGGCTTCCAAGCACGCCCCGTGCATCGTGTTCATCGACGAGCTCGACGCCCTCGGCAAGAGCCGTGGAATCGGCATGGTCTCGGGAAACGACGAGCGCGAGCAGACGCTCAATCAGCTGCTCGTGGAGATGGACGGGTTCGACTCGGCCAAGGGCGTGATCATCATGGCCGCCACGAATCGCCCCGAGATCCTGGACGTGGCCCTTCTCAGGCCGGGCCGGTTCGACCGTCAGATCCTCGTCGACAGGCCCGATCGCGTGGGACGTCTCGCGATCCTCAAGGTGCACGCCAGGCAGGTGGACATGGCCAAGGAGGTCGATCTCGCTCAGCTCGCCAACCGCACGCCGGGGTTCGCGGGAGCGGAGCTGGCCAACGTGGTCAACGAGGGGGCACTGCTCGCGGTGCGGCGCGATCACGAGAAGGTGACGCAGGAGGACCTCAACGAGGCCGTGGAGCGCGTGGTGGCGGGCCTGGAGCGCAAGAGCCGGATCATCACCGAGGAGGAGAAGCTCATCGTGGCGCACCACGAGGTGGGCCACGCCCTGGTGGCCGAGTTCGTCAAGGGCGCCGACAAGGTGGAGAAGATCTCCATCGTGCCGAGAGGCCTGGCCGCGCTGGGCTACACCATGCAGATGCCCACGGAGGACCGCTACCTGATGAGACGCAGCGAGCTCATGGCCAAGGTGGCGTCCCTGCTGGGCGGCCGTGTGGCCGAGGAGATCGTGTTCGGCGAG
>JBFYZU010000017.1:0-5311 GCA_041309365.1 Myxococcota bacterium
GAGGGCATTCTGGTCGGCGATCAAAGACACCCGGACCCTGGGCCCTTTCGAACATGGCCTTGCGGCATCGACTTGGCGTGCTGGAACAAAAGGCGAGATGCCGACCTCGGCTGACACGGACCGATCATTCCCCATCCTCGGAGGATTGCACCATCGATACGAGCGCCGAGCAGCGTGAACGACCGCGCGGGCTCGGTCGTCCCCGATGATCTGCTCGATGGACGCATGGTCGTGAGCCCCGAGCACGCCTGCTGCGCGATCGGGTGCGGCGGATCCTGTCCGATGCGTCGAACGTCGCCGTCCTCACGTCCGCCAACGAGCCGATTGCGTTCTTTACGATCACCTCGACATGGCGGTGAGGCGGGTCATGACGCAACGATGGGGTTTCTGGCATGGACACCGTGACGTATCCGCCATGGTCATCGTGGCATGCTTCTTGCGGAATACACTGACCACATACCGATCGGAAACGTCGTTCGACGAGCCAGTCCTTCAGGTGAAAACACGTTCCGGGCGCCGGACGAGGTCCGGCCGGTCGGTTCATCCTGCTGTGTGGCAACGGAGGAGGCATGATTTCGCGAAAGATAGATGCCGGCACGGAAGCGGACGTACGGCTCCATGGCGAAAGGCTGGATGATTCCGGGAGGACATTCAAGTTCAACTGCCCGCACTGCAACGGGGAACACACCGTCGCGACGTCCAGGTGTCCAGTATCCGGGCTGATGATCGACAGGGTCCTGCGCATGGAAGGCGAGACCATAGACGACAACTACATCCTCGGCCCGATGATCGGGCAGGGTGGCATGGGAGTGGTGTATCTGTCCGAGAACGCGCACATCGGTCGCCAGGTCGCCATCAAGATGCTCTTCCAGCAGGTACCTGCAAGTCCCGATGTCGTGTCCCGGTTCGAGAACGAGGCGAAGCTTGCCGCCTCCGTGGGACACCCGAACATCGTTGACATCCTGGACATGGGCAGGACGCCCAGCGGGCAACGCTACATCGTCATGGAGTACCTCGATGGCCTCGATCTGGGCGAAATCATCTCGAGCAGCGAAAAGCTGCCGGTCGACAGGAGCGTCGACATCGTCCTCCAGATCCTCGACGCGCTTCGCGCAGTCCACGAGCATGGGATCATCCACCGCGACATAAAACCCGAGAACATCCTCATAGTGGGCAATCCCTGCCAGGACCCCGTGGTGAAGGTCCTGGATTTCGGGATCTCGCGCCTTAGCGACCCCGGGCGGGAACGGTCCAACCTCACCCTCACGGGTGCGGTGTTCGGGACACCAAGCTACATCTCTCCCGAGCAGGCGCGCGGTCGCAGAGACCTCGACCAGCGAGTGGACCTGTACTCGGTCGGTGTCGTCCTCTACGAGTTGATCACCGGGCAGCTGCCCTTCGCCGCCGATAATTACAACCAGCTGATCATCGCCATAGCGACCGTGGATCCGATCCCCATCCTTGGGCGCGGCACAAAGCTACCCGATGGGCTGGCCGAGATAGTGATGAAGGCGATCAGCCGGGAACGCGCCGATCGGCACTCGAGCGCTACCGAGCTGGCAGCAGATTTAATGCCGTATCGTTCGTCGTCGCAAGTCAAAGAGGCCAAAATCCTGCCGTCTGCCCAGCTGTCCCCGGGCGAGATGTCGAGCAGGCCGAGCCGGTACGGCGCGAATCCGTCGTGGCGATCGAGCTCATCGAGCTCGTTTCCGGCCGTGACGCGACAAGGCATCCCGGAGGATGGGTCTGTGCTGCCGGTCCTGTCACTCGAGAACAGGAGCGTCTCGCCAATCATGGACGAGGCGATCTCCATAGACATGAACCCGTCGATCCCGCCGGTCATCCGTGAAGGTCTTTTGTCGCTGCCATTGCCGCGCTTCGTCCGCAGCAAGGTTCGCGGCGCAGCACTCGTGGCCGTCATTCTCGCGGTGGTACTGGCCTCGACGATATCGTTGTTTGCCGTCAACCGAAGCGCACTGTTCGACAGTGGGCGAGCAGTGCCACCCACCGCGGACATCGTCATTCCTGTCCGGATGCATGAATCGGCGGGAGCGGCGAGCGCCGGATCAAAAGCCGGGTCCAGCGCTGCTGTCGAGGGAGCGCAGCCGTCGGGGATGGTGACGATCTTCGTCAAGGGCAGGAGCGGCGTGGGGAGTATGGACGAAAAGGACAACATCGCCAGGAGCGGCGAGAGCGGCCACCTCGAGGACAGTATCGAAGGCAAGGGCAAGAAGAAGGGCAAGAAGAAGGGCAAGAAGAAGAAATCGAGGATTGATACCACTTATCCGGGTGAATGAGGTCCGGTCAGTCGTCATAGCTGACAAGGCCTCGATTGCGATCGTCGCTCGCTCGCTTGCCCCATCCCCTTGCTCATATCGATGGAACACCTGCTCGTTTTGATTGGGCGAACCGTGAACCAGAATCGGGAGTCGTGATTTCCGGTCTGCGTCGCCTGGCTTTCTCGTAGACCTCACGGCGACGGTCGAGGATATCGACATCCAGGCCCCTCGTGGCGGTCGCTGTGGGTCACGAAGCCGATGGCGCCGTGCAGGTGCTCCTCGTTGTACCAGGTGACGAAATCACAGGGGCATGCGGGAAGGGTCGACCTCGCCCCCCTCCTGGCCGGCATCCACGCCCGGGCCAAAGGTGCTCAGGACATCCTGCTCGTCCCGATCGTCCGGCAGGTCGAGCAGCACGCCATCCACGAACCTCGGGTCCAAAGACGCGATCTGCACGAGGGGCACCATGAACTGGCGCGCGTTCTGGTAGCGATCTTCCGGAGCCTTCGCCAGGGCCCTCAAGATGATGGCCTCCATCTCGGGCGACATGTCCTCGACGATCTCCCGCGGCGGCTCGACCTCGTCGTTGATCACGGCCGCCAGCAGCGCCAGGTTGTTGCTGCCCTCGAACGCGACCCGGCCCGTCAGCATCTCGTAGAGGATCTCGCCGATCGTGAAGATGTCGGCCCGCTGATCCACCTCTTCCTGGCCGAGGGCCTGCTCGGGCGCCATGTACTGGGGCGTCCCGAAGACGGCCCCCTTCTGGGTGAGCCGTCCCACACGCTGGGCATGCTGGAGGAGGCGCGATATGCCGAAGTCGAGCAGCTTAACCTGTACATGATCGCCGGACCTCGCCAAAAAGATGTTCCCCGGCTTGAGATCCCTGTGCACGATCCCGCTCTCGTGGACCGCCTCCAGCGTCCTCAGGATCTCGAGGACGATCGTGATGGCCGTGATCGTCTTCAAGCGTTCGTGCCTCTCGATCAGCACCGAGAGATCCGTGCCCTCCAGGTACTCCATGGCGATGTAGGGGATGCCCCCGGCGGTCCGGCCCATGTCCGTCACCTCGACGAGGTTCGGGTGCATGACCGTGGAGGAGACGCGCGCCTCGTTGCTGAAGCGCTCGACCGCCGACGGATCGCAGGCGAGCGTGGGATCGAGGAGCTTGATCGCGAGCCTGCGGCCGATGAGCAGGTGCTCGGCTTCGTACACGGTCCCCATGCCTCCCACGCCGAGCGCGCCCTTCAGCCGGTACTTCCCGTCGATCGTGGTCCCCGAGAGCTTGTGGATCTCCCGCAGATAGGAGCCGGTGTCGGGGCAGACGTCGATGCTGCGAGCGTGGAGGTTCTTGCAGTAGGGACACGAGAAGTAACCGCCCTGCGTGATCGAGAAGAGCTTGCCATCGTTCAGGTCCCTCGCGCTGATCCTGAACCCCGAGAGTGAAGCCTTCGCCACCCCGGTCGTCGCCTTGGACCAGACCTCGAAATCCCCGGACCTGCGATCCATAGCGTCCACGACCTGCGGGTCGAAGTGGACCTTGGACAGTGAGCGCACGATCTCGCGAGCGACGTCGAAGGGATAGGCCTCCTTGAACGGGCGCTCGGTCGTGAGCGCGTCGAGGACGTCGGCGAGCGCCAGGATGCGCGCGCCCAGCGGGATCGCCTCGCCGGTCAGGCTGTCCGGATACCCATTCCCGTCGAACCACTCGTGATGCGTGCGCGCGAGGATCGCGGCCTGGTCCAGGAGAGGCACGCCGCTCCCCTCGAGGAGCGCCCAGCCCAGAACCGTGTGCCTGCGCACCAGATTCTGGGCCGTCACGGAGAGGGCGCCCTCCTTGTTCACGATCGGGTCCGGGACGTCGACCATGCCCACGTCGTGGAGCACGGAGGCGCATGCGAAAAGATTCACCTCCGGATCGGGCAGCCCGAGCTCCGAGGCGAGGATGGCCACGTACGAGGAGACGCGGCGCAGGTGCTCGACTATGCCCTTCTCGCGGAACTGGAACCCGGCCGCCAGGTGGATGAGCGTCTCCATGTAGCCGCCCTCGACCTCGGCCTCCACCTGCGAGAAGACATCCGCCCGCATGTCGCAGGTGCCCTCGGGTACCTTGCCGTGCAGCAGCTTCGTCCCCCAGTGAGG
Source organism: Myxococcota bacterium (assembly GCA_041309365.1). Lineage (GTDB taxonomy): Bacteria > Myxococcota_A > Polyangia > DRWM01 > DRWM01 > JAFDER01. Next base: position 4,419 of record JBFYZU010000017.1, read on the forward strand.
CTTTTTTATCGGCATGCGTGGGCGTTCCAGCCGCCCATTCGAGCATGCTTCGGCCGCGCGGGCAAGGCCTGCAAGATTGCGCTACGCCGACGCCCCAGGCGCCGCAAGGCGACCTGTCGTCTGGTGGGCGATGCTCCTGTCTCACCATTTGTCGCTCGGTTGCACGCCCTTCACTGCCTTTCGAAATGAAGGAGAGATCACTCCATCTTGATTGAGCATGCCGGCTCCTCCCTGACGACCCGCGACGTAACCATCTGAACTTGCATGCGTTTCATCTGTGGCCTGGAAGATGCACTGCTTGGGGGGTGCATACGCCCAATGCATCATCCTCGACAACAGGAGCTAGCGATATGAGAATGCTAACGATACTAGAGAGCAGCGCGTTTTTCTTCCTTTCATCCTTGCTGCCCGCGTGCGAAGAACAACCGGCGGACGGGCAGTCGGTCGTCGCCGCTCTCGAACCCCCGGGTGAGAACTGCCTCAGTGGAGGCATCGAGTACACGTCCGCCACTGGCGTCGATTACGTCTGTGACGGAGATCCGGGGCCGGCGGGACCTACCGGGGCAATGGGGCCGCAAGGAGAGATCGGGCCTATCGGCGCAACCGGCGAAGCTGGTCTTGAAGGGCAATCCGTCTTTGCCGCCTCGGAGCCGCCGGGCGAGAACTGCACGTATGGAGGCATCGAGTACACGTCCGCCACCGGCGTCGATTACGTCTGTGATGGAGATCCAGGGCCGGCGGGACCTACCGGCGCGATCGGACCGCGGGGCCTGATCGGGCCCATCGGATCAACCGGCGAGGCTGGTCTTGAAGGGCAATCCGTCTTTGCCGCCTCGGAGCCGCCGGGCGAGAACTGCACGTATGGAGGCATCGAGTACACGTCCGCCACCGGC
>JBFYZU010000018.1:0-2546 GCA_041309365.1 Myxococcota bacterium
TCTTGTCGATGATGTGGCGGGGGAGAAGCTCGGTGCCCCCCTGGTTTATCCAGATGTCCACTGCGTCGAAGCGGACCTGCAGCACATCGGCCAGGCCGTCGGCGTTCACGTCGGACAGGTAGACGTTGTGGACGGTGGGGCGCAGCTCGGAGTAGATGCCCGCGATCAGCGTCTCCCGGTCGTCTCCGTACGTGCCCGCGGGGCATGCCCCCCCGTCGCCCCACAGGCCGGGGCCGCGGCCGGGCCAGTAGGCCAGGTCGCCGTCTCTGAGATGGACGATGTCCTGCAGGCCGTCTCCGTTCATGTCGGCCAGGCGAAGATCCCCGTCCGAGAACATCTTGGGCAAGCCCCTGTGCAGCACGCAGGAGTCCATGGATGCGATGGTCCAGTCGGTGCAGGCCCCGTACTCGTCGTACACGGGCGTCCCGAACTTGCCCTCGCCCGTCTCGCCCGAGGGGCGGACGCAGCGGCCGAGATTCAGCCAGTGGCGCATCCTTGTGCCCGAGGTCTTCACCACGTCCACCATGTGGTCGTTGTTCAGGTCCAGGAGCCGGATCTCGTCCGCGTCCCGCGTGAAGTCGATCTCCGGGTCCACACCTGAGGCCCCGAAGGGCCCCTCCTGCTCCCAGTAGTAGCCCTCGTAGAGCGAGTCCATCCCGTCCGACACGGGCTCCTGCTCTATCCTGAAGTAGTCGTAGCTCATCAGGTGGGGCATGTGGAGAAACTCCACCACTCCATCTGAATCGATATCCAGCGGATTGATATTCGTGTTGTCCAAGCAGAAGTCCGAGCCCACGGGCAGGGAACCGTACATATTGACCGGGTCGTCGGTCTGCTGGAACCAGCACTCCCCGGACGAGTCGCACATGTTGATGAACAGGCCGTGGCCGTGGCCGTACGCCGCTGGGTCGGTGACCAGAAGGTCCGCGAACCCGTCGTGATTGGCATCGAACAGGTCCGCCATGCCCTCGTTGACGCTGTGGGGCGGGCTCACCGCGAACTCGTGGATGGTCCCGTCGATGCCCCCGTAGCCGGGGATCTCGGACGTGGGGGAGCCGTCCACGGTGCGGCCCGTGACCTCCGAGTACTCGAATGTCATGGCCGGCAGGCTCAGGGCCCTGTTGCGGCCGAAGAGCTGGATGGACTGCACCTGCGAGATCTGGCTCGCCGGGTCGTAGGTGATGTCGTAGTCGCGGGTGTGCACCCAGGCAGACGTGTAGAGGTCCCTGGACTCTACTGTAACCCTGGTGAGCCTGCGGCGCGTCTCTATCCTGAAGCCCGAGGCGTAGCTCACCTCGGGGTCGGGCCTGGTCTGGTAGGTGAAGCTCACGTGGTGCCCGAACGAGGAGAAGTCGCCCCCGGTGGGCATGACGGGGGTCTGGTCGGCGCCCGTGACCGGAGAGTTGTACCAGATGTCCGACAGGTAGCTCCGCCCGCCGTCGCGCGAGTACTCATAGAACATGGTGTTTCCGTGCACGTCCTGGACCTTGGAGAGGTACCACTTGTAGACGTCACGTCCGCCGTCCACCTCCTCGAGCATGACGCGGTCCGTACCGGTCTGGGGCACCGGCCCGAAGTACATCATGGTCCCGCCCTGGTCCTGCACCGCCCATAGGTCCCTGTCGGGATTCCAGAAGAAGCGCAGGAAGGACCCCTCGAGCCGCGTCCTGAAGTACCACCACCCGCATACTTCCACCGGGAACCTCTCTACGGCCTCGGGAGTCGTCTCGCTCGTGGTCAGGTCCAGGTAGGGGATCTCGAAGTCGATGTCCATCTGGCAGTCCGCCGTCTCCGACGGATCGGCCACCGGCACGATCTCCTCGCCCCCGTTGTAGATGAACCTGTCCAGCGTCCGGTCCACCAGGTCGAGAGCGGGGCGTCGTCGTAGCGGGGCAGCCCCTTGTCCGTCTGCCTGGCGATGAAGGGTACGGACACGTTCCAGCCGACGCCCATGATGCCGTTTCCAGAGGAAGAGAGGTAGCTGAAGGACAGTGACGGCTGCACTCCCGCCCTCCCAGCCGGTGTGGCTATGGGCACGCTCATCGATGACGCGCCCGTGGAAAGCAGCGGCTGGAAGCTCTCCCCCATCCCCTCGATGGAGGCCTCCCCCGACGGCAGGCTCAGGGCCTGTGGTGTGACCGCACTCTTGTTCTCACCTGATGGTAGAGCCAGGGGCTCCACCTCTCCAGGATCCATCGGATCCTTCACTCCGGGACTCTTGATGTGCTTGCCGTCGGCCTCGCTCACCTCGCCGAACCCGGGCAGGTTGAACGGGTCGAACTCCTTCGGGGCGGTGTCGGTGTCATCGGTATCAACGCTTTCCTCGAGGGTCGCGTACTCCCCTGCCGCGGCCTGCAGAGCCTGGTTGTCGACATCCTTGGGGATCTCGTTGGCAAGAGAAAGACTGCTGCAGACAAGCAATACCAGTCCTGGCAACAAGCCCAGAAACAGAGCATGAGGCTTCATGCGCACCACGCCTTCGGCTGGAGTCGTAGGAGTGAATTTCCACACTGCTGTCACGGGATGTTCCTGTCCCGCGCTAGTAC
>JBFYZU010000019.1:0-13865 GCA_041309365.1 Myxococcota bacterium
CCTTGGTGATGACCGGTGAGCCCCAGCTCTTCTCGATGATGACATTGCGACCCTTGGGACCGAGGGTGATCTTCACGGCGTCTGCCAGTGTGTTGACTCCCTTGAGGATCAGAGCCCTCGCGCCTTCGTCGAAGATGATGTCCTTCGCTGCCATGTCAGCCTCCGTATTCCGGGATGAAGCCCCGGGTCTGGCCCCGTGGGGCGTTTGGTTTCAGCTCGCCTTCGTTCATTTCTGGACCACGCCGAGGATGTCCTCCTCGCGCAGGATCAAGTGCTCGACCCCGTCTATCTTGATGTCGTTACCTGCGTACTTGCCGAACACTACCCGATCGCCCGGCTTGACCAGAAGCTGCATGACCTTCCCGTTCTCCAAGAGCTTGCCCTTGCCGACTGCCAGGACCTCACCCTCTATGGGCTTCTCCTTGGCCGTGTCCGGGATGATGATGCCGCCCGAGGTCCTGTTGTCACCCTCGAGCCTCCTGACGATGACGCGATCGTTGAGGGGGATTATCTTCATGGCGTCCTCCTTGAATCTCCCATGAATCATGCAGGTTCCATGATGAACCTGCGGGCCGTTCGTGCCCGGAATGCAGGCAACGTAATCACTGGTCTCGACCTGTCAAGACCGGCCTCGTCGTTGACGGATGGGGCCCAGACGGTTGCCTTTCCCCTGTGTTTCCACTAGTGTTGGAGCGATGAGCACCATCAAGTGCCCACACTGCGGTGGAGAACACTCCGAGGAGGAAGGGGTTTGCCCGGTGACGGGCAAGGACATCTCCCCGGCGCAGGCCCAGGTGGGCAAGATCGTGGGCGGCAAGTACGAACTCATCAAGCTTCTCGGCGAGGGTGGCATGGGCGCCGTCTACGAGGCCCGCCACGTGGAGATCCGCCAGAAGGTGGCCGTCAAGCTCCTGCACTTCCAGTTGGCCAGGGACCACGAGATCCGACAGCGGTTCTTCAGGGAGGCCATGGCCGCAGGCGAGATCGGGCACGAGAACATCATCCAGATGCACGACATCGGCCGCGACGTGACGGGCGCCGTGTATCTGGTCATGGAGATCCTCAAGGGCGAGAGCCTTGCCGAGAGGGTCATCCGCGATGGTGCCATGCCCGTGGACCGGGCCGTGGACATCATGCTGCAGGTCCTGGACGCACTGGACGCCTCGCACCGCAAGGGGATCGTGCACCGCGACATGAAGCCGGAGAACATCTTCCTCTGCCGGCTGGGCGGTCGGGACGACTTCGTGAAGATCCTCGACTTCGGCATCGCCAAGGTCAAGGATCCCGCGGACGGTGAGAGCCTGACCCGCACGGGGACCATGATGGGCACCTCCCACTACATGGCTCCCGAGCAGATCGCGGGAGATCGCGAGGCGGATCACAGGATAGACATCTACGCCTGCGGGGTGATCCTCTACCAGATGCTCGTGGGTCACGTCCCGTTCGACGCCACGAGCGTCCACGGCGTCATCTACAAGATCATGAACGAGCAGCCGCCGCCTCTCTCGGCCCAGAGAGACGGCTTGCCAGCGGGCATCGAGGACATCATCAGGCGGGCCATGGCCCGCGACCGGGAGCACCGTTTCCAGGCCGCGGCCGATCTGGCGTACGCCCTCGTGCCCTACGGCTCTGGGAGCGTCGTGTTCGGCCGTGGCTCGCAGGTCCCCGTGCAGCGACCGTCTCCGGGCTCGCCCGGGACCGACCATACCGAAGTGCCGGCGCCCGTGACTGGCGGAGCTGTCATCATCCCAGCGGCCACACCGATACCAGCTCCGTCGGTCAAGGCCGCAGCGCCCACGTCGACTCCCGTACGCAAGAAGAGCGGCTCGCCCATCGCAACGGTGATGCTCGTGCTTTTGCCGCTCCTCCTCATCGGAGGCATCGCGATCGTCGTGATAGCCGCAGTCGGCGGTGTCGCATTCATGAAACCGGGAAAGACCGAAGCTCCGGATCCTCCGGCCCACGAGCAGGCATCGATCGATCACGGGGACCTCGAGACGTCCGTGCCGGACGCCTCGTCGGGTCCGGACGTGGAGGCAGCATCATCCGTCGGGCCTGTCGCGACCGAAACCCCTGTGCCCGAACCGGCGGCCGCGACCCTGCTCCCGGAAGACGGCGTGAAGTCGGTCAAAAAGCAAATCCGGCAGCAGTACCAGAAGGCCTGGATCGGTCTCGCCAAGAAAGAGGGTCTTCCCGGCAAGCAAACCACTCTCGACCTCACCATCGCAGCGGACGGATCGGTCTCGGAAAGCCGTATCGTGGAGCCCGCCCTGGACGACAAGCAGGCCAAGGCAGTGTCCGACCTCGTTTCGGCGTGGACGTTTTCCGACGTGACGGGCCAGGGGACCTGCACTGTCACGCTCAAGAACTCGGGGGGATCGACCGGCGGTTGCCCCTGCGCCCCCAACGATGCCAAGTGCAAGATGATACACTGTACCTGACAGTACCGTGCCGGCGCCTCTCACCATCGGCGAGTCCATCGCGCGTGCGACCATGAAGCTCTCGGCTGCCGGGAGCCCGACGCCGAGGCTGGACGCCCGCCTCCTGATGGGAGTCTCGCTGGGGCGCTGCGCGGAGTCCATCATCGCCGGGCAGGACGAGAACATCTGCGCAGACGCGCAGGGAGCGTTCGAGAGGCTCGTGGAGAGGAGGCTCGCCAGCGAGCCGGTGGCCTACATCCGGGGCGTCAAGGAGTTCTGGAGCCTCGAGCTTGCCGTGGATCGCAGGGTGCTCATCCCGCGACCGGACACGGAGATCCTCGTCATGGCCTTGATCGAGCGCCTCGGCGAGCGCAAGAGCCCACGGATCGCGGACGTGGGCACGGGCAGCGGTGCCGTGGCCCTGGCGCTGGCCACGGAGATGCCGGGAGCCCGGATCCTGGGGATGGACATCAGCGCGGATTCCCTGGAGGTGGCCAGAGTCAACGTCTCGAGGCACGGCCTCTCGGAGCGCATCTCGCTCTTTCGCGCCGACCTGCTCGGCCCGCTGGGCACCGGAGCGCTCGACGCCGTTGCGGCGAACCTGCCCTACGTCGCCACATCGAAGATAGAGACCCTGCACCCGGGAGTCCGCGATCACGAGCCTCTCATCGCCCTGGACGGAGGCGACGACGGCCTCGTGCTGGTTCGAAGGCTCGTTCGAGATGCGCCCCGCTGCCTGGCTGCTGGGGGGCTCATCGCACTCGAGGTGGCAGACGACCAGACGGACGAGGTCCGGCGCGTCCTGTCGGATGGGACCGACTTCGACGACGTGCAGACGCACCGCGACCTCGGCAGGCTCAAGCGCGTCGTCACTGCCTTCAGGTGCGGATGAAGGGCCCCCTGCCCATCCTGGCAGCGCTCGCGTCCACACTGGCGCTGGCAGCGCCCATGTCCGCGCTCGCCACCGGAGAGCCGGATCCCGAGTTGCCCGTTGACGTGACTTTGCCCCCGAGGCCCCACCCCATCGTCCAGTGGACCCTGACTCTGGACCTGGGAGGTGGGCTGAGCACGAGAGAAGACAACCCCCACGAGATATCGGGGATCTTCCACATGGCGGCCCACTCGCTGGTCCTTTTCGGACGGCAGCGACCCGCGCAATGGGGAGCGGGGCTGAGCCTGGACACGGGCACGTGGCACATGAAGGCGCTGACGACGGGCGCAGGCCTGGCGTTCATGATCCCCTTCAGGGGCTTTCTCCCTCTCATCGTGGAGGCCTGGCCATACTACCTCTTCTGGCAGCGACACGGCTGGGGCGTGACGGTGCGGGCGTGGTGGGGGTTGCACGCCCTCAACTACCTGCGCTCGCACGTGTCCACCGTGGGCATCTACGTGCAGGCGAGCCGGAGCTTCGGCTTCGCCGAGGCGGAGCGCTGGATCATCGTGATGGGGCTCGACCTGAGCCTCATCTTTCCTTTTCTGCCGTTCGTGGCAATGGGCAGTGCCGCCAAGAAGTGACGTGCGGCCGGAGATTTGACTCGAGTGACCGTCTGCTCCATATTGCCGGCGATCATCAAGAGGTGGATCCATGCACGGATTCGTGGGAATCAGGCGCGAGGACAAGAACCGATGGGAACGCAGGGCGCCGATCACGCCTTTGGCCGTGAGGCGGCTCACGGACGAGCACGGCATCGGTTTCGTGGTGCAGCCATCGAGCCTGAGGATCTTCGGCGACGACGAATACGAGAAGGCCGGAGCCAGGATCGACGAGGACCTCTCGGACTGCAACATCGTCATGGGAGTCAAGGAGATCCCGGTGGATTTCTTGCGAGAGGGTGGCGCGTACCTCTTCTTCTCGCACACCATCAAGGCACAGCCCCACAACATGGCGATGCTCGCCCGCATCATGGAGCGGGGATGCACGCTGCTGGACTACGAGCTCATCGTGGACGACTCGGGCCGGCGCACGGTGTTCTTCGGCGAGCATGCAGGGATGGCCGGCATGGGCGAGACGCTGGTGGCCCTGGGCCAGAAGCTCGAGGCACGATCGGTGAAAAACCCGTTCTCGGCCCTGGAGCAACCGTATGCCTATGCGTCGCTCGCCGCGTTCGAGAAGGCCGTCGGCAACGTGGGGAAGGAGATCTCCGCAAGGGGCCTGCCCGCGTCCCTGGGCCCGATCGTGTTCGGATTCGCAGGATATGGCAACGTCTCGCGCGGGGCGCAGAGGATCATCGATCTCATGCCGGTCATCGAGATCCCACCCGACGAGCTGGCGGGCCTGCGGTCCAAAAAGGATGCATCGAGCCGCCACGTGTACAAGGTCGTGTTCAAGGAAGAGCACATGGTCGAACCGCTCGAGGGCGGTTTCGACCTCGGCGAGTATTACGGCCACCCGGATCTCTACAGGGGCGTCATGGACAGGTATCTGGCGCACCTGGACGTCCTTATGAACTGCATCTTCTGGACGGACCGCTACCCCAGGCTGCTCACAAGGACGATGGCAAGAGACCTGTGCGCATCGTCCTTTTCGAGGCTCCTCGTGGTGGGCGACATCAGCTGCGACATCGCAGGCGCCATCGAGATCACCTCGAAGGCGACCATGCCCGACGTGCCGTGCTTCACGGTGGATCCGCACGCCGGCACGGTCGAGGACGGAGTGGCCGCCCAGGGCATCACGGTCATGGCCGTGGACAACCTGCCATGCGAGCTGTCGGAGGAGTCCACCAGATCGTTCAGCGATGCCCTGATCGACCTGATCCCGCCCATGGCCAGGGCGACATGGTCCGGGGATCTGGAGTCGCTGGGGCTCGCGCGCGCGATCTTTGATGCGATCATCGTCCACCGCGGCAAGCTCCGCCCGCGGTTCGAGCATCTCGAGGAGCACGCGCGAAGGAGGCACTGATGGCGAAGCGAATCCTCGTACTCGGAGCCGGCCTGGTCACGAGGCCCCTGATCCGTTACCTGCTCGATCAACCCGGCTTCACGGTGACCGTGGCCACGAGGACCGTGAGCAAGGCCGAGGCGATGCTGTCTGGCCACCCCCGGGGCCGGGCCATCGCGCTGGATGCTGGGGACGAGAAGGCCCTCGAGAAGCTCGTGGCCGCGAGCGACCTCACCATGAGCCTCTTGCCCTGGACCATGCATCTTCTGGTGGCCCGCGCATGCCTGGACAGCGGCGTGCACCTCGTGACCACGAGCTACGTGCGCGACGAGATGAAGGCGCTGGACGCGGAGGCGAGGGCGAAGGGCCTGCTCCTGCTCAACGAGTGCGGCCTGGACCCGGGCATCGACCACATGTCCGCCATGCGCATCATCCACGCCATCCGCGACCGGGGCGGCCGCGTCACGGCGTTCCGATCCTGCTGCGGCGGGCTGCCCGCCCCCGATGCCAACACCAACCCGTGGGGATACAAGTTCTCCTGGAGCCCTCGAGGCGTGGTGCTCGCGGGTCGCAACCCAGCGCGGTACCTGCTCGACGGCCGCGAGGTGAGCGTGCCCGGCCCCGAGCTGTTCTCGGACGTGACGGACACCGAGGTGGCTGGCGTGGGCCCGCTGGAGGTCTACCCGAACAGGGACTCTTTGATCTACGTGGACCTCTACGGCCTCGCCAGCGCCAGGACGCTGATGCGCGGCACCTTCCGGTACAGGGGCCACTCACGCACCTGGAAGGCCCTTGCGGACCTGGGCTGGCTCGATCTCGAGGAGCGGGACGTGGACGGCACGACCTTGGGGAAGCTCCAGGCTCGACTCATCGGCAGCCCTGGCAAGGACGTGCGCGCCGAGGTGGCCAGGCGGCTCGGCATGGCGCCCGGCGAGGATCCCATGGATCGCATGGCCTGGCTGGGCCTCTTCGGCGACGAGCCCGCTTCTGCCACTTCCCCACGGTCGCCTCTGGACGTGCTCGCCAAACGTCTGGAGCGAAAGCTCTCCTACGCACCCGGCGAGCGCGACATGATAGCGCTCGAGCACAGGTTCGAGGCCGAGTTCGGCGACGGCCGACGCGAACGCATCTTCTCGACGCTCGTCGACTTCGGGCATTTCGGCGAGGCCGACAGGGATACGTCCATGGCACGCACCGTGAGCTTGCCAGCGGCCATCGCGGCGAGGCTCGTGCTCGAGGGTCGCATCACCGAGACCGGGGTCCACATCCCCATCATTCCCGGCCTCTACAATCCCATCCTCGACGAGCTCGAGGGCCTCGGCCTGCGCTTCGAGGACAGGACGGACCGCATCTGAGCAGAGCTACTCGATGGGATCGTCCTCGAACAGCCCCAACGAGCCCTGCACGCTCATCTCGTCGTTGACGGTACCGACGCGCTCGAAAGTGGAGAGCTCGCCGTCACCGTCGAGATCGCCGTTCGCGCGGGCAGTGAACAGGGAGGCCGTACCCGTGTTCGTGGAGCCCGTGGATACGTACTGGTACGAATAGTAGACGGGGTCCGCGATGGAGAACTTGAGCGCAGTCCAGGTCGCGTCCCCGGCCCAGCCGGACACCACGGACTTCACGCCCCTCGGAGGCATGGCCGGCGTGGGCCCCGCACTGACGGGGAACTGCGGCTGCACCTGCGCGCCGTGCTGGCCCCGATCCACCCGTTCACCGGCGAAGTAGGTCGTGGACTCCCTGAACAGGTAGGCGAGGTTCTGCCTCGCCTCGGTGGTCTTGGAGTTTCGCATGTACTTGATGAAGGCCGGGATGGCGATGGCCGCGAGGATGCCGAGGATCACGACGACGATCATCAGCTCCACGAGCGTGAACCCCTTCGCGACAGCCCTACCATCCGCCCTCGTGGATATCATGCGATCTCCCGCGTTCACGACCATTTTGCGATCATCGACGATGCTAGGCCAAATCGCCCCCGCCTTCAAGCGTTCCCCCGAGAAGGGAGAGACGTGATCGGACGAGGGCCGCGAGCTCGTCCTTCTGGATGGCCTCCCTGATCGCCGTCATGAGCGATGCGTAGAAGGTCAGGTTGTGAAGGGTGAGCAGCCGTGCGCACAGGAGCTCGCCGGACACGAACAGGTGACGGATGTAGCGCATCTCGTAGGTCCGGCAGACGGGACATCCGCAGCCCGGGTCCAGAGGGCCAGAATCGTCCTTGAACCTCGCCAGCTTCACCGACACCGTTCCGCGAGAGGTGAACGCCTGACCGTGTCGCGCGCTGCGCGTGGGCATCACGCAGTCGAACAGATCCACCCCGCACGAGACCGCGTGCAGGATGTCCTGGGGCCGGCCCATGCCCATGAGGTACCTCGGTCGCAGTGCGGGCATGTCCGGTGCCACGCGGGCGACGACCTCCCATGTCCGCTCGATGTCCTCGCCCACGCTCAGGCCTCCCAGGGCCACGCCGTCGACCGGTCTCGAGGCCACAGAGGCCAGGTGATCGGCGCGCAGGCCGAGATCGGTCCCACCCTGGCAGATCCCGAAGACGAGGGGACCACCCTGGGTGCGCGCGCGAAGCGCTCGATCCAGCCATCGCGTGGTCCTCTCGCACGCATCGACGATCTCCCTGGGGGCAGCGTCTCCAGGGGGGCACACGTCGAGCACCATGGCCACGTCCGTTCCCATGCGGCGCTGCACCTCGTACGCCGACTCGGGCGTGAGCTCGAGCGCCGAGCCATCGATGTGCGACCGGAAGGTGACCCCCTGCTCGGTCACCTTGCACCGCCGTGCCAGGCTGAACACCTGGTAGCCGCCGGAGTCCGTGAGCACGGGGCCGTCCCAGGCCATGAACCGCGCGATCCCGCCCGCCTTCTGCACGGTGTCCACGCCGGGCCTGAGCATCAGGTGGTACGTGTTCGAGAGCACGAGCTCGAAGCCCGCTTCCCTCACCTCGCTGGCGGTGAGCGACTTGACCGCAGCCGCCGTTCCCACGGGCATGAATGCGGGGAGCTCGACCGAGTGCGCGCCTAGCCCGAGCACCGACCTCCTCGCGAGGCCGCTCGTGGCCATCACCTCGAAGTGACCCATGGGACCAAAAGGTTAGCACACCGGACGGGTTTCTGGACAACCATGGCGGTGATCTGGTTATCCTGCCGGTGATGAACGTCACCGCACGAACGATCCTCTCCATCTGCCTGGCCACCCTCCTGATGGGCTGCGAGAAGGACAAGAAGGGGCTGGCCACCGACGAGGTCTGCACGTCCGCGGACGAGTGTGGAGGCAAGCTCCCTTCCTGCGTCGATCTCGGCGACGGTACGACCCGATGCGAATCCATGTGCCTCGAGGATGCGGACTGCCCGGGTGGAGCGGTCTGTCTGTTTCCAGAGGGCACAACACCTGGCGAGGGCACCACGCCGGGTGCCTGCTTCAGGATCTGCGACGTCGTGGAGGATTGCGCACAGGGCATCTGGGCGTGCGAGCCTCTCGTGGCGGACAGCGAGCAGGGTTACTGCGTCATCCCGATCGAGTGACGCGCAAATCCATCATGATTTCGGGCAGTTGACGATACACACGGCTCGCCCTAGAATACCCGGATGATCGTCCGCCTCCCTGCCCTCTTTTTGCTCATCACCCTGGTCATGATCCCGGCTCGGACAGCCCGGTCTTCCACGGCGGACGTGTTCGGCCTGGGCGCGACGCTCCCGGCCCTCGCCGGTTCGGGCTCGGCGCTGTACACGGACCCCTGGGCCGCCCACCACGCTCCCGCGGCGCTCGCGTTCGCCTCGACGGACCGTCTGAGCCTCGGCGTGACCGGCCTCGGGTCCGAGCTGCGGGCAGGCGGAGAGCGCCTCGACATCAAGAATCCCCTGGGCCTCGCCATGGGCTACAGCCTCGTGAGGCGCTTCCATCACGGGATCGACTGGGCTATCGCCTTCGGCCTCGTCGCCTTCGTCCTTCCGGACACCGCCGGCCACGTGATCCAGCGCAGCCCGGACACCCCGCTGTTCTTGCTCTACGACAACCGGACCCAGCGGGACATGCTGGTGGCCGCCATGGCCCTCGGGCTCGGTCAGCACGTCTCGGTCGGAGTCTCCGTGGACCTGTTCGCCGGGCTCACGGGCCCGGTCAGCGTGCACGAGAACCGTACGGGCGACGTGCAGACGAGTATGTTCGTGGACATCGTCACACGGATCCGCCCTACCCCTTCCATCGTCGTCCGGCCCGGACTGGGCCTGTCCATCGCACTGACCTATCACCCGGCATTCCACGTTCCCTACGACCTGGACGTGGACGTCGACATCTCTGGCCTCGAGCTTTCCCTGGACGTGCAGGGCCGCGCCCTTTTCACACCCCACGCGCTCGTGCTTGGCCTCGCCTGGTCGGGCCCGGACGTCAACCTCACCATGGACGTTTCCTGGTCCATGTGGTCGAGGATGGGCTCGCCCTTCGTGCAGGTCGAGACCCGGCTCATGCAGGTGGGCCTCTTGACCTCGTCCAGCCCTGCCGTGGACACCCGGGACACTGTGTCGGTGAGAGCCGGAGTGGAGGGCTGCGTCCTCGAGACGAGAAACCTGTCCTTGATCTTGCGCGCTGGCTATGGATGGGAATCCCCGGCCGTGGGGCCGCAGACCGGCCGCACCAACGTCTTCGACGGCCACAAGCACACCCTCGCCATGGGGTTCGGCGTGGCATGGCTCACGAGCCTGCCCGGCGTTCCCAGGATCCTCTTGGACATGCACGTGGGAGCGGTCGTCGTGAGCAGGCTCACCCACCACAAGGTGGTCTCGGACCCGGCCGAGGGGCGCGACGACCCTGGCCTCATCGTCGACGAGGACGAGGACACGCCGGGCATCCAGATCACGAACCCCGGCTACCCGACCATCTCGGGGTCGGGCCACGTCTTCACGTCCGCGCTCACCCTGACGCTGGAGCTGGGATGAGGCGTTGGCTCGCAGAGGCCCTCATCATCTCGGCGCTCCTCGTGCCACGGCCCTCCATGGCTGGTGATCCGGTCTCGACGTTCGGCCTGAACGCTGCCCCGGCCTCGATGGCAGGCGCCTCCGGGGCCTCGACGGACGCTTCCTCGGGCCCGTTTTCGAACCCCGCGGCAACGGGCATGGGCAGAGGCTTCATCCTGAAGCTCGGCTACCTCTTCTCCCATCCATCGCTGACGTACAACGGGCAGGCGGCCGATGTGCCCAGGGCGCACGGACTCACCCTGGGGTTGCGTGTCCCCATCGCCACTTTCTCGCCAGGCGGCCGGAGCCTGAGCATCGCCCTCGGCGTCGGCCTGCACGTGCCCGACCGATGGCTCGCGCGCATCTACCTCATCGAACCCACCCGGCCGAGCTTCGTCATGTGGGAAGGCCCGGTGAACAGGATGGTGGTCACCCCCGTGCTGGCCGTGGCATTCGAGGACATGGTGGCACTGGGTGCAGGCGTGACCCTGCTCGCCGACGGTGCAGCAAAGGCCCGGATGACCCTCGGCTACGCGGGCACCCAGACGCGCAGCGAGGCGGATCTCGACATCGAGCTGCGGCTGCGCGCCGCACCGGTCATGGGGCTCCTCGTCCACCCCGTCAGGTGGTTGACCGTGGCCGCGGGATGGACCGGAGAGCTGGCGCTGGACATGGACATGCACGTGCAGGCCGACCTGGATGCGCCGGGCATCGAGGGAGACACGTGGATCTCCATCCGTGGGACCAACGACTACACCCCACACTGCGTCTGGGCCTCGCTCGCGTTTTTTCCACATCCTCTCCTGGATCTGTACGTGCAGGGTTCCTGGGTGCTCTGGAGCAGGGCAAAGCCCTTCTTCGCCCGCATGAGCATGTGGCTGGACCTGGGAGGGGAGCCAAACCTCATCGATCAAGTGGTCCCGTCGAGCCACCTCGAAGACTCGTTCGTGGTGGCGGCCGGAGTCGAGGGGCGCATCCGGCTACCGTCCATGATGATGCTCGCGCTGCGCGCCGGCTACCAGTACCGGCCCACACCCGTGCCCGATCAGACGGGCTTCACGTCGTACGCGGATTCGGACGTCCACGTGATGGCCACGGGCCTCGGCTTCACGACTCCACCACACAGGCCGCTGACCCTCACCCTGGGCCTGGCCTTCCAGGTGCAGCGCCTCGTCTTGCGCAGCGTGACAAAGGACCCGGACGTGTACCTGTCCACGGGCTTTCGCATCGAAGGCTGGGTCGTGGCCACCATGCTCGATGCTGCCCTCTGCTTCTAGTTTGACCGGGTGGTCCCCATCCCGAAAAGGAGGTGGAGGACAGCCGGTTGCCAGCCAAGAAACGAGAAATGTTCTCTTGAAAGGGCCGGTTCGGGGGGCAACTAGATTGGAATCTCGACATGCACGTCGGGCGGGATGAGAAAGTAGATCTCGCGCTCGTCGAGCACGGTCACCATGTCGCCCACGACCTGGACGATGGCCGTGTAGAGCTGCGGCTCGTCCGAGATGCGAGGCACGCTGGTGTTCATGGCAGCGATGATGTCGAAGCACACGATGGTGCCAGGCACCACGCCGTCGAAGTAGTCCGCGACTCCATCGCTGTCCCAGTCGCCCGTGGGCAGGCCGCTGACGCACACGCGGGTGGGGTCCTCGGGGTCCGCCACGCCTCCGGCCACGTTGGGGACGATGCGCTGCACGAACTGCGTGGCGTCCACCACCTCCCCGGGAAAGTCCACGGCATCGACGGCCCTGGCCGAGATGTCCAGGGGAACGCTGCCAGCCAGGGTGCTCACCGCGTTGACGATCTCCGTGCCGAGCCCCGTCCCGTCGGAGTTGCCCTCGAACACGAACAGGGACGTACCGTCGTGGCTGCCCGTGTAGAAGGCCACGTCCCGCATGGCCGTGGCAGGGCAGGCGTCGAGGGCCGTGCACGCGCTCTCGCTCGTGTCCACGCCGATGTACTTGGCGTGGATGAGGTTCAGGGCGTTGTAGGCGGCAGGTACGTCCTTGCGCGGGTTGCATGTGCACCCGCCCGAGGCCGGCATCCAGGCGAACGGCTGGTCGCAGAAGGGCTCGTCGCCGATCTGGATGACGATGGGGATTGCGCCGGGCCTGAAGCACGGGTATCCGAAGAGCCCTGGCGCACACGAGGCGGCGGGGAACCCCGTTCCGGAGACGTCGGCCGTGGCGATGATGTAGAGGGCGAGTGCGTAGGGCTCGTCCCCACCGCACAGGGACGCTTCCGTGATGGTGTCGAGGGCGGCCTGGACGGCCGTGACGTCGCCCGTGATGCTCTGCAGGTTCGTTATGGAGTTGGGGCAATCCCCGGGGCAGTCCTCGAACCTCATGACACCCATCTGCACGTTCGGGATGGCCACCTCGATGCCGGGAACGATGATGTCCTGCAACCCGGCCTGCAGGTTGGCGACCTCGCCTCCCATGCTGCCGCTCGTGTCGATGGCGATGTACACGTCGGCCATCTTGAGGTCCGTGCCGAACACCAGTGTGTCCTGCCCAGGCTCGGGGGCCTCCATGAAATCCACGACGAACACGAAGTCGCCGTGAGACTGGGGCGTGTCCGTGGGCGAGAGGGGGTCTGACCCGTAGGCCGTCTCGACCAGATCGCTCACGCCGTCGTCGTCGGAGTCCACGTCCGTCGGGCTGGTGCCGAAGGTGCCCAGCTCGTCGTGATCCGACACGCCGTCGTTGTCCGCGTCCGGATCCAAGAAGTCGGGTGCCGTGTCGCCGTCCGTGTCGCGAGGCCCCGTGCACAGGTCCGGGTCACCGGCCTCGGAGGAGTCGGAGAGGCCGTCGTTGTCCGAATCGATGTCGGCGAGGTTGGGCTGACCGTCGCCGTCCAAGTCGGAGTCCCCCTCCTGGTGGTCGGCGATGGTGTCGCCGTCCGTGTCCACGTAGCCAGTGCAGTCCACCGTGTCGGGGACGTAGTCCGACGGGCTGTCGTAGGGCAGGTCGAAGACAACGTCGTAAACCCCGTCCACCGACGAGTCGAGGGTGGGATGGGAATTGCGCTCCGCTCCGCATCCAGACCCCGAAAGCATGGCAGCGATGAACAAGGGCAGCAATCTCGTGCGGCGCATCCCGGTCTCCTTGACGTGCTCGATAGTGAAGATACGCCATGAAGGGTACATGGCATTCATCGATCGATCAAGCGCGCCCTCGGATCAGGCGCCCTGGTCCGGGCCCTGCTCCAGGGGCGGCCCCTGGGGCGGCTGCGCCACACCGGGAGGCTGCCCTGGCCCGGGCTGGTAGGGGTACGGGTAGGGAACGTACGCGGCCACGGGAGGCGGCGGCGGCACCCACTGCCCCGTGTAGTAGGCCTTCACCTCGGGATCCGCCAGGAAGACGAGGATCAGGATGCCGATGGTCAGGCTCGTGAGGTCGCAGCACAGGATGTTGACGATGGCCATGACGCCGATGAAGTGCGGAGGACGAGCAAGAGGCGCTGGAGGCACGCCGTTCTGGTAGCCGGGCGATCCCAGGAGCCTCGCGCCGGTCACTATGGCGACGATGCCGAAGACGTAGGAGTAGATCCACGGGATCCAGAGAAACAGCGTGGCCCACATCATCGTGAAACCCATGAGATCGGAAGAGC
>JBFYZU010000020.1:0-2727 GCA_041309365.1 Myxococcota bacterium
GCCGGGTCCTGGTCCACCATCGAGCTGCCCGGGACCTGCTCCGCCGCGGGAGGATTCGATCCCGCAAACGACGAGGTCTACATCAAGGCATACGGCAACGCGGGCTTCTACGTGATCGACGCCAAGACCAACACTCTCGCGAGGACGATCACGAACGCCACGTTAATCAGCGAGAACACCTCGAGCGCCGCGTTCCTGGACGACTATTTCTACACGCGTTCCAATTCGGATCACATCTTCCAATTGCACGGCGTGAGCGGTGCGTTTGCCGACACGGGCGATGACCCCGGCGGCAGCTACCCGGCCTTCTGCGAGGATCCGTACGCGCACCTCATCTACAGCTACCACAGCTCGTCGTTCCAGGCCTACGATCCCGCGGCCGGGACGATGACCCCGCTCACCACCGGGCCCGATCAGTCCACCCTCGGGACCTGCACCCTGACCTACTAGGCTCGTTTACCCGGATTTCCCAGGTGGCTAGCTGATGTCTGACACCGTTCAACCACGATCGACCGCAGAGACACTCATCGATCTGGATGCCGTCGAACCACCGTAAGGGCGGCTGACAGCGACGTCGCGACGCCGCTTCCCGATGCCATGGTCGACGTTCTGCTCATCGCTCGCCGGTATTTGCGAACAGGCAGTGACTGGCACCTGGTAGGTGCACCAGAGGCGGGTGTAGAAGAGCCCGTAGAGACTCGACTCGTCGTTGACGACGCCATAGGAGTCGCCGTTCCACGCGATGTCGGGCCTGTAGGCCGGGCTATCGCCGTACACGTAGATGAAGGAGCCTCCAGGAACGCTCATCGCCCTCGCCTGATCCATCTGCGTGAAGTGGATGGACTGGAAAGAGACGCTGTTGTCGTAGTAGACGATGCCGTAGCGCGTGCCGTCCCAGTCGATCGCCGGATTCATCGGGTTGGTACAGGTCGAAAGCGGCGTGAAGCCCTCGCAGGCCGGATTGCCTATTCGTACCACCGTGCCCTCGAGCACGTAGACCAGGCTGCCGGTCGATGGAGTGAGGCGGAACACGACGCCGAAACCGTCCTCGGCTCCAAACCCGAGGGATTCACCAGCCCGCCGGCAATCCTGGGATACAGGGCCGACTGATCCGCCCCGAGGTTCGTGATGTTCACCTCCACGCAATCCATGCCTGTCGAGGCATCTTCCATGTCGAAAAGCACGTTGTCCCACAGGCAGAGGTTCACGATCCAGGGTGCAAATCAGTACCTGAGGACCACGGGAGTCGGCAAGGCGCCGGAAAAGAAGACGAGGCGCGAGCAGAGTGACAATGCCATCGAGAGGTTCTCGGGGGCTCTCGATGCGCGTCGGATGGATGGCCGATAGATCGAGGGATCACGAAAAAGGCCGTTTGAATGTCCTTTACACTGAAGAGCGCTGGGGAGACTTCCTTGGGGGCAGCGACCCAAGCCCTCCAGGCCCAGCGATCACGGGGTACGGAGGCGTCCACCCAACGCTGTGGCTATTGAAAATCCCGTCTGCCCTGAGCTCATGGTGCTTGCTTGCAGGTGCTGATAGGGTCTCCACCCATGTTCGGCATCCTTTGCAACGTGGTGCGGGCGCTCTGGTCGGCGAACAGTGACACCCGGTCCCTGACCCTTTCGAACCTTGCCCTCCGGCATCGACCCGGCGTGCTGGAACGCAAAGGCGCGATGCCGACCTCGATGGACACGGACCGACCGAATGCTCCGGGTCTGGCTCTCGCGGACATGGTCCAGATGGAGGGAAGCGCTCCGTATCGTGCGACCCGAGACCGTGATCGCGTGGCATCGCCGGGGATGGCGGCTGTGCTGGACGTGGAGAAGTCGGCGGTGCGGCCCAGGGCGTCCGACGGTTTACCACGACATCCGAAAGCTCATCCGTGAGATGTCCGCGGCCAATGTCACGTGGGGAGCGCCCCGCGTGCTCGGCGAGCTCCTGAAGCTCGGCATCGACATCTCGCAGGCGAGCGTCGTTCATTTCAACGTCACGTCGAACCCGACGGCCGAGTGGACGGCCCGGCAGATCACCGAGGCGTTCTCGTGGGACACCGCACCACGCTACATGATCCGTGACCAAGATGGCGTGTACGGCGATGTTTTCCGTGGACTGGTCGAGGCGATGGGCATCGAGGAAGTCCTCGTCGCGTGCTCAGTCCATGGCAGAATCCCTGTGCCGATCGGTCGATCGGAACCATACGCCGCGAGTGCCTCGATCACGTGATCGTACTTGACGAACGGCACCTTATACGGGTCCTACGCAAGTACCTGGACCTTTTTCTCCGGTCTCGTACACCACCGACGCGGACTGTGATGACGATGATCCTTGTACGCGCGACACCTACCTGCCCTTTCCCGTGACAGGGTCATTTTGAGAAGCGTGACGAGGATTGTACATAATACTGGACTAAATATGATTTAGTGATTAGATTAATGGACGATTGGCAAGGGCAACAACAGTCCAGCAGCCAGCCGTGCAACGGATCCTGAAAGGTCTGGGCGAGAACATCCGCATGGCACGCCTGCGCCGCAGATTGACTGCGAAGCTCGTCGCAGAACGCGCAGGCATGTCTCGCACCACGCTTCATGCCCTCGAAAAAGGCCAAGCGGGTGTCACGATGGGTGCCTACGCGAACGTCCTTCACTGTCTGGGATTGCACGAGGATCTCTCTTTAGTTGCGCGTGACGACACGCTGGGTCGAAAGCTTCAAGATGCGAACCTGCCCAC
>JBFYZU010000021.1:0-6026 GCA_041309365.1 Myxococcota bacterium
CGATCTCGCCAGCAGGCTTCTTCTTCTCGTCCGCCACGGCTACCTCCTTTGAACGTCTTGCAACGAAAACCCATAAAACCCGAAGCAGGAACAAACCTCACTGTTACAACGAGTAACGAGACATTGTCAACGCAACAGCACGACATGTGGCATTCTTGGCCGTGTTGACAGCAGGCGCCGGGACCGATATGCAAAATGATGCACGCGGCCCCCATTTTCATGCAGGGCGGCCCAGGGAAGGTGTCATGCTCGATATCGATCTGAATGCCTCGCTCGCACGAGTCACTGCGACCGGGCTCGCGCCCGGCATGATGGACGACCTCGCCGGTCCAGTGGCAGGGGTCCTGGCGAACCTGCGCATCCAAAGCCCGTTCACCGGATGGGTCGATCTGCCGCTTCTGGACCAGCCTGCTGTCGACGCGATCGAGTGGGCCGGGAGGCTGCCGGTGGGTATCGACCAGGCGGTCGTGATGGGCATAGGAGGTTCGAGCCTCGGCCCCCTGTCGGTATACGAGGCCGTGCACCTCCCCGATCTGCAGACGTTCGGAGCTTTGAGGCCTCCCGCCCGCAGGCTCGTGTTTCTCGACAACTCGGATCCGGACACGGTGGACGAGGTCTTGCAGGGGCTCGACCCCAGGAAAACGGCGTACATCGCCATCACCAAGAGCGGCAGCACGGCGGAAACCGCCAGCCAGCTGATGATCGCTTGGGAGCGCGCTCGACAGGTACTCGGCGAGGCAACGGCCCGTCATTTCGCCTTCGTGACGGACCCGCAGAAGGGCGACCTTCGGGTGCTGGCCAGGAGGCTCGGCGTCAGGGCCTTCGACGTGCCTCCCGACGTGGGGGGGCGCTTCTCCGTCCTCAGCCCGGTCGGGCTCGTTCCCTGCGCCGCTTCTGGCATCGACCCCACCGGTCTTCTCGAGGGGGCCCGTCTGGCCCGGAAGGCATGCATCGAGGCTCCCCTCATGCAGAACCCAGCAGCACTGCTGGCTGCCGTCGCCCACCTGATGGATACCAGGCTGGGGCGCAACGTGCAGATCGTGATGACCTACTCGGACCGGCTGTCCAGGATCGGCGCCTGGTTTCGCCAGCTCTGGGCCGAGAGCCTGGGCAAGCGGGACCTTTCGGGAAACGCCGTCGGCCCGACGCCTCTGGATGCGAGAGGTGCGACGGATCAGCACTCTCTTTTGCAGCTTCTCGTGCAGGGCCCACCGGACAAGTTCGTCATCTTCCTCGACGTCTCCTCGCGCAGGGATTGCAGGATCCCTCGGGTCTTCGAGGATCTGGGTTCCTTCGGCTATCTGGGGGGCCGCTCTCTGGGTGAGCTCATCGACGCCGAGAGGAGAGGCACGGCAGCGAGCCTGTCACTCGCTGGAACACCGTCGATCACCATCACGGTGGACGACGCGAGCCCGGCCACCGTGGGCGCGCTGTTCTACATGTTCGAGGTGGCCACAGCGGTGGCAGGTGGCCTGTACAGGGTCGACGCCTACGACCAGCCCGGAGTGGAGGAAGGCAAGAAGCTGGCCTGTGGGCTGCTCGGGCGAAACGGCTTCGAGGACAAGCGCAAGCAGGCCGAGGCCTGGGAAAGGTCGCACGATCCGGCGATGATCGTCGGATTCTGACCGAGTCAGAAATGCCACCGGCGCGACCGCGAGTGGCTCCTGGCCCTGGATGGATTGCGGCCCGTCACGAGTCCCGCCACGCTCCAGGCCGTCATCCAGCTTCCCTCGTCTCCCAGGCCGGGGAGCACCTGATCGGAGCACACGAAGAGGTTTCGCAGGCGAGTCTGGTGAGGCACACCGCATGCACCCCACGGACCAGGGGCAGGGCTCCGGTAGACGGGAACCATGGCCATGAGTCCCGAGGCTTCGAGGGGATCGTCACCTGGCGCTGCTTCGGGCGCCTGGACCAGCCCGGCGTCCTCGATGACGAAATCATCGATGAACGGGACCACGCGGCCCAGACGGCGCCTCAGCCGCTCGCCGACCTCCCGCGCGTGCCCTGGCTCCTCGATGGACCGCGAGGCATCGACCAGAAACGAGACCCACAGCGCTTCGCCGCCTTCGTGCAGCGACTTGCCGCGCTCCAGCACGGCGAGGTTCGTCCCTGACGGCGGCGCGGATTGGTCGAAGAGGACGTACACCAGCCTGGCCATTGGCAAGGGAAAGACCTCCTTGCGCAGATCCAGCCTCATGGTGGCCATCCTGGATACGACATCCAGATCGGGATCGAGGAGCGGCTCTTGACCCAGCCTGCGCCCTTCCGTGCAGAGAAGAGCACCCAGGCTGGCGAGAGGGATGCCGCACACGACAATGTCGCACCCCGTGGCGCTCTCGCCTCTCGTGAGCTTGACGTACGGGATGCGTCCTCTTTGCACCTCGACGTATTCGAGCCTGTCCGCGAGCCTGACCTCGCCCCTGGAGCTGGAGATCCTCTCGAGGAGCAGCTCCCTGAGTCCGGCGATACCCCCCTCGATCGCCACCTGATGCCTGGTGGCTCGGCCGTGCATGAGGGCTGCGTGCACGGGCGCGATCTGTCTCGGGTCCAGCCTGCTCAGCGCTGCCACGTGGGAGAACACGCAGGCCCTGACACCCGGGGCGCCACCCAGCGGTGAGAGCAAGGTTCCGCAGAGCCCGTCCTGCCCGAACTCCGTGGTGCCGAGCAGGTGCCCGAGGCGCTGCTTTTCGATGAACCCCCTGGGGGGGATCGACAGACCGGAACCCAGGACGGAATCTATGACGGGCATGACGGCGGCGAGCCTGGAGTAGAACAGGCGGGCCGCCTCTCGCTCAGCCGGAAGCTCGCGAGTGTACTCCTCGAGCAGCCTCTCCTGGTCGGCGTAGAACGAGATCCGGCACCTCGGGGTGACCATCTGGAAAAGGGGATCGACCTGTCCCTCCTTGCGCCTCACGATCTGTGCGATGGCCAGCTCGTCGAGGATGCGACTCGCGAGCGGAGAGCCGAGCTGGCCTGTGATGGCGGGAACTGGCCGGTCGAAAACACGCCCCTCACCGACCACGAGCACCCTGAATCCTCGCTTGCACAAGAGGGCGGCACACAGGAGCGGAGCAAGGTCGGCTCCGACCACGATCACATCGTAGTGCTCCTTGACGATCACAGCACGACCGCGGGCCCACCCTCCGGCCGCGCAGTGATCCGGCCGGCCTCGAAGCCCTCCATCCCGTCCTTCCGGAGGGCCTCGAGGCAGGCCGCCACGTCCGCCTCGTCGACGATGACCGTCATGCCGATGCCCAGATTGAAGGTCCGCTCCATCTCCGGCCGCGAGACGCCGCACGAGGCGATGACGCCGAACACGGCGGGGGGGGAGTAGGATCCCAGATCGAAGGTGGCCCGTGTGCCCGCAGGCAGAACCCTCGCCACGTTGCCTGGAAGACCCCCACCCGTGATGTGGGCCATGGCCTTGACCCTGGCGGTGCGCATCAGCGTTGCCACCTCCCTGGCGTAGATCCTCGTCGGCTCCAGGAGCACGTCCGCGAGGGTCCTGTCGAGTCCCTCGACCATGTCGCCGAGCTCCCTGCCGGGGTCTTCCCAGAGGACCTTGCGCGCCAGCGAGTAGCCGTTGCTGTGCAGACCACTCGAGGGCAGCGCGATGATCGCGTCGCCCGGACGCACATCGTGGCCATCGACGATCCTGGCCCGTTCGACCACGCCCACCGCAAAGCCCGCGAGATCGTAGACGCCCGCCTCGTACATGCCCGGCATCTCGGCCGTCTCTCCCCCGATGAGAGCACATCCGGCCCGGCAGCACCCCTCGGAGATGCCCCGGATCACGGACCGGGCCTGATCCACGTCGAGCGTGCCACAGGCGAAGTAATCGAGGAAGAACAGGGGGCGCGCTCCCAGGGTGAGGATGTCGTTGACGCACATGGCCACCAGGTCGATGCCGACAGTGTCGTGCCGGCCGGCCGACTGCGCGACCTTGAGCTTGGTTCCGACACCGTCGGTCCCCGAGACCAGCACCGGCTCGCGCAACCCCTCGGGAACGCGCACGAGCCCGGCGAACCCACCCACGTCACCGATGAGCTCCGGGATGGCCGTCAGCGCCGCCAGGGGTCTGATCTGGTCCACGAGCCTGTCGCCGGCCTCGATGTCCACCCCCGCGTCCTTGTACGTGATCATCGTGCCTCCTTGCTTGCCAGAACCGCCGGCCCCATCAGTCCAGATCGAGGATCACCCACTGACCGCCCTCCCTGAGGAAGGTGACCTGGCCCTCCGGGTAGACGAGGATCGCCCGGTTTCCCTCGATGACGATCTCATCGCCGATGTGACCCTCGAGGACCTTCACGAGCCTGTCGGTCTCGACCTTCGTGGCCGGATCCGTCCAGCTCTCCTCGAGCAGGGCCGCATCGTCGGCGGTCGAGTAGCTGGAAGGGACCAGCGTCGCGATCACGTCCCAGCGCCCGGCATGGTATGCGTCGATGAAGGACTCCAGGGCCTGCTCGGGCGTGCTGTTGGAGTAGAAGGTCGTGACGCAGGATGCGATGATCCACCGGCCGTCCACGAGAACGAAGAGCACCTGCGTCCCATCGTCCAGCGTGATCCTGGCGCGAAACTCCACGTCCGGCTTGCCGAGCGCTTCCTCGAGGAGGCCGAGCAGCCCTGAAGCGAGGCCCGGATCCTCGGCGAGCGCGGCGGCGAACGCCTGCGCGTCTATCGTCTTCTTCTGCTCGGCGTCCAGGGCATCGTAGACCCGGTCGTACTGGCCTGCCGCGAGCGCGTCGTGTAGGCTCTGCAGATCGGACCTGAGCGTGGGAGCTGAACCCGAGCAACCGGCCACGGAGGCCAGCACCATGGTAGCGGCCAGCGAGGGAAGCAAGCCACGGATCATGGCCGTGGAGCGTAATGCCGGCCGGCACCACTGTCAAACCGATGCGGCCAGGGTCCCTGGCACCCCACCGAGGTTCGACTTCCAGGTTTCCCGCCGGTGGTCTTGCGCTACCGCTCTTCCTGGTCCTTCTCGTCGGCTCCGAGTGGTTGCTCCTCAGGCCCCGTACGGACATTGCCATGCAGGGGATCTCCCAAAAGAGCGCTGGTGATGGAAGCATCACCCTTCACGGTCGCGTGCAGGCCACCTGCGCGGATCGAGGCGATTTGGAGAAAGCCAGCGTGACGCTGTATTCGGACTTCGGCGGCGAGACAGGAAGGCTGGCGCGAGCGGGGCTCTCGAGCCGGCAGCAATTCGCCTTCACAGGGGTGAAGCCCGGCATCGTCCACCTGGTGGCGACTGCATGCGATAGCCTCTTCACGCGTACGCTGGCCATAGATGGTTCCGGGCTGCTGGGGCCCGTCGTGCTCGCACCTTCGAAGACCCCTCCGCTGGGCCTGAGCGTGGTGGGCACCGATGGCGCGCCGAGGCAGGCCGTGGTGACTCTGGCGCCCGAGACATCCCCGGGCGATCCCACCGACCCAGTCGCCTGGTTCCCGACCCTTCAGTTCGTCACGGACGCCGAAGGGATCCTCTTAATAGAGGGACTGCCTCGCGGCCCCTTCCGGCTGGTCGTGAGCGCCATGGGTCACCTCCCTGTCACGAGTGCGCGCGTGGTGCCTTCAGGCGGCCCGTTGCGAATCACCCTGGTGCAAGAATCGACCCTGACGTTGAAGGTCGTCAAGCCTTCCGGCCCGGACGGGGAGTCTTGCTCGGCAGGAGCCATGGTGCGGTTGCACTTCCCTGCAGCCGGCACATGGATGGAAGGTGTGACCGGGAGCGACGGAACGGCGACCTTCGGCGGGCTGGGTCCCGGCAGGTACTTGGCGGATGCGACCAGCGGTGATCTGCTCACCTATGCACCCGCTGTCGCGGAGCTGTCAGAGGGAACGCGGGTCGGGATCGAGCTCCACCTCAAGCCCGGTCTCTGGCTCGGAGGAACGGTGGTGGACGCGGCCACATCGCTGCCGCTGGAGGGCGCCTGCGTGGTCGTCTCGAGCCGGACCGAGACCGGCCGCCTGGCGTGCGGATCCACGGACGTGAAGGGCCGCTTCAGGATCCTGGGGCTGACCCCGGG
>JBFYZU010000022.1:0-6408 GCA_041309365.1 Myxococcota bacterium
CCACCTCAGGGCGCCCACGAACGCATCGGGCTTCAGCTTCGACTTCATCTACCTGTCGTCCGAGTACCCCGAGTACGTGGGGTTCGGGTACAACGACACGTTCTACGCCATCCTGAAGCGGCTCAGCATGCCGGCCCAGAACATCTCCTACGACGACCTGGGCAACGAGATCGAGGTGGACAACGCCTTCTTCGAGAACCCCCCGGTCACGAGGCTCGACGGGACCGGCTACAGCGACACCTGCTACAGCCTCCTGGGCGTGGCCGAGCCGTGCGGCTCGAGCACGGGGTGGCTGCGCTCGAGCTGGAACATCGAGCCGGGCGAGGAGTTCACCCTGACCTTCAGCATCCACGACGAGGGCGACGGCATCTACGACTCCATGGTCATCCTGGACAACTTCGCCTGGTCTCTCTCGCCCGTGGAGCAGGGGACCATCATCATCTGAGCCCCTGGCCCGCCCGCCCGCTTCGATGGTAGCTTCGGCCGGATGCGACGCACGCTCGTTTTCGCCGTGGCCCTCGTCATGGCCGCAGGCTTTCTCGCGGGCCTCCACCTGGACCTCTACTGGCTCAGGATGGTCACCAAGCCCCTTCCCGTTCTCCTTTTCGCGCTTTTTCCCGCGTCCAGCCCGACGGGCCGGCTCGTGGTGGCCGGGCTCGTGCTCTCGGCTGCCGGCGACGTCCTTCTCGAGCTCGAGCCCGAGAGATTCGTGGCAGGCCTCGTGGCGTTCCTTCTGGCCCACGTCGCCTACACGGCCGCGTTTCTGGCCGAGAGCCGCGCCTCGAGGCCGCTTCTCGCCCTGCCCTTTCTCGCCTACGGCGCAACGGCCCTCGCGATCCTGTGGCCCGGGCTCGGGGACATGGCGCTCCCCGTGACGGTCTACGTGGTGGTCATCTGCGCGATGATGTGGCGCGCGGCAGCTCGCATCGGCCCGCGACCCGCTGCGCGGCTGGCCTGGCTGGGCCTTGCCGGCGCCGTCTCTTTCGCCCTGAGCGACACGCTCATCGCCGTGAACCGCTTTTTCGTCCCGGTCCCCGCTGCGGACCACCTCATCATCCTCACCTACTGGGCCGGCCAGGCGGGCATCGCCCTGAGCGTGACCACCGCGCCCGCGACCGGGTCGCCACCCGGTGGGCCACCTGGTCATCAAGGTCGATCTGAAGGGGTTTCTCGAAGGTTGGATCCTCGATAAAAAGAGCGCTTGCCCCGGTGTGCCTGCTGGAAGTGCCATGCTCTCGAGGTCTATGGGATCATGTCAGGCTCTGGCGAGATCGGGCGCCGCGCCAGGGGCCGCGTCCAGCCTCCACCCCCGCACTCGAAGAGCGCTAGCGCCAGCTCAAAAAGGAGATGCAGACGACCCCGTCCCAGTCGAAGGGCGGGAGGCTGACGTCGATCGCCTTGACCGCGCTGTCCTCCGGATACCCCCCGTAGGCGAGCCTGTAGGGCGAGTCGAGGTGGACCCTCGAGTGGGGATGGAAGTTCAGCCTGGACAGCAGATCGGGCGACAGGGGGTACAAAGACCAGTCCGGTGCGTATCCGTTCTGCGTCTCGCCCGCCAGGGGGACGTACTCGTGCGAGGACTCGTCGACCGCGAAGGTATCGAAGATGAGCTCGCCCGTCAGCGCGGAGATGCCGGCGAGCCCGGGCACGCCCGGCCCACCGCCCATCGAGATGCAATCGTCGCCGTCCAGGCACCACGGACAGAAGGGTCCGATCGTCGCGATCGGGGTCCAGCCCGATCCGTCGAGCTGCAGCCGCTGCGCCTCCACCATTCTCAGGTAGGTGCATCCGTCAGCTCCCGGGACCGTGCCGATATCGCGCCAGGCTATCACGACCGAACGCCCGTCCGGGGCGGCGCCGTATATCGCTGGCGTGGGGAGCCCTTGCTCGGAGCGGACGGGCAGCCAGCGAGCCTCTATCTGGCCCGCCATCGCGGTGGCGGGCACGTCCACGGCGCACATGAGTCCGTCCAGGAGAGGATCGTACCCTTCGATCACCTCGCCTTCGGGAGGGCCTTCGTAGCAGAAGCCCAGGATGGTATTGCCGTCCGGCAGCCAGAACGGGCCCCGGCCATCGGGATCGGAGGAGAGGATCGGGAACCCGCGGCTCCCGTCCCCCGACGGCCCCGGCGCGCGCGCGACGAACGTGTCCGAGGGAACGTGGTAGAACTGCATACGGACCGCTGTTGACGAGGGATCCAGCACCGCCACGTCCACGTCGCCGAAGCTTCCGGCCTGCTCGAAGGCGATCCACTCTCCGCCGGGAGAGAAGGAGGCCTTCTCCACGAGGGCAAGCCCCCAGAGATACTCGCCCCGGTCGTAGAACGCCACGAAGGCGCCGGCCGACTGCCCGAACACCATCAGGTGCCGGGAGTCGGGGGACCAGATGGGGCGCGCCTCGCCGTCCACGCTCGGGTCGATCCCGGCCGGAAGCTGGGCGAACAGGTCGACGGTCTCTCCGGTGTCGAAGTCGAACAGGTGGCGATCCACCACGAGAGCGGATCCGTCGGGCGCTATGGTCCACCTCGTCGTTTCGTCGAACGAGTAGAACTCTCCGACGATCCAGATGGTCGACCGGACCTCGATACGACCTCCCTCGTAGACCCGGTAGGCGTCGAACCGCGTCCCGAACTCGTTCTCGAACGCCTGGACCATCACCGTGCCGTCCTCGGTGAGGGTCACCGCGTGGTCCCAGTGCTCGAGGTGGCCCTGCGTCTCGCCGGTCCTCGTGTCGATGAGGTATATCTTGCCGTCGCCCATGCCCGGGCAGCTGAACCGGACGATGAGCGTGCCGACCGGGCCCGGGCCGGACAGGCCGGGATCCTCCTCGCCCGCGCAGCCTTGGAGGGCGCAGAATATCGCGCATGTCGCGGCGAAGGATGCCGCCGCCATCGAACGCAGCCTCGACCGTGCGGAGACATCGCGCATCATGTTCACGGGCATTCGATGTCCTCCTGCGAGCGGATCGCGTACTGGCCGAAGACCAGCGTCAGCCGGCCGTGTCGCCAGCACGTGTCGGGGACCGAGACACTGACCTGCGTGTCCGTCCACGACAGCACCGTCGCCTCGGGCGCGGTGACCGTCGCCGGGTCGTCGTCCCCCCACCTGTGCCTGAGGGCCTCCGCGATGAAGGCGCGCCCTTGGACCGAGCCGAACCCGTGCCCCTGCACCGTGAGGACCTCGCCGAAATCGACCTGCAAATCCCCGTTCGCCGGTGTCACCGACGTGATCGCAGGGAACGATGCTCCGGAGGGTGTCGCGACGATGACCTCGAACGGGCTCTCGAGCGTCCGTTCGCCGGTCTGGACGGTCACGAGGCCGGCCGCGCCGTCCGATGGCGCGCGTGCCCGCACGAAACCGTCGGACCACTCCTCCACGGTGCACGCCTCGCCGCCGACGAGGACCGATCCGGAGGCCGCCCCGAACCCGTCACCGCGGATCGTGAGCAGGCCTCCCGGGGCCACCACCGATGGCACGACGTGCGAGACGAAGGCGTCCCGCGCGTAGTACTGCCGCAGGCTCTCCACGAGCTCGGCCGGCTCGAGGGCCATCGCGATCGCGCACACCAGGATGGTGGCAGCCGCGAGACACAGCGAACTCATGTGAATCGCCAACTCCCTGCGCATGGAATCGTTCCTCCTCTCGATGCAGATGATGGGTTGTCCTGGCTTCGCCCGGCGAGCAGCCTCGGCCACGATGATACCTTCGATTCCGATCCGTACCGTCCCTCGTCAAGGCCGGGGAGACTACGCCGGATCTCCTCTCGGGGCAACCAGCCATCGCCAGGGCTCCATCCACGCCGTGATCGTCGACCGTCGAAGGGCGCCTGGAGCGGTCGATAGGCCCGCGCGGGTGTCGACGGCCGCGTCCACACGACAATGCAGGGCCCGGCCGAGCCCTCGGCCCTACCGCTCTCCTCGTGATCCGTCCGGGACATACGAAAGTGACGCCTCTGACACGTCGGTGATACGAAAACGGCGATCCACGACGGCCTGCACCACGCGGATCCGAAAGTCCAGCGGGTAAGGCTGGCGCGTCCAGCCATTGTCCACGTCGGGGGGCGCTCCCGCGATTTTGGATATCGCAACACCACCTTTCGGGGTGGAGGTCTCTCCCATCGTCATCTTGTACGGCTGCCACATGGACACGTAGAACCGGATGAGGCTGTCATTCTCGTACGGTGGATCCATACCCCCTAAGGGTGCTCTTCGATCGGGCGCGTGTGTGTGAATCCGCCACGCAAGAATGCCTCCTCAGGACATGCTGGGCGGCGATCCCCCTCTTCCATGGTCCTGACCCCGTGCTAATATCCAATCTGAGCGTGACCATGAGATCTCTACCTGACTGGGAACAGCTGCTCGCTGCCGAGCGACACCTCCAGCACCTCCTGCCCGGCACCGTCCTGGTTGGCGGGACGGCTGCCGCCCTGCACACCGGACATCGCAAGAGCCATGATGGGGATCACGTCCTTGAGAACCTGCGCGACCGGTTCGACGAGGTCCTCGAGACGCTCGAGGCCGCCGCCGGCTGGCAGACCGAGCGGACCCGACGGCCCGTCCTGATCCTCGGCAACCTCGACGGCGTTATACAGAAATCCGGAGGCCGCGGGCGAGCTACCCCGACTCAACTATAATGCTGCTACAAATACAGGCTAGGAAATTAAAAGGCCCCCGTCCTACTCTCAAGTTGAAAGGACATCTCAACGCACGAGATGTAGGAGGAGGCCAGGATGGAAGTTACACCAGAGAGAAAATCATTCCAAGACCTGAAGGAGAGGCTCGAGATCCACAAGACCTCGGGCGTGGTGGGGATCGACGTCGCCAAGAGCAAGCACTTCGCCGTCATCCTCGACCCGGTCGGTCAGACGATCCAGCCACCGTTCTCCTTCGAGAACACCAAGGAGGGGTTCGACAGGCTCATCGACCGGGTGCGGGAGGCACAGGGCAGACACTTGATCTCCCATTGGGTCTTCGGCTTCGAGGCCTCGGGTGGGTACGAGAAACCTCTTGCGACCTTCCTCGTCGAGAGCGGGTTCGACGTCGTCCAAGTGAGCTCCTACGCGGTCAAGAGGCACCGGGAGATGATGACCGGGTCCGTGGACAAGAACGACGCCAAGGACTGCGTCTCCATCGCGTACCTGATCCGGCAGGGCTTCGTGGAGTACTACCACATGCGCAGCCTCGAGGAGGAGGACCTGGCCGGGCTCGTGCTCCTCAACGAGCACCTCAAGGATCGCAGGACCCAGCTCAAGCTCAAGATCAAGCACAACGTGCTCAAGTACACGTTCCCGGAGCTGGAGAGCTTCTGCAAGGACGTCGAGAGCCAGTTCGCGATGGAGCTTTTGACCCAGTTTCCGACCCCGCACGACATCCTCAAGGTCGGCAAGCTGGAGTTCAAGAAGACGATGCTGCCGAGGCTCAAGGGTCGTCGGATGGCGTTCTACCTGGACGAGGTGTTCGCTCTGGCCGAGAGGAGCATCGGGGTCAAGGTGGACCGCTGGGCGACCAAGGCCCTCGAGCTCAGGACGTACATCGCCGAGTTGCGCGTGGTCGAGCAGCAACGCCAGATGATCGTCAAGAGGATCGAGAACAAGCTGGAGATGAACCCGGACTACGAGCTCATCCACTCGATCCCCGGCATTGGCCTGGAGACGGGCTCGGCGCTCCTGGCGGAGATTGGGGACGTGGCTCGCTTCGGCACGGACCGCCAGCTCTTGAGCTACTCGGGCTTCGACCTCGTGAGCTACCAGTCCGGCACGTACTCAGGCCCCGCCAGGATCTCCAAGCGGGGAAGGCCGCTGATCCGCAAGGTGGCCTACCAGGCGGTGATGGCGGCGCTGATCTCGAGAAAGGACAACGAGTTCAAGAGGCGGTTCAACCAAACCATCGCCAAGCACGGGGACACGAGGGAGGCCAAGCAGAAGGCGAAGATCAAGCTCTGCGCCCGGCTGCTGCGCGTCGTGTTCGCGGTGCTGAGCAAGAAGGAGCCCTACCGGGAGGGTCTCGCGGACCAGTAGGCCAGGGACCATACCGAGGGATTGGTGAGGCGGGTGAGTGCGTAAAACGCCGTTTGAGGCTCAGCGTAGACCTCGCAAGCCACACTTGCACCGCCCGCGCACCTGCGACGACGAGTCAGGTAGGATGGGTCCGAAAAGACCGAGTCGATAACAGTTGTCGCGCAGGACAGAACGCGCTGGGCACCACCTTCCTTTCCCCTATTTGCGGGTTTCCCGAACACCAGAGGTCTGTCATCAGGCGGAGCGCCACGAGTTTTCACATACTTGCAGGACGGGTTGACCTTCCAGCCGTAGTAGGTGGCGTGTCTCGAGAAGGACAAGGACGTGCTCTTCGCTTTCTATGACTTCCCAGCGGAGCACTGGTTGCACATCCGCACATCCAACCCCATCGAA
>JBFYZU010000023.1:0-8965 GCA_041309365.1 Myxococcota bacterium
TTATAATGTATCGACCCCTGTGTGTAAAGCTTTTTTGTAGCTGCTAAAATCTTCACGCAATTCGAGCGGATATCGGTTTTCGTGTCACGACATGCATGGAAGTGTTACGAGCGGGAGCGATCCTGCCGGAGGCTGTCGATTTTATTGTAATACTCAGGAGGTCAGCTTCTCGGTCAGCTCCTGGCAGGCCCTGTAGAATGCGTTCTGTCCGGGGACCTCGAACACGCTGCGATGCTCGAGATCGAAGCGTGCCACCTCGTCATCCTCTGGCAAGGCCGCCAGGATCTCCATCCCACGGGCCGTTGCGAGCTCGCTCACCAGGGGGTCGATCCCCGTCGATGGCACCCTGTTGACCGCCAGGACGACCTTGCCCACGCTCACGTCCAGATCGTCCACGAGCTCGAGGATGCGGTGGGCTGCCTCGATGCCCCTGCGTCCATGGTCGGACACGACGAGCAGCCTGTCCGGGTTGCGCGTGACCTTCCTCGAGATGTGCTCCATGCCGGCCTCGTTGTCCACGACCACGAACGCATAGTTTCCTGCCAGCTTGTCCAGATAACTTCGTAGTATGTTATTGGCATAGCAGTAGCAGCCCGATCCCTCGGGCCTCCCCATCACCAGCATGTCGATGTCCTCGCCCTCGGTGATGGCGTTTCCGAGCTGCATCTCGAAGAACGCCTCCTTGGTCATGCCGGCCGGGATGCGGGACTGCTCCTCCATGAAAAGCTCGCGGGCCGCGCCGAGGGTCTTCGCCGAGAGCTCGATGCCCAGCGCCTCGTTGAGGTTGCTGTTCGCGTCGGCGTCCACGGCGAGCACCGGCCTCATCTTCGCCTCCAGTAGGCACCGCACGATGAAGGCCGCTGTGGTCGTCTTGCCCGTGCCTCCCTTGCCTGCGGTGGCGATCACCTTCGTCATGCGGGCTTGTTCCTCGCGAGCTTGTCGTTCTCGATGCGCGCATACGCGTTGTGGTTGTGGATGCTCTCGATGTTCTCGAGCTCCACCGAGAACCACGTGATGTTGTCGTCGGCGGAAAGCTTCTCGGCCACGGACCGCACCACGTCCTCCGCGAACATGGGGTTCGCGTAGGCCCTCTCGGTGACCCACTTCTCGTCTTCGCGCTTGAGCAGCGAGTAGATGTCGCAGGAAACGCAGGACTCCACCAGCTCGACCAGGTCCTCTATCCACAAGAACTTCGAGAACCGCACGCAGACCTCCACCATCCCTCGCTGGTTGTGGGCGCCGGATTCGCTGATCTCCTTGGAGCAGGGGCACAGGGTGGTCACCGGCACGAGCACCTTGACCCCCATGTTGACCTCGCCGTCCACGATCCCGTGGATCGTGCAGCGGTACGACATGAGGCTCTCCGCGCCGGACACGGGCGCCCGCTTCTTGATGAAGTAGGGGAAGGAGACCTCCAGGTGGGCTTCCTGGGCCTCGAGCTCGGTCTTGATGGCAGTCAGGATGAGGGGGAAGCTGCGGATGTCCATCTGGCCGCGGTACCGGTCGAGCACCTCCACGAAGCGGCTCATGTGCGTGCCCTTGAACTGCCGCGGAAGGTTCACGTACATGTTGATGGAGGCCACGGTCTGCTGGCGGCCGTCGGCGCGGTCGAGCACCGTGATGGGGTACTCGATCCCCTTCACTCCGACCTTGTCGATGGGGATGTTCCGGGTGTCGGGCCTGGACTGCACGTCAGCGAGCCTGTCTGGACCCGTCCTCATCCTGATCCCTTGGAGCTCCCGTCCGGTTTGCGCAAGAAGCGCGGTCAGGCGAGCTTGTTGTGCATCCTGGCGGAGGCGATCGTGTTGACCATGAGCATGGTGATCGTCATGGGGCCCACGCCTCCGGGGACCGGCGTGATGTGGCTCGCGATCTCGGCGACCGGGCCGTAGTCGACGTCGCCGCACAGGCCGTCGTCGGTGCGGTGGATGCCCACGTCGATGACGACCACGCCGGGCTTGACCATGTCCCTGGTGATGAACTTCGGCACGCCGGCCGCCGCGATGAGGATGTCGGCCTGCCTCGTGTACTGCCCCATGTCCTTGGTGCGCGTGTGGCACACGGTGACGGTGGCGTTGGCGCCCTTGGCCTTCTGGATGAGCATGTTGGCGACGGGCTTGCCCACGATGTTGCTGCGTCCCACGACCACGACGTGCTTGCCGCTGGTGTCGATGCCGGAGCGGATGAGCAGCTCCAGGCATCCCCAGGGCGTGCAGGGGCGGAACACCGGCTCGCCGGTGACCATGCGGCCCACGTTCATGGGGTGGAACCCGTCCACGTCCTTGTCCGGATCGATGGCCATAAGGACCTTCTTGTCGCTGATCTGCTTGGGCAGCGGCAGCTGCACGAGGACTCCGTGCACCTCCGGGTTCTTGTTGAGCTCGGCGATGAGGGCCAGAAGCTTGTCCTCGCTGGTGTCCGCCGGGAGGTCGTAGGCGAAGCTCTTGATGCCCAGCTTCTCGCAGGTCAGCCTCTTGTTCTTCACGTAGACCTCGGAGGCCGGGTCCTCGCCCACGATGACCACGGCGAGGCCGGGGTGGACGTTGTGCTTGCTCTTGAGCTCGTCGACCTGGACCTTGAGCTCGTCCTGGATCTGCTTGGAGATCTTCTTTCCGCTGATGATCTGGGCCGTCATCGATCCTCTCCTTCCCTGCGAGGCCGTCTGGCCGGCGATCGTGCAGGTCGTGTCTGGTGCGGTTTCAATCGGTTCTCGCGGGCTCGAGGCCCGCCCACGCCGGCTCCGGTTGTAACGGATAGGCCATGGACCGTCAAGCTCGGCCGATGCTCCCCGATGCCCGGGTCACCCCGGCTTGCCGAAGACGCAACGAGGCCCCGGATCGCACCCGCGCAAGAACTGCGCCGCGTCGAGCTCGCGTCGGCCGGGCGCCTGGATCCGGGTGATGACGAGCCAACCCCGGCCGCAGCGGACCCGCATGCTCCCGTCCGCGGAGAACAGGGTCCCTGGAGCGTCCTCGGGTGGAGGCTCCTCGCCGGGTAAGGGCAGCCTCGCACCGCGGATGCACATCGGCTGCCCTTCGATCCACGATCTCGCCCCGGGCCATGGCGTCAGGCCCCGTACGAGGTTCGCGATCTCGATGGCCGGGCGCGACCAGTCGATGTCCCCGTCCTGCTTGGACAGCCGGGGCGCCATGGTGGCCGCCGCGTGGTCCTGCTCCACGGGCTCGAGCTCGCCTCGCAGGTATTTCACGAGCTCGCGCTCGATGAACGGCCCCGACGCGCTCTCGAGCTTGCAGAACAGGTCCTGGGCCGTGTCGGTGTCCGCGATGTCCACCTCGGTCCGGGCGATCACGGGCCCCGTGTCCATCCCCTCGTCCATCCGCATCAGGGTCAGGCCCGTGACCCTGTCGCCCTCGATGATGGCCCGCTGCACGGGCGCGGCCCCTCGATGGCGCGGCAGAAGCGACGCGTGCAGGTTGATCGAGCCCATGGGGGGGATCCGGAGCACCTCGGCCGGAAGGATGTTCCCGTAGGCCGTGACGAAGAAGAACGCGGCCCCGGCCTTCTCCAGCCGCTCCACGAACGTCTGGTCCTTCGGCGACCGCGGCTCGACCACCTCGATCCCCGCCCGCAGGGCCGTCTCCTTGACGGGCGTGGACGTGAGCCTCCGGCCGCGGCCCGCCCTGCGGTCCGGCTGCGTGACGACGAGACGCACGTCGGAGACGCGCATCACGGCCATGAGCGACGGCACCGCGAACCCCGGGGATCCGAAGAACACGCTCGGTGGCAGCCCGTCCGTCGGCAAGGTCACTCCTCGAAGTACGTCGCCGCCGTGTTGGGGCCTTCCGAGACCCTCACGCTGTCCACGCGCGCCGGCGTGCCGGCCAGCCTCTCCTGCATCTTGCCGAAGATGTAGCGGGCCAGATGCTCGGTGCTCGGGTTGATGGTGTCGAACGGGGGCAGGGTGTTGATCTCCAGGTGGTCGAGCCCGTCGCACAGCTCCGAGAGGTGCGTCTTGAGCACCTTGAAGTCCACGAGCAGCCCGACGGAGTCGAGCTTTTCCCCCCTGGCCTTGACCGTCACGAACCAGTTGTGGCCGTGCAGGTTCTCGCACTTGCCGCCCTGATCGCGCAGCCTGTGTGCCGAGGAGAAGTGATCCGTGACCTCTATCTCGAACATGGTGCCCGCCCTTCTCAGCCGAAGATCTCGGCGCGCAGCTTCGCGAACCCGTCCTTGCCGCACGCCAGCCTCGCGCTCACCGGCGCCACCCTGCGTACCACCTCGGCGATGTCGCCGCTCAGCCTGCGGATGTCCCACTGGGCGTGGTTGTCCATGCGGATGCGCGCCAGGTGGTAGATCTCGCGCAGGTCGCAGGAGAAAAGCACGCGGCGCCTGTGCGCGTTGGTCAGGACGTACTCCGCGGCCTTCGCGCCGCACTTCTCTTTCACCTTCCGGTAGGCCTCCGCGCTGGCCTCGAACACCTGGGAGAACTCGCCCTTCATGCCGGTCTGCACCACGCTCTCGGGCATGGTGCAGGCGAGCTCGGGATCGTAGGGCTGCTTGATCTGGGTGCTCATGCGGTGCCGCTTGAGCTGCGCGAACGCGCTGGCGGACAGCTCCACCTCGAACGTGAAGCCCGCGACCTCGAAGGCCCTCGGCGGCGGGTCGTACTCCGTGAGCCTGCGCATGGTGCCGAGCACGAACCTCTCGAACCCGTCCGGATCGGCGTCGCGCATGGCCTCCGCGCGCGCCGCGCACTCTCCGTAGGGGTACGAGGACCCCGCGTAGATAAGGGCCGCGCACACCTCCACGTCCGGGTCCGGCGTGTGCCCCACGAGCCTCACGTCCCCGCTCGCCTCCAGCGCCTCGAGCCCTGCAGGCCTGACCTTCATGACGTCGTGGGCGGCCCGTGCGAGCTCCGCCGGGCCCCTCGAGAGGAAGCCGTCGTCCACGTCCTTGCCGAACGTCTCCTTGAACTTCTCCGGGTCGGACAGGATGATGAGCGAGGGGACCACCTCGGCGGCCTCGCCGTAGAGCCTGGCGCCCAGCTCGCGCACCTCGGCCAGCTCGTGGTGGCGCAGCTTGCGGATCACGTGCTCGAGGTTCCTCGCGTTGGCGCTGAACCCCAGCTGCGCCTCGGTGGCCAGGGACAGGGCGTAGCGCGCGTCCTCCTTGGCCCACCCCTCGACGGTCTCGCGGTCGCGCCTGGTCGACTCCATCTCCGGGTTGAGCCCGCGGTGGTGCTCGTGCAAAACGGGCAGGGCGCGCCTGTAGAGGTCCACCTGCCGCGCCGTGATCCCATCGAGGATCCTGCGCTCCTCGTTGCCGTACTCGCCCGGGATGACGAAGTCGCCCTTGAGGGTGATGTAGCGCTGGCTCTTCTCCGTGTACGAGCAGAGCCTCGCCTCCTCGAGCGCCTCGAGCGCCAGCCTCGACACCCCGATGACGTCGAAGTTGAGCTGCACGTGCTCGGCCACCGAGTGGTGGCCCATGCCGAACACGATGACGCTGTTGGACTTGCGCGATGCGGCCACGTCGGCGCGGGCCTGCGCCCGAAGCTCCGTCACCGGCTCGGGGTAGCGGCTGATCCTGGCGTAGGCAGCGCTCAGCGTCTCGGGCGTCGGAAAGCTCTCCGGATCGGCCTTGCCCTCCCTGAGCTGCTTCACGATCTCGTGGTCGAGGCTGTAGCCCGCGAGGATCACCTGCATGCCTGGCACTCTAAGCGGTCGTCTCCCGACCGTCAATCCGCACGCGCAGGCCGGGGCACATGAATCACTTTGATTATCGGCAAGTTGCGGTGGGCATTCGCGGGGTATCCGCCCATGGCGAAAAACCGGCCTTTTTCTGCCCTGTGGCCGCCCACGTCGCGGCCGTGGTAAAATCGCATTTTCGACCCCGACGGAGGACTTGATGGGAACGAGAACGTACCCGCTTCTCGCCGCGCCGCTGGTGCTCGCGCTGGTCGCCTCCTGCACACGCGATGGCTCGGGCGTGGATCCGGACACGGCGCTCGATATCGACGTCCTCGACACCGTCGGGATGGACACGACGCCGGCCGGCGACGTGGACGGCGACACGTCGCCCCTCGATCCGGTCGACCCGCCCATCGATCCGGTGGGCGATCCCGCGGACGATGCGCCGTGGGTGGATGACGCGGGTGACGCTCCGGACGGGCCCGCGCCCTGGCCTTCGGACCGCTACATCCTGCCCGTCGAGGTCCACGACAGGCTGCTGGCGGAGGACCCGGACATGCTGCCGCTCCTCGTCTCGGACGAGGAGTTCTGGTCCATGGGCATGATAGAGGGCTCCGTGGTGGTTCCCTGGGATCTTCTCGAAGGCCGGCTCGCGGAGGTGGACGCCGGCCGCCACGTCGTCGTCTACTGCCGGCTCGGGGTGCGCAGCGAGTCGGCCTATGCGACGCTGGTGGAGGCCGGCTACCTGCACGTGTGGATCATGACCGGCGGACTGACGGAGTGGATCTCCCTCGGCTATCCCGTGGTTCCGGTGCCCTGAGCGGGCGTTTCAGAACACGAGCGAGACCTTGAGCGAGAAGACGTTGACCGCCCAGTAGGTCCTCGTCTCGAACTTGAAGTCGAGGCCCACTGCCGGGTGCAGCATGATGCGCCCGCCCACGTCCGCGTAGATGAGTGGCACCACCTGCCAGCTCGTCCCCAGCGAGAAGATCCCCTCTGTCTGGCTGCCCTTGCGGGGCTCGAGGGCGATGAAGCTCATGCCTCCCGAGACCACGAAGGACTTGACGTGGGACCCCCATCGGTACTGTCCCCCGAAGTCGATGGGTATGGCGTGCTCCCAGTGGTTGGAGTGGCTCAGGTAGCCGATCTGCAGGAAACCTCCCAGCCCCGGGCCGCTCTTGGTCATGCCCACGCTGCCGCCGAAGCTGAACCCCCAGATCTTGTCCGCATCGATGAGGGCCGTGAGCGCGCTCGTCCCGCTCACCGTGAAGCGCAGCCTGCGCACGGCGTAGGCTCCCATCTCCACTTCCGTCAGGACCTGCACGTCGTCCTCGAGCGGCCCGTCGCCGTCCGCTG
The DNA here is from genome assembly GCA_041309365.1 of Myxococcota bacterium. Lineage (GTDB taxonomy): Bacteria > Myxococcota_A > Polyangia > DRWM01 > DRWM01 > JAFDER01. The sequence continues at coordinate 7,008 of JBFYZU010000023.1, forward strand.
CACGGCAGGGCGCGGCGATCGCCGCCCAGGCGAGCGCGAGCCAGAGAAGGCATGCGACTCTCATACCCATCATCATCGAAGCGTAGCCCCGGTCCACGGCCGGGTCAATGGGCGCGGATCCGCGGTCGTTGCGTTCCGCACGGCCGCCAATGCTCAGGGGCACGAGACGGTGGAGAACCATGCGTCCATGTACCAGGGGTGGTAATCGACTGCGCCCGGGTCCTCCTCCTGCATCCAGATGACGCCCAGGGCAGATCCGCTCCAGGCCACGGCAGGGTGCCCGGACCAGCCCGGCGTGTCGGAGATCTGCTGGTCGCCGTCCAGCTTGACGCCGTCGCCGTCGACGAGCGCGAGCCAGATGTCGGATCGGCCGGATCGCGTGTCGCGCCACACGATGGCGAACCTCGAGCCGGTCCACACCATGTCCGGCGTGGCGGACACGTGGCTGTCGGCCGTCACGCGCACGACGCTCCCCACGGCCGCCCCGGTCGGGTCGAGCCGGGCGAAAGCGATCTCCGCGTTCTCGAAGCCGTCGTCCTGCCACGCCACGCCCCACTCGCTGCCCGACCACGCGATGCGCGGTGCGAGGCTCTGGCCCGCGAAGCTCGTGAGGCGGATGTCCGAGCCCACCTCCATGCCGTCGTCCGCCACCCGGGAAAACCAGATCTCGTGATCGCCGCCGTCCCGGTTGTCCTCCCAGACGACCCCGAACTCGGTGCCGCTCCACGCCACGTGGGGCACGCGTGACGTGCCTGCGGCTTCCGAGATCCTCGTGGCCGTCCCCACCGGGGCCATGGCCGAAGAGACCAGCCTGAACATGATCTCGTAGCCGCCCGACCGGCCGTCCTGCCAGACGACCCCGAACTGGCTGCCCGTGAACGCGGCCTGGGGGAACTTCTGGCTCGAGGTGGTGCTCTCGAGCCGCGTGTCCGCCGTGCCGATGGGCATGCCCGTGTGGTCCGTGAGGTGGCCGTAGAGGATGTCGCCGTTGCGGTCGCTGCGCGCGTCCTCGAAGAACACGCCGATGGTGGAGCCGGTCCAGACTCCCCTGGGCCAGGTGTTCCACCACACGGCGCCGCCCGTGCCTCCCCCCTGGTCGTTGATGTCGACCTCTGACGCCACGGGGTTTCCGGCCGCGTCCAGAAGCCGCGACATGTCGTCGTCGCAGCCGTAGCGCCACGCCCTTATCCACTCGTCGTAGAGCGCCACCCAGCCCGTGCCGTTCCACACCACGTCCACGCCGTTGTAGAGGCGCCGCACCGGATCGTTGACCGCCGCCGGTGCGCTCGCCGTGCACGTCGCGGACGGGCTCGTGTCCCACACGGGGTCCTCGTCCGCGAGCACGATCCTGGCGCGGAACCACGAGTCGAGGAGCGCGGGCGGGTTGCCGTCCCAGATCCACGACACCCCCAGCCTGTCCTGCTCGGGCGGCTCGGCGAGCCAGGCGTCGTCCGTCATCTCGGCCGTGAACAGGGCAGGGCCCCAGGTGCCGTCGTCGAAGGACTGCTCGCACCACGTGGCCTGGGGCTCCTCGCTCGTCGTGGGGAAGTAGCGCCAGCGCGCTGTGTCCGGCTCGCTCGCCCGGTTGCCCCTCGTCACGATCTCGGTGCCTGCCACCTCGATCCACATGCCGAAGGCCGCGGTCACGGCGCTCACGTCCCAGCCGTGCACGCCCACCACGTTGAGGCCGCTCTCCATGATGGTCTCGTAGTAGCGCGACGTCCTGAAGCAGGAGTCCACCGAGCCCGAGCACGTGTCGATGTGACGGCCGTTGATGCACAGGTCGAACGCATCGTCCACGGCCACGTACATCCTGGCCAGGTACTCGCGCCGCGAGTCGCAATCGTAGTCCACGCCCTCGATGTGGTTGATGGCGCCCGGGAAGATGGCGTCGCTGGCGTCGTCGCAGTCGCCGTCCCACTCGGAGAACCCGTCGCCGTCGTCGTCCGTGAGCAAAG
>JBFYZU010000024.1:0-10665 GCA_041309365.1 Myxococcota bacterium
CTCGAGGCAGACGATCCCGGGATCTTCGGGATGGTGGAAGACATCCACGACGGCGCCGGTGGGGTACTTCGCAATGATCGCATCGGCATCGGCCATTTCGTTGAACAGGGGTGGGCCAGACGGGTCTTCGCCAGAAGGCGGTCGTGCCCCGGCGCGAGGGCCAGAGGCTGGCCGGCCGGTGTGCACCTTCATTGGCAGTGGATCAGTCGGTGGAAGAAGACCTCCTGGTTGCCGTAGCCGTCCCAGGTCCAGGCGTAGCCGATCTCGCTGCCCGACCACGCGAGCGAGGACGAGGAATCATTGTACGAATCGCCCCCGACGGCCAGGATGGCGTCGATCCTCGTCCCGTCCGGTGCGACCCTCTGCAGGAGCAGGTCGCTGTCTCCCGAGAAATCGTGCCACATGACCACGAGCTCGGACCCTGTCCAGGCGATGTCCGGGGCGGCGTCCGACGCACTGCTCGCCGAGAGGTTCAAAGGAGTGCCCAGCAGGCCCCCCGTGGCCGAGATCCGGACGAGGTTCACGTCGCTGGTCGTCTGCCAATACTTGAAGGCCAGCCCGTAGAGGGACCCGGCCCAGACCATCTCCGGATCCCAGATGCTCGCCGTGGACGCTATCGCGAGGACGGCCGTGTCCGACGCGACCCTGGACCCGGTGGGGGTGAGCCTGGCCATGGTGATGACGTTCTGCATGAACATGTTCTGGACGTATGCGAGGCCGATCTCTGACCCGCTCCACACGAGCGCGGGTTTCTCGGTGCCGTCCGAGCCCTCGCTCAGCACGATCACGGACCCCACGGGCGCGCCTCCCGCCGATACCCTGAACATGTACATGCCGTCGTAGGTGGCCGCGTCGTCCTCGTAGGCCATGACGTACTCGCTCCCCGTCCAGGCGAGCGACATCTCGGTGACACTGGCGTTCGTGGTCGGGGGCATGACCTCGATCCCAACGGGCACGCCCGTCGCCGAGATCCTGCGAAAGACCAGCCACGTCTCCGACGTCCCAGCGTCGTGATGAGTCCACGCGGCGCCGAACTCGCTCCCGCTCCATACCACGCGCGATTCCCATACGTACTCATCATAGAACGTGAGCTGCGCGGCCGTCCCCACGAGGGCGCCCCCGGCGGCGATCCTCTGGAAGAACGTCTCGGTCGCCATGCCCACGCCGTTCATCCAGACCACGCCGTACTCGCTCCCGGTCCAGACCAGGTCCGGCCCGCCGCTCGACTGGGTGTTGTTCGTTACCCTCGTCATCGAGCTGATCGAACGCATGAGGCCGTCGGCGCTCCCGTCGCAGTCCTGGTCCACCCCGTCCAGGCAGACCTCGCCGGCGCCGGGGAACGCGATCGGGTCGCCGTCGTCGCAATCGGCGCCGCCGCACGACTCCGATGCGTAACCGTCCTCGTCGGAGTCGTTGTCCGCGATCGTGTCGCAGTCGTGATCGAGCCAGTCGCACTGGCGCGGCGCGCCCGGGTAGGTGCTCGCGCTCGCGTCGTCGCAGTCGAGGCCGCCGCAGAGCTCGTCGAGCACGCCGTCTCCGTCGTCGTCCGCGCCGCCGTCGGTCCACGTGCCGTCGCAGTCCTGGTCCACGGCGTCGCACAGCTCCGCCGCACCGGGGTAGGTGCTCGCGCTCGCGTCGTCGCAGTCGGCACCGCCGCAGAGCTCGTCGAGCACACCATCCAAGTCGTCGTCCGCGCCCAGCGCGTCCGCCCACGCCCCGTCGCAGTCCTGGTCCACGGCGTCGCACAGCTCCCCGGCCGCCGAGACGGGCCCCTGGCCGCCGTGGATCGACGCGACCTCGTCGTCGCAGTCGGTGCCGCCGCAGAGCTCGTCGAGCACGCCGTCACCGTCGTCGTCCGCGCCCGACTCGTCGCCCCACGCCCCGCTGCAGTCGTCGTCCACGAGGTCGCACGAGGTCAGGGCACCTGGGTGGATGGCGGCCTGCACGTCATCGCAGTCCGTACCGCTCGGGCACACGACGTCCAGGAAGTCGTCATCGTCGTCGTCCGCGATGCCGTCCACGCTGTCGCCGTCGCAGTCGTTGTCGATGCTGTCGCAGTCGGCCTCCACGGCGCCCGGGTGGACGTAGGGGCTGAGGTCGTTGCAGTCCGTCCCGTCGCAGGTCGCGTCCAGGAACCCGTCCGCGTCGTCGTCGGCGCCGGCCGCGTCCAGGACCGCCCCATCGCAGTCCTGGTCCACGTCGTCACAGGCCTCGAATGCCTCGACTACTGCCGCGTCCACCACCGTCCCCGTGGCGGGGTACCCCCCGAACGCGCCGTGGATCGTCCCGTCGGCGTCGTCGCAGTCGGCACCGCCGCAGCCCTGGTCGGGCACGCCGTCGCCGTCGTCGTCGATGTCTGCCGCGTCGAGGATGGACCCGTCGCAGTCGTCGTCCACGAGGTCGCAGACCTCCGCGGCGCCCGGGTGGATGTCCCCGTCGGCGTCGTCGCAGTCCGTCCCCCCGTCGCACGAGACGTTCGCGTACCCGTCGCCGTCGTCGTCCGCCTCCACGTCCGTCGCGTCCCCGTCGCAGTCGTTGTCCAAGAGCCCGTCGCATCCCTCCGGAGCGCCCGGATAGACGTCGTCCGAGGCGTCGTCGCAGTCGCCGAAGCCGCTGTAGCTCCCCGCGTCCGTCATCTCGTCCTCGCACTCCTCGTCGATCCACGTATCTCCGTCGCCGTCGATGCCCTCGCCCGTGGACCCGTCGCAGTCCTTGTCCACGAGGTCGCACCCGTCGTCGGCCGCACCGGGGTAGACGTCGGCTGCCTCGTCGTCGCAGTCGTTGCCTTCGCACGCGAACCCCGATGGCGACTCGGCCGCCACGAACCCGTCGCCGTCCGCGTCCAGCGGGTCGTGCCTGCAAGACCCGTCCTCCTCGTCGCACCCGTCCTGCGTGCAGGGGTTGTCGTCGTTGCAGTCGACCGGCGTGCCCGCGCGGCACGTGCCGTCCGAGCCGCAGATCTCCGTTCCGTTGCAGTACAGGCCGTCGTCGCAGTCGCCGTCCTCGACGCACGACGTCGCGTCCTGATCTTGCGCGGGGTCGGCTGCCGGGTCGCCGTCTTGCTGCCCGTCCGCCGCGGGGTCGGCCAAGGAGTCCTGGGTCGCACTGTCGTCGTCTTCGCCCCCCCCTCTCGATCCGCATCCGGGCATACCGGCGGCTATGCAGCAGGTCACCACGATCGCGCTGGCACGCATCACGGCCTCCTTCATGGCAAGAGGCAATATCATAGCCCCCATGCGCCTCCCGATCGAGCGATTTCGAGACATTTCGCTGCGTATTATCGCGATGTCACTCACGCTGTAGCAGTGTACAAATGACGAAACTCTGCCTTTGCTCCGCGCCATGCCCGCGTGAAAAAGTCGACCATCGGGACTGGAGCATGGTGCTCGATGTTGATTGCGGTGCAACACCCGGGTCGAACCCAGGAGGATCGGCGTGTGTGCCCCGGATGCAGGGGCGCGAACCACACCTGGATCGTCGTGACGTGACGGCCGTGTCCGAGGCAGAGGACCGATCCGCGCCGCGCGGCCCGCAAATGCGATCGTAGCGAAGGACAGGTCGGTGGTGGTAACCTGACCGGGAGACGACAGGAGAGGATGATGAGAAAAACGGTAATGATTTTGGGCCTGGTCATGGTGTCCTGCGGCCATGGCGGCGGCGAACGAGACACGGCAACCGACGATGGCGATGAGACGACGGACACGGCCGGCGACACGGCCGGAGACACGGCCGAAGACACGGCGACAGACACGGCCGGCGATACGCCCGAAGACACGGCCGAAGACACGGCGACAGACATGCCATCCGAGGTGGAGTGCGCGACGGACGGGGACTGCGACGACCTCGACCCGTGCAGCGTGGACACGTGCGACCTCGACTACAACGAGTGCGAGCACGATCCCGTGGACGCCGACGATGACGGCTACTTCGCATCGTCCGTGGGCGGTACTGCCTGCACGGGCGGCACGGACTGCATGGACGACCTGGCAACCGCCCATCCCGGGGCGCCCATGGTCGAATGCTCGGCCCTGGACAACGATTGCAACGGAAACGCCGACGAGGACCAGGACGGGGATGGGTACGTCGATCATGACTGCACGGGCGGTGACGACTGCGACGATTCGGACGAGGAAGTGTTTCCGGGCTCTCTCACGATCGATTGCGATCCGATGACCATCCACGATCACGACTGCAACGGGCACCCCGACACCGACAACGATGCCGACGGATTCGGCGCCGAGGCCTGCGGCGGAACCGACTGCGACGACCTGGACGCCGGATACAACCCCGGGGTGGCCGTGACCTGCACGAGCGAGGACCACAACTGCAACGGCCACGAGGACCAGGACGACGACGGGGACGGCCACCTTTTCTACCTCTGTGCGACAGGCGACGATTGCCGAGATGGCGACTTCACGACGATCCTCGGCGAGTGTGCCGGCGTGAACGACTGCTGCGACGGGTGCTGGAAGCGAAACGGCTGCTGGATCGACCCGACCACGGATCTCATGTGGGAGGACCCACCGTCCGGCGGGAGCAGGAACCAGGGCTCGGCAATGTCCTACTGTGCGTCGTTGTCGCTGGCCGGTCACGGAGCCGGCGAGTGGCACCTGCCGACCATATCCGAGTCAAGGACGCTGATACGGGGCTGCCCTGCAACCGAGGACGGTGGTGCGTGCGGGGTGACGGATCTCTGCCTGGGCAACGCATGCCTGGGGACGGAGTGCAATGGGTGCAGCTACATGGCAGGCCCCGGAGCGGCCGGCTGCTATCGGGACCCGACCGTGGAAGGGGAATGCCTCGCATACTGGTCGTCGTCGCCGCACGATGTCCTTCCGGTCTTCTGGTTCGTGGATTTCCAGTTCGCCAGGGTCAACATCGACAGCGGGGACATGTACTTCCAGACTCGTTGCGTACGTCCCGGGTCGTGAAGACGACACAAGGCCTGTCCATGGCAGGAGCATATTCGCTGCGTCATGACTTGCGCCATGGCCGCGTCGAGGCGGTCGTGGACCGAGCCATCGGCTCGCCAGGGACGCGGGGACGGCCAGCCTCTGCGAGCCTTGCGAGCATCCCGGTGTCTTGAACCAGCACAGCACCAAGAGTGCTCCAGGGCAATCCTCGCGAGCTCGGGCGCAGCAGCCATCGTCATCACTTTGTTTTGACCCGGATGCTCCGGATCGGGTACGTGCGCGCGCGCACGCCCTGTCCGCGTGGGAAGCGCCCTTGCACGTCCTCGTGCGCACCGTGTAGCGGCGGTGGCGGCCACGAGTGGTCCGACCAGGGTGATTTCGAGGGGTTGCACCCTGCGGCGCGACAGTCAGAAGGTGGCATCGACCTTGCGTGGCTCGCCCCGCTCGCCGGGGAGGGTGAGATGACGGTCAAGCGTGTGGATGTCATGATGACAGCGTTCCGGGACGGGATGCAGTCCGTCTTCGGCTCGCGGGTGTGCTCGAGAGACTTCCTGCCGGTCGTGCAGGCGTGCTCCGAGGCGGGGTTTCGTCACATCGAGTCGGGTGGAGGGGCGAGCTTCCAGTCGGCGTTCTTCTACTGCAACGAGAACGCCTTCGACGTCATGGACGCCTTCCGGGAGGCCGCGGGCCCCGACGCGAACCTGCAGACGCTGGGCCGCGGCATCAACGTCGTGGCACTGGACTCCCAGCCGAAGGACGTCATCCGCCTGCACGCGAAGCTGTTTGCCAGGCACGGCGTCACCACCATCCGCAACTTCGACGCGCTCAACGACGTGGACAACCTCATCGACAGCGGACGCAGCATCGTCGAGGAGGGCCTGGCGCACGAGGTCGTGGTGACCATGATGGAGCTGCCGCCGGGGTGCGGCGGCGCGCACACCGTGGAGCTCTACACGGGGGTGCTGCGCCGGATCCTCGACGCGGACATCCCCTTTTCGTCGGTCTGCTTCAAGGACGCCTCCGGCACGGCCGTGCCGGGCAAGGTGTACGAGACCATCCGCGCCGCGAGGAGGCTCCTCCCGGAAGGGACGCGGATATCGTTCCACACGCACGACACGGCGGGGATCGGGATCATCTGCTACGGGGCGGCGATCCGCGCGGGCGCCGACCAGATCGACCTCTCGCTGGCGCCTTTGTCCCACGGCACGTGCCAGCCCGACGTCGTGACCATGTGGCACTCGCTGAGGGGCAGCGGGTACGGGCTCGCGATCCCCGACCTGGACAGGGTCCTCGAGATCGAGGAGATGCTGAAGGAGTGCCTCAGGGACTACTTCCTGCCGCCCGAGGCGAGGAGCGTGGAGCCATTGATCCCGTACTTCCCCATGCCGGGCGGTGCGCTCACCGCCAACACCCAGATGATGCGCGACGCCGGCATCCTCGACCGCTACCCCGAGGTCATCAAGGCGATGGGAGAGGTGGTCAGGCGAGGCGGGTTCGGGACGTCGGTCACGCCGGTGTCCCAGTTCTACTTCCAGCAGGCCTTCAACAACGTGATCTTCGGCAGGTGGGTGAAGATAGCCCAGGGCTACGGCAGGATGGTCCTCGGGTACTACGGCAAGACGCCCGTCGCCCCGGATCCGGAGGTCGTCGCCATCGCCTCAAAGCAGCTCGGCCTGCCGCCGACGAAGAGAAGCCCGCTCGAGATCGACGAGGAGGATCCCGCGAAGGGCATCCCGGCAGCCACGAGGAGGCTCGAGCAGGACGCGATCCCGGTCACCGACGAGAACGTCTTCATCGTTGCCACGTGCAAGGACAAGGGCATCGCCTTTCTCGGGGGCGAGGCCGAGATCCTCGTGCGCAAGAGCAACGCTCCCTCCCGGGCCGCACAGGACACCCTGCCCGTGTGCGCCGGGCAGCCGGGAAGGATCGCGCGGGTCCACGTCAAGGCCAGGGACCCGGTCAAGGCCGGGGATCCCTTGTTCGTCCTCGAGCTCATGATGATGCAGTACGCGGTCAGCGCCCCCGCGGACGGGGTGATCGCGGACCTCTACGTGGCCGAGGGCGCTCACGTGGGAATAGGGGACGTGCTCGCCAGGGTCTCTCTGCCCTCGTTTCCCGCGGGCGCTGCACGTGCGCCCGCGGCCTGGCAGCCCATCCGGGTCTGAGCGTCCCTGCCAATCGACGTCGGGCCCTCTCTGGCCTTGCATTCAGGGCGCCCTGCCCTGCAGCCGCCGAGGGGCTCGCGCGAGCTGGCTGCCGGTGCGCCCGATCAGTCGCAGTCGGCGTAGAAGAAGAGCATGGCCTGGAAGATGGAGGTGAACGGGTCGGGACGCGGGCCGACGAGCGCGAAGCGCGAGGCGTCCCAGTGGGCATCGAAGTACATCCCTTCCTCGATGGGGAGATCTCCGGAGGAGGCCAGAGGGAACTCGACCGGGGCGCCGAGCAGGGCACCTTCCGCGGACACGTGCGACATGATGAACGTCGGAGCCATCGTGATGTAGTCCATGGTCTGGACGAGGGCGCCGTACTCCGAGCCCGTCCACGCCAGATACCCCAGGGTGGTCATCAACGGCGGCCTTTCGCTCACGAGGCTCAGATCGCTGCCCACCCTCGCGCCTCCGGCGGAGATCCTGCCGAACAAATAATTATCCGCGAGCGACAGCTGATCGATCCAGATCAGGCCGAACTCGCTGCCGGACCAGACCAGCGGGACACTGTCATCGCCAGACATGGAGCCGCCCGTTTCGATGCGCGTCTCTGTGATGAGGCCTCCGACCGCATCCACGAGGCCGAACTGGATGCCCTGCGCGGATCTGTCGTCCATCCAGGCCATGCCGTAGGTGCTGCCCGTCCATGCGATGCTCGGCGCGATCCATGCCTGGAACGAGGAGGCGCCGGTGGTCACCATGACCTCGGTGCCGAGCTTCGTGCCGTCTGGCGCCAGGCGGGCGAACCAGATCTCCAGCCCGTGGGTCGTATCCCTCGCGTCGAACCACGCCACCCCGAACTGGCTCCCGGTCCACTCCAGGCCAGGGCTGTAGGAGTTTGCCAGCTCGGCGGTGATCCTCTGCTGCGAGGCGAGCACCGTGCCGTCGGCGCCCACCAGGGCGAAGTACACGTCGCCGGGGCCGAGCCGCGTGTCGGTCCAGGCGATGCCGTACGTGCTGCCCGTCCACTTCGTCTGGTGCCTCCCGGCCTGCGCACCGCCCTGCGTCACGAGGATCTCGGAGCTGGCCATGACACCGGTCCCGGTCACCCGGCGAAAGTAGATGTCGTTCGGGCCGAGCCTGTCATCGACCCAGGCGATGCCGTACTCGCTGCCGCTCCATGCCATGGAGCAAGTCAGCATGCTCGTCCCGTCGCTGCTGGAAACCGGTATGCCGGCGGTCAGGCCGATCACGCCGTCCACGGCGCCGTCGCAGTCGTTGTCCACGCCGTCGCAGAGCTCGGGCTCGAGAGGGTTGACGCGCGGATCCGTGTCGTCGCAGTCGTCGCCGCCGCAGTCGATGTCCAAAGACCCGTCGGTGTCGTCGTCCGCACCAGCGCCGTCGAGGACCTCGCCGTCGCAGTCCTGGTCGATGGTGTCGCAGAGCTCGTCCGCGCCCGGGTGCAGCGCAGGATCCTCGTCGTCGCAGTCGTCGCCGCCGCAGATGCGATCGTGGGAGCCGTCGCCGTCGTCGTCCAGGACGTCCAGCACGCCGTCGCAGTTCTGGTCCACCATGTCGCAGCCCACCTCCAGGAGACCCGGGTGGACGGCAACGCTCGCATCGTCGCAGTCCGTGCCTCCCTCGCAGACCTCGCCGTCCACCTCCATGGCGGGGTATCCGTCGCCGTCGGCGTCCACGCCCCGGACCATGCACAAGAGGCTGTGCAGGTCGCAGTAGGCCTCGCCGCAGCCCTCGGGCTGCTCGCAGTCGTCGTCCGTGACGCACTCGCCGTAGGAAGGCTCCAGCTCGGCAGTGTCCAGGCCTCCCGTGTCGGAGATCGCGTCCGGGTCGCCCTGGGTCTTCTTCTCGCCCTGGCAGCCGGCCAGGGTAAAAGCAACGATGGTCGCGGTCAGTCTTCTCATCGGCATCCTCCCCGCCGGGTCACGACTGTCAGTCGCAATCGGCGAGCGTGTACATGAAGATCTGGTTGCGAGCGGTCGGCTCGTCGTACTGGGGGCTGACGAGGGCGAAGCCGGGTGCATCCCACGAGGCGTCGAACCGCAGCTCGGGCACGCTGGAGCCGGACGAGAAGGGCAGGAACGTGGGGCCCTCGACGTGGTCGCCGGCACCAGGGATCCTCGCCATGTAGAGCTCGGACCACCCCAGGGATTCGTCCATGCCCACGAGGAGGGCGTTGTACCCGGACCCGGTCCAGGACAGAGTCCCGGACGCGCCGATCGGAAACCCGACCGTCTCGAGCACGTCGAGAGCGCTGCCCAGCACGGCACCATCCTCGGAGATCCTGGCGAACCTGTACGCCTCGGGAAACGAGTACTGGTGCCAGAGAACCCCGAACTCGCTGCCGGACCAGGCGATGGCGGCCCGCTCCTCTCCCATGTCGACGCTGCCGGAGGCGATCTGCTCCTCGTGCAACAGGGAGCCACCCGCATCGACGAGGGCGAAGTAGAGGCTGCCCGCCGACCTCTCGTCCTTCCACGCGACCCCGTAGCTGCTGCCGGTCCACGCGAGGCCGGGCACCATGCCCCACGACCCCGTGGCACCGGTGGTCACCATCAGGTCGCTGCCGAGCCTGGTGCCGTCCGCGGCCAGGCGCACGAACCAGAGCTCCTCTGCATGGGTCGTGTCCCTCGCGTCCACCCACACGACCCCGAACTGGCTCCCGGTCCACTCGAGGTCGGGATACCGGGAGGCGGCGAAGTCGGTCGTGATCCTCTCCTGGGAGGCGAGCACCGTGCCGTCGCCGGCCACCAGGGCGAAGTACACGTCGCCGGGGCCGAGCCGCGTGTCCTCCCAGACCATGCCGTAGGCGCTGCCCGTCCACTCGATGCGGGGCCGTGAAGCCTGGGCCCCGCCCTCGGTCACCAGGATCTCCGTGCTGGCCATGGCGCCCGAGCCCGACACGCGGCGGAAGAACACGTCGGTCGGGCCCAGCCGCTGGTCGATCCAGGCCACGCCGTGCTCGCTGCCGCTCGAGGCGATGGTCGGGTAGCCGAACGTGTAGCCGGTCCCCGACGTGCTCGAGACACGGACGCCGGGGTTCAGGCCGGTGGCGCTGTCCACCATCCCGTCGCAGTTGTTGTCCACGCCGTCGCAGATCTCGGGGCTGGATGGGTTGACGAGCGGATCCGCGTCGTCGCAGTCGTGGCCGCCGCACTCCTCGTCCAGAACGCCGTCCGTGTCGTCGTCGGCGCCCTCTGCGTCGAGCAGGTCACCGTCGCAGTCCTGGTCCACGACATCGCAGAGCTCGGCCGCGCCCGGGTACACCGCAGGATCCTCGTCGTCGCAGTCGTCGCCGCCGCAGATGGGATCGTACGATCCGTCGCCATCGTCGTCCGTCACGCCCAGCACGCCGTCGCAGTCCTGGTCCACCATGTCGCAGCCCACCTCGGAAACTCCGGGATGGATCGAGGCGCTCGTATCGTCGCAGTCCGTGCCTCCCTCGCAGACCTCGCCGTCCACCTCCATGGCGGGATATCCGTCGCCGTCGGCGTCCACGACCCGCAGCATGCACAGGAGGCTGTGCAGGTCGCAGTAGGCCTCGCCGCAGCCCTCGGGCTGCTCGCAGTCGTCGTCCGTGACGCACT
>JBFYZU010000025.1:0-2955 GCA_041309365.1 Myxococcota bacterium
CACGCGTGCTCTCGGTCACGTCCATGAAGGAGATGACCCTCTGCCTGGTGCCCGGGATGAGGCTGATGGTCACCACTCCGTCGTGGACCCCCCCGCGGCTGTCCTTGACCACGAGGTCGTACGAGGCCGGGGCGGATCCGGGATCCTCGACCCGGTGCTTGTGGTACTCGCGGATGCGGGGAAGTTGCTCGGGGCTGATGAGATCGGTGATCCTGATCCTGCCCTCGATCTCGCCGCGGGAGTACCCGCTCATCCTGCAGAACTCGTCGTTCACCATCGTGACGGTGGTATCCTCCTCGAAGATCAGGGTGGCCGTGCCCGTCGTCTCGAAGATGGTCCGGTAGCGGCTCTCCATCTCGACGAGCCTCTTTTCGGCGAGTCGACGGTCCGTGACGTCGAGCTCTTCCGTGACGCCCGGCCTGCCTGCCTTCTTCTTGTTCGGCATGACGCTCCCCCGTGGCCCAGTGCGCGGTGCCGGTACGAATCCGTGGCAACGACAGGTGGAATATTACCTGCTTCGTGCCCGAGATCAACCTCTCGTTCGCCCGCGCGAGGCGGTTGTGCCGCGTACGCGCGCTCGGCATCCCCGGTGGTCTCACCCGCTTCGCCTCTTTTCACCGGAGGTTCGGCGGCGCGCACCTTGTTGGGCAGGCCCTCTGGCGCGTACTTGGCGACGGCGTTGTCCTTCTCCGCGCACAGGATGAGCCCCACCGGCGGGCTCTCGCCGGCGAGGGTCCAGTGCTCCCGAGCATAGTTGAGGTAGAGGTGCATCCGTCCGGCGTCGGCGTGAGTGAACTTCCCGATCTTGAGATCGATGATGACGAGACACCGCAACCGGCGGTGGAAGAAGAGCAAGTCGATCCGGTACCACTCGTCGCCGACTCGCAGACGTCGCTGCTGCCCCACGAACGTGAAGTCAGACCCTGTGCATCGACTACTGGAGATTCGAAGAGGATTTCTTCGGCCTCCTGCAGGTGATGCAAGCTGAAGCCAGCCACTCGAAACTGCCTCCGCTTCGACATCTCCCAGAGACATCCCCTCTGGAGAGAAACGCTCAGGATGTTCCGGCTGGACGAACCCTCACTCTCGCACGTTCAACGGTGATGATGGCTCCCTCTCGAAGCTCTTCGGCATAGAGAGACAGCACGTCGAGACATGCACGGGCCTGACGGCGGGCACTCAGATCGACGAGTCTCACGATTCCCCTATGAGGCAGACCGCGGAGAACAGCCAGCTCACCGAAGTCCTTGTCCAGCGTGACGAGGATACGGTCCTGCTCCTGCGCGATCTGCAAGATGCGCTCATCGCCCGGGTCTTCAGGCCAGTCGCCTGCCCAGATCACATCGTGTCCCGCCTCGATGATCTCGTCCAGAGCCTTGCCCCAGACGCATGTATCCAGCAAGAGCTTCAAGACCCGGTGTCTGCCAGAGGTGGCTCGATCCGTTCGTGTCCGACGACCCTTCGGGCATAGGCGAGGCAGGCCAGGACGTCTTCCCTCTCCAGCCAGGGATAGCCCTCCAGGATCGTGTCCATGCTGTCACCGGCTGCGAGCATCCCCAGGACGTGCTCCACGGCCAGTCTCCGCCCCCGGACGATGGGTTTCCCGCCGAAGATCTTCGGGTCCACCGTGATCCGGTCGAGGAGTTCCTTCTCTGTCATGGCGCACCTCGCGATTCCTCCAAGAATATACGCCAGATGATTGCTTCCGTCATTCCCATTGACGTCTGCACAGACGACGGGTCGGTGTCATGACTGTGTGGCATCGCGCCTTGACGTTCCAGCACGCCGGGTCGATGCCGGAGGGCAAGGTTCGAAAGGGCCAGGGACCGGGCGTCGGTGACGGCCGAGACGAACGCTCGCACCGCGTCGATGAAGATGGCGAACATGGGCAGAAACCCTATCCATGCTGGTCTAAAAGCACCATGACTTCACGGCGGATGGGATTTTTTCAGTAGCCACATGCGACGAGATGCGCTCCTTTTACGCCTTCCTGTCCACCGGGAACGTCTGCCTGTGAAGGGACGATGCAGCTTCGGAGAATCGCCCAGCATGCATACCTCCCGGGAGGGGTTGCGATCCTCGGATTTTCACATTCATGTCGATGAGATACAGATCGAACCGATCGGGCACGCGGAGTCAGTCCGAGGTGGGATCGACGACCTCGAGGAATCCGAAACGCCTGAAGTCGTTGTCTGCCGTGTAGATGACCTTGATGCCGTGCTCGCGCAGCAGCGCCGCGTAGTGGCAGTCGTGCACCAGGTTTCCCGCAGCTGCCGGCAGGCGCGCCGCAACGTCCTCGAGTATCCGGCCGTGCTGCGGTGTGTGCACGAGCACGTGGCAGCGATCCGATGCCAGGTACGGCTCCATGTCGGCCAGGGCCTCGGCGATCGCCAGCGGATGGCGGTGTACCCTGGGGTGGGTCGCGATCCTGATGTACTCGTACACGACCTGCCAGCCAATGCAGAACTCGGCCTCCCCCAGCAGCTCGCTCCGGCAGAACCGGCGCGCCCTGCCGTGCTGCTGGTACTGGTCGAAGTGCGCGTACACGAAGATGTTGGTGTCCACTGCGAACACTTCAGCGCCCTTGCATGATGTCGTAGAGCCGGTCCCGGTCTGCGATGTCCACCCCGGGGAGCGGTCCGTTGTCGCGATGTATCGGCGGCTCGCGGCGCTTCGCCCCCGCACGCCGCCCCTCTCCGAGGGCGCTGCGCAGCAGCTCCTCGATCATCCTTGCCATGGACCTGCCGCGGCTCCTGGCCATCCTCGTCACACTGTCGTAGACGGCCTCGTCCAGGTTGATCGTCGTTCTGTGCATACCGCCATCATATATTTCTGACATCATGATGTCAACCCCAGGGGTTGCGATCCCCGCCGGGTGGCCCCCGGCGGGGAACCGCCCGGGGCCACCCCGCCCGGGGGGGCGGGACGGCGGCGGCCCGAGACAGGAAGGTCGAG
>JBFYZU010000026.1:0-4308 GCA_041309365.1 Myxococcota bacterium
GCTTCTTGCGGATGACGAGCCTCACGGCCGGATCGTCGTCCACGACGAGGGCGGACATGCCCTGGTACTGGTTGGCGCTGTCAGACATCTCCCGGCGACTCGATTCCGTGCCTGGGGGCCCCCCTCTTCAGCCCTTCTCCCACAGGTCAGCAGCGCAGGTTATCCCGAATGACATGCCGGAGCAACCCGATCTTGCCCGGATTAGAAGCTCTTCTAGAGAATGAGCGTGACCTTGCCCACGCCGTCCACGTCCATCATGATCTTCCAGGAGGCCGAGGCGTCGAGCAGGCAGTCGATGGGCTCGAGCGGGGCGCCTTCTGGCCCGTATCCCCCGAGGGAGAGGACCTTCGACGTCGTGGAGGACATTGTCTTGCCCTTCTCGTCCACCGTCTCCTCGGTCATCGTGTCGCCCACGTAGAACGTGATCACGTAGCCCGAGCTCGTGCCCAGGCACTGCTCCACGTCCTGCATGAACGGCGCAAGGGCCGTCTCGAACTTGCCCGCGTGCAGGGTCGTGGGCACCTTCACGCCTTCGAGCACTTCGGTGTCGAAGCTGTAGCTGACCTCGGTGGCCCCCCCGCTGGGCTTTGGAAACTTGAGAAAGGTGGACTTGCCCAGGATGCACTTCTCGAGATCCCTGTCGCCGAAGGTCGTCTCAAGGAGCCTCACCTCGGTGGTCTTGCCCGACGAGGCCACCACGAACTCCATGTCGATGGAGCCGAAGACGAACTCCTTCTTCTCGAGGTAATGCGCAAAGCAGAGGTTGTAGGCCGGAAGGGCCTTGAGCTCCATGGTGTCGTTGACGTCCGTCTGGCTCAAGGTCCCGGTGATTCCCTCTATCTGCATGCCCTCGTCCACCGCCTCGGGCTCCGGCTCGGGCTCCGGCGCGATCTCCGGTTCCACCGCGTCGGGCTTCGGGCCGCAGGCCAGCGCGATGACGAGGAACCAGACAGCATGAAACGGGTGGTTCGTGCTCATCTTCATCCCTTCGTCAGATGGCGTGCTATCACGAGCCTCTGGATCTCGCTCGTTCCCTCGTAGATCTCGGTGATCTTGGCGTCCCGGAAGTGGCGCTCCACCGGGTACTCCTTGAGGTACCCGTACCCGCCGTGGACCTGGATGGCCTTGGTGGTGAGCTTCATGCACATCTCGGCCGCGAACACCTTGGCCATGGCGGACTCCATCGAGAACGGCTTCTTGCGATCCTTGAGCCAGGCCGCCTTGAGCGTCAGCAGGCGCGCCGCGTCCAGCTCCGTGGCCATGTCGGCCATCATGAACGCAACGGCCTGGTGCTGTGCGATGGGCTTGCCGAAGGTCTGCCTCTCCTGGGCGTAGGCCACGCACTCCCCCAGAGCGGCCGCCGCGATGCCCAGCGCCTGGCTCGCGATGCCGATTCGTCCCGCGTCGAGGGTGGTCATGGCCACGGTGAAACCCATGCCCCTCTCGCCGAGTCTGTGGGTGACCGGCAGCTTGACATCCTCGAGGACGATGGACGAGGAATGGGATGCCCGGATGCCCATCTTGACCTCCTTGGGGCCCACGCTGACGCCCGGGTGATCCTTGAGGGGCACGAGAACTGCGCTCACGCCTCGATGCTTCTTCTCCTTGTCCTCGGTGGCGAAGATGATGGACCAGTCGGCCTGGGGGGCGTTGGTGATGAAGATCTTCTCGCCGCTCAGCACGAGCTCGTCGCCCACCTGCTTGACCGTGGTTCTCATGGCCGCCGGATCCGACCCCGCTCCGGGCTCCGTGAGTCCGAAGCAACCCAGCTGCTGGCCCGAGGCCAGAGGCGTGAGGATCTCCTTCTTCTGCCGGTCGGTCCCGTACTTGAGGATCGGGTCGCACACCAGCGAGTTGTTCACGCTCATGATCACGCCCGTACCGGCGCAGCCGCGGGAGATCTCCTCCATGGCCAGGACGTAGGTCACGTAGTCCATGTTGGAGCCGCCCCACTCTTCCGGGATCGCCACGCCCATGAGACCGAGCTCTCCCAGCTGGCGGACGAGATCCGCCGGATACTCGGCCTTCTCGTCCAGGTCCCGTGCGCGAGGCTTCACCTGCTCCTGGGCGAACTTGCGGGCCATCTCCTGGACCGCCAGCTGATCCTCGGTGAACTCGAGCTTCATCTGATCACCTCCTTGGAAATCACCTGCCCTCGAACGAGGGCTTCCTCTTCTCGACGAACGCCCTGGTGCCTTCCCGATGGTCCTCGGTGCCGAACAGGGCCACGAAGCACTGCTTCTCCAGCTCCAGTGCAGAAGCCAGTGGCAGATCCACACCCAGGTTCATTGCACGCTTGGCCTGGGCAACGGCCACGGGGCCGTTGGCGAGGATCCGGCCGAGGGTTGCGCGTGTGCCAGAGATGAGCTCGCCTGGCTCGAACACGGCGCTCACGAGGCCGATGCGGAACGCCTCCTGCGCGTCCAGCGTATCGCCCGTGAACACAAGCGCCTTGGCCCGGGCCAGTCCCACCAGTCGCGCGAGCCTCTGGGTGCCCCCGAAGCCGGGGATGATCCCCAGCTTGACCTCGGGCTGGCCGATCTTCGCCGTCGTGGATGCATGGATGATGTCGCAGGCCATGGCGATCTCGCACCCTCCCCCCAGGGCGAATCCATTGATGGCCGCGGCCACGGGCTTGTCGATGGTGCCCAGCCGGCTCAGGATTCGTTGGCCCTGGTCCGCGAACGACAGGGCCTGCACCGCGGTGAGACCCGACATGAACGCGATGTCGGCGCCCGCCACGAAGCTCTTGCCCTGTCCCGTGAGCACGAGCGCCCTGCCCGGCCCCCTGGCGAATGCCTCCACGGCATCCTCGAGGTCGTCGAGCACCCGGGCGCTGAGGGCGTTGAGCTTGTCCGGGCGGTTGAACGTGATGGTCACGATGCCGTCGGCCTCGTCGACCAGGATGGTCTCGTACGTCATCTGGCCCGTTTCCTAGTACTTGTAGAACCCGCGGCCCGTCTTGCGGCCGAGCCAGCCGGCGTCCACGTACTTGCGCAGAAGCGGGCACGGCCTGTACTTGTCCTCGCCGAGCTTCGTGTGCAGCACCTCGCAGATGGCAAGACACGTGTCCAGGCCTATGAGATCGGCCAGGGCCAGCGGCCCCATGGGGTGGTTCAGGCCCAGCTTGATGGCCTCGTCGATGTCCTGCGGCGTGCCCAGGTTCTCCTGCAGCGCGAACACGGCCTCGTTGAGCATGGGCACCAGAATGCGGTTCACGATGAAACCTGGCGCGTCGCTGGCCGTGACGCAGGTCTTGCCCATCTTGCGTGACGCCTCGATGGTCGCGTTGTAGGTCTCGTCGTCCGTGGCCAGCCCGCGGATGATCTCGACGAGCTTCATCACGGGCACGGGGTTCATGAAGTGCATGCCCACCACCTTCTCGGGCTTCTTCGTGGCTGCCGCGATGTAGGTGATGGAGATGGAGGACGTATTCGTGGCCAGGATGGCATGGGCCGGGCATGCTGCATCCAGATCCTTGAAGATCTTGAGCTTGAGCTGCATGTTCTCCGTGGCCGCCTCGATGCCCATGTCCACGTCCGAGAAAGCAGCCATGCTCTCCACGGGATGGAGCCTGTCCATGATGCTCTTCTTGGCGGCCTCGTCCATCTTGCCCTTCGAGATGGCCTTGTCGAGGAGCTTGCCGATGCCGGCCTTGCCCTTCTGGGCCACATCGAGGTTGATGTCCGACATGACGACGTCGTAGCCAGCCTGTGCGGCCACCTGGCAGATCCCGGCGCCCATCTGTCCGGTTCCGACGACTCCGATCTTCTTGATAGCCATGGATGCCTCCGTGTGTGTGAGGGAAAACCAGCGGACCCGACTGGTGGGCTCGCAGACCACCATCATGGTGGTTCCGGCGAGGCTGTCAAGTGGAGATGAAACCCTGCGGGAAACCCGGGGATCAGAACTGGATGCGGGCGGTCCGGATCAGCCCATCGCTGGTGATCGCGAGCAGGGTCTTGTTCATGCGCTTGCACCACTTGCGGACGTCGTCCTCGAACGTGGGACAATCCGCGATCACGTCCAGGATGTCTCCGCTCGAAATATCGGGCAGCTTGGCCGCGATCTTGAGCACGGGCTGCGGGCAGCGTAGCCCCTTGGTGTCGAGGGTGTGGGTTGCCATCTTCCAGCCTCTTCTAGACCGATTCGACGATGGTGGAGAGCGCTTCTCCCCCGCCAATGCACATGGTGGCGAGCCCCTTTCGAGCGCCATGAGCCTTCATGGCATACAGGAGGGTGACCATGAGCCGCGTCCCGGTGCAGCCGATGGGATGGCCGATGGAGCATCCGCTTCCGTTGATGTTG
>JBFYZU010000027.1:0-3928 GCA_041309365.1 Myxococcota bacterium
GAAAACTGGGTGGATCTGGAGGAGATCGCACCGCACATGCCCCACGCGCTCGTCACCTGCGAGGACGGAGCCTTCTACAAGCACAAGGGAATCTCCGCGAGCGCCATCAAGCGCGCGGTCAAGAAGAACATCGAGAAAGGTTACTTCGCCTACGGTGCATCGACGATCACCATGCAGCTCGTAAAAAACCTCTTTCTGACCCGAGACAAGACCATCTCGCGAAAGCTGCAGGAGATGATCATCACCTGGTGGATAGAGAACAGCCTGGAGAAGGACCGGATCATGGAACTCTATCTCAACGTCGTCGAATACGGTCCTGCCCTGTACGGGATCAAGAACGCCTCCTGGCACTTTTTCGCGAAGCATCCCATCGATCTCGACCTCCTGGAGTGTGCATTTCTCGCCAAGATGCTGCCAAACCCCGTGGCCAGGTACCGTTACTACGAGAAGGGGAGATCCGGCCTGGATCCCGAGTGGATGGCGGTCCTGGCGAGGGTCGTGGGAAAGATGCTCGACCGTGGCTACATCACGAAGGATGAGCACGACCAGGCTCTGGCCACGCCGTTCGAGTTTTACTATCCGGACCTCGATCTTCCGACAAAAGTGCCCTTCGACGGAGATGACGATGTGTCGACGACCCCCGAGCCGGAGGCGGGTGCAGCCACGCTGGACGGCAAGGCTTCCCCTTTCCCAGACTTCTCCGGCGCACCGGCAGACTAGAAGACGAACGGAATGACGGCCTTGCGCCGCTCGGGGTACTCCGGAAAGCTCTTCTTGTACCAGAGGTGGTGAGCCCTCGCACGGGGCGCGAGGTTGGCGAAGGTCCACAAGGCGAAGGTCATGCCGGCCAGAGACCAGGTCGCAATGGCCCAGCCCGTCCATTCCAGGATCTCGCCGAAATAGTTGGGGCAGGAGACGTACTCGAACAGGCCTCCCCGGGGGATCGCGTAGGCCGTCTCACCGGGTCTTCGCATGTGCCGCAGGGCTCTGTCGGAAGCGACGTTTATGACGAAACCAGCAACGAAAAGCAGCGTGCCTGCGATGAACCTCGGGTCATAAAACCACGTGTCATCCCATCCGGGTGCAAACGCCCCGACCCAACGGCCGTTGATGTAGCCGTTCATGACGTTGAAGACGACCGCGAGCACGACAACGAGTATGGACATCGGCTTGCGGCTCCTGAGCAGAAACGGGTAGACGAAGGCTCTCTGCAGGTAGTGGATCTGCCACATGATCAGAAAGACGATGACGACGGGGCTTGCCGGCCAGCCCTGTGCCAGCACGCACGTCGCGAAGATCAGCGCAGCGGGCGTCTCCATGAGGATCCATCCCGCAATGGGGCCCAGCGAAGCGCCCCAGCTCGTCCGGAAGTGACGCCCATAGGGAGCGGATATGAAGAACAGCGCCAGGAAGACCGGAACGGCGAACGCGAGCCATGCCCACGTCAGGTAGGAATGGAAAGCCTGCTCCGTCATCCCTCGCTCCATCTTGCATCATGGCCCAGATGATCCAGCGCCATGTCCAGCACAGCGGCGTTGCGGAAGATCTCGACGCGGGAGGTGAGGACCAGGACAGGCAGATCGTCCACTGTCCGCGGGAATCTCGGAGCGTCCTTGCCGGTGACGAGGATTCCGCTGGCCCTGCGTGCACGGGCGGCGGCAGCGAGCTCGCCGAGATCGCTCCGCGACGGCATGTGATGGTCCGGGTACCATGTCTCGCCGACCGGCACGAACCCAGCATGTACTGCAGAGCGGGCGAAGCGTCCCACGTTGGCGATGCCTGACGCGAGATGCACAAGCCTGCCTCTGCCCTCCTCGACGGGACTGAGCCTGAAGGCGAACCACCGGTCGTGTCTCACTCCCGCGGATGCGAGCAGCGCGGCCAGGCGCGCGTCCAGGCCTTCGTGGGGATCCTCGTCCGGTGCCCGGATCCCCACGATGTCAGCCCTTGCCGTGTGCGCGAGAGGCCTGCGCAGCGGACCGGCAGGCAAGTGCCTGTTCACGGTACGGTCGAGGGAGAGGAGGGCGACAGCCAGGCTCCAAGCAACCCCGGGGACTCCGAGCCCGTCATCCACGACCACCACGTCAGGCCCGTGAAGAGATGCCTCGCGGATCGCAGCGCGAAGCGGCCCTGCCCAGACATCCGTGCCGGGCAGCATTCCGGAGAGCATCACCGCCTCGTCCCCGTGACGGCGCACGTCCTCGCGCCTGGAGAGAAGCTGCCCCTGGGGGACGGTGCAGGTCCTGGACCCGCATCTCCCGTCGTAACCTCTCGTGACGATCGCGACACGTGCCCCCTTGTCCAGCAGTCTGCTCGCAAGCTCGCCTGCCAGCGGCGTCTTTCCGTCGCCTCCCCAGGCAACCCCGCCCACACAGACCGTCTTCACGCTCGCAGGAAGCCTGAGAGGAGGTGCCAGGGATCGGACACGCCGGATGAGCGCGGATGCAGCGACGGAGGCTCTCTCCGCCAGATCCATGGCACTTCCGAGGCGTCCGGGCGCCCCCTTCCACCCGGACTCCACGGCGTCAGCCGCCCTCTTCTTGAGCTTCCACGGATGCACGACACGTCAGATTATCACATGCCGTTGCAGGTCCACCATCGCTCTGATAGACATGCTTCATGGCATCTGGGCAGCCCGTACGCGCGATGTTCCAGAAGTCCCTGGGCAAAGGAACGGTGAGGTGCGATCTGTGCGCGCACAGGTGCATCATCAGGTCCGGCAGACGAGGCATCTGCAAGGTCAGGGAGAACAGGTCGGGCGAGCTGGTCAGCCTCAGCTACGGCATGCTCGCGAGCATGGCTATAGATCCCATCGAGAAGAAGCCCCTGTTCCACTACCTGCCTGCCACCACGTGCATGTCCGTCGCCACCGCGGGATGCAACCTCGCATGTCCCTGGTGCCAGAACCACTCGCTTTCCAGGATGCCGGGGAGAGCCCCCCGCATGCCTGGCCAGCGAGTGGAGCCGGCGCACATCGTCGCTCAGGCGCTCGGCGCCGGATGCTCCTCCATGAGCTATACCTACAGCGAGCCCACCGTCTTCTACGAGTACGCCCGCGACATCGGCATCCTGGCGCGCGAGCAGGGCCTGGGGAACGCCTTCGTGACCAACGGGCACATGACCGCGGCAGTGATCCGTGACGCCGCTGCCCACTTTCTCGACGCCGCGAACGTGGATCTGAAGGCCTCGAGCGCCAGGGTCTACAAGCACCTGTGCAAGGGGCGCATCGAGGCTGTCAAGAAGAGCATCTCGCTCATGCGCGAGCTGGGAACATGGGTCGAGGTGACGACACTCGTCATCCCGACCGTGAACGACTCGGTCGCCGACCTCACCGGCATCGCAAGGTTTCTCGCATCGGTGGACAAGGACATCCCCTGGCACGTCAGCCGTTTCCACCCGGAGCTCGATTTCATGTCTGTGCCCTCGACACCGGCCGAGACGCTGCAGATGGCCATCGAGACGGGTGTCGCGGAAGGATTGCACCACGTCTACATAGGTAACGCGTGGGGGTCGGGTTCGGAGGACACGCTCTGCCATGGTTGTGGCGCCGTCGTGATGAGGCGTTTCGGCTTCAGCACCGATACCTCCGGGCTGGAATCGGGGCGATGCAGGACCTGTGGGAAAGAAGTGCCTGGGGTTTATCTTGACAGAAGAGTCCGCATTGGCTAAGAATTCCGCGCCATGGCGAATACAAAGAAGCTGAGCCCCGCGGAACGCAGGACGGCCAAGCGTCAGGTGCGACGCGCCATCAAGAAGAAGTTCACCGAACTGCCGAAGACGGATCGCAAGAAGTTCCGCAAGGCCCACCGCACGGACAAGGTCAACCTGCTTCCCTGGCTCAGGCAGCGCGAAGCCGAGAAGAAGGCCGCTGCACAGTAGAAATCATCGGGGAACCGTGGCCGTTGGATAGTAGACGGTCACATTCGAG
>JBFYZU010000028.1:0-3664 GCA_041309365.1 Myxococcota bacterium
GAGCGCGCCTGCGGCGACTCCAGAAGGCGGATGAGGGCGTCGATGAGGGCTATGATCGAAGGGCGCTCGGAAGAAGGGAGGGCGGCGAGGTGGGAAGGGATGATGGACGCGATGCGCATCATGCGGTCGAAGGGGGTGGTCGTCGTGCGGGTCAGGATGTCGTCGAGCGAGCCGCCGGAGCGGATGTAGGGGCCGAGGGCACCCACCACGGCGACGAGGATGCGCCTGGGTATGTCGTGCCCGGCGATCCAGCTCGCGACGGCGACGAGGGTGTCGGGGTCGTCCGCGAGCGACTCGTGGAGGATCTCCCACTTCCAGGGCGAGAAGTCCGGGACGGGGGCATCGGTCCTGCCGGCGAACAGGGTGCGGGCCAGGTAGCAGTGGACGCACATGTAGAGCCTGTCGTCGTCGATGCCGACTCGCGGGTCGCGGGCGATGGCGGCGATGGAGTCGTCCTTGTAGCGGTGGGCCTCGGAAACGAGGGCAGGGTCGGATCCGAACACGTTGACGAACAGGTGCTCGCCCACCTCCATGGCGAATTCGAGGTTGTGCAGGGCGATGCGCTCGCGGATGTAGCGGATGGCCCCCTCGATCACGCGGCGGCGGGTCGCCGGGTCGAGGTCCTCGATGGGGACTTCTCCTGGCCTCGGTGGGCGCGGCGGCTTCACGGGGAAGACAGGCCTGACAGGGACGAGAGGCTTCGGCCGCAGGGGAGGCTTCACGGGGTCGACGGGCTTCACCGGCACGGGCCCGGGACGCAACGGCGGCAACGGTTTCACCGGGACGGGCCTCGGCCGCAAGGGCTTCACGGGGATCACCCTGGGAGCCGGCCTTGGCACGATGCGGGGACCTGGGATGACGGCTTGATCGCGCGGCTTGCGAGCCCTCGGTCTTGTCTTGGGCTTGGCCTTGGGCTTGGGCTTGGCCTTGGGCTTGGCCTTGGCCTTGGGCTTGGGCTTGGCCTTGGGCTTGGGTTTTGCTTTGGGCTTTCTGGCGGTCATGTGAGTCTCGCGCGGATCGCTCGCAGCCGGGCGACGAGGGCTCGACGCTGGGCCACCGTGAGGTGGGCGTCCGTTGCCCAGTCGGTGAGCAGGGTGACGAGGCGCGAGACGATGAGGGCGTCGGCCCGCCTGTTTCTCGGCCTGGGCCTCCGGCGGTGCTTGCGGCGCGGGTCGTTGCGGGTGCGCTTGTTGAACGACTCGAGGGTGCCTCCGGCGGCGAGGTGCTCGGCCAGGTCGCTCACGAAGCTCACCACGTCGCCGGATTTCATGTGGCGAGACCACTCGATGAGGGCCATGAGGGCGTCCTTCTCGCGGATGGGGTACAGGGCCGCAAGGCGTACCAGGCCAATCTCCGGGTCCATGCCCATGGACACGAGCCGTCTGGCCACGATGGCTGCCTTGATCCAGCGCGACAGGGTGTGGACCCCGATGGCGGTCGCCTTCTCGATGTCGCGCAGGGAGTCTTCCCTGGTGGGGTCCTTGCAAAAGACGCGCGCCTCGTCGCTGGCGTAGAGGTGCACGAAGAGGTGCTCGCCCACCTCGAGCCCCAGCCGTGTCGAGTGCCGTGCCCTCGCCTCAGCGATGAAGACGATGGCCCGCTCGACGATCCGCGCGCGGGTCATGGGCACGATACTGGAGCAGGGCAGCGGGATGGGTCAAGAGGCCGGGCAAGGTGGGCTCCCGGCGATGACCAGCAGAACGCCTCCTGGCCGGCCGGAGCGCAGAAACGATGTCGGGCTGGTGCATGGGACCATGAGCTCGGGCATTGCAGCGGTAGAATGATCGCCGGCCTTCGCAAACCGGGCGGTCTCGGGATCGAGGCGACGCTTGCTTCGCTGACCCCCCTTGCGACCAATCCTGGCCAGATACTCTTTCACGGCGGGGTTCATGTCCATAACAAAACCCGGTTATGATAAATGAACAATATAAACAATATGATACAGCTAGTATCGACCATGGCCAGGGTCTGCGGCGATCGAGCGCCATCCGCTCGGGCACCCACCGGGTTCGCGATATCCGGAGCCTCCGGGAAATGCAACCTCACGGGTCCATTGCAGGCGTGTGCATTGGTGGTATGATTTGATTGGTTTCCGGTGAGGATCGTCTGGGTGGGAACGGGTTGATCGACCCACCGGTACGGGCAGTGGGATCGCTCATGTCCCGAAAGGTGGTTCGAATGGATCGGTCGTACGGATACGCACATCTCGCTGCCTCGAAGGCGTTCTGGATCGGGACATTTGCCACTTTGGCGGTGGCCGTCGCGGCTCTGGTCGTCGCCTTCGCTCGCCCTGCTGTCGCCGACGTATCGGAAGCCAAGGAACGCTTCAAGAAGGGGGTGGAGCTGTTCCAGGATGCCGACTACGAGGGTGCCCTGGTGGAGTTCAAGGCGGCCTACGAGGCGGCGCCCAACTACAAGGTGAAGTACAACATCGGAACCTCCCTCACCAAGCTGCACCGCTACGTGGAGGCCAAAAAAGAGCTCGAGGCCTACCTCGAGGAGGGAGGCGAGGACATCTCGGACAAGGACAGGCTCACCGTGCAGGGGATACTGTACGAGATACAGTCTCTCATCGGCTCCATCACGGTCATCTGCAACGTCAAGGGAGCCAGCGTCCTCGTGAACGATGCCGATGCAGGGCCGTGCCCCTTCGCTTCGCCCCTGGACGTGGACCTCGGAGAGCACGATGTCGAGGTCGTGGCCGAGGGCTACAAGCCGTTCAAGAAGACGGTCACCGTGCCCGGAGGCAAGGCGATCATCGTCGACGCGGCGCTCGAGGCCGTGGCGCAGCCTGCGCCGCCCATCCCCCCGGCCCCGGTGGTCATCGCAGCGCCGCCCGTGGTCGTGGCCCCAGACCCGACCATGGGCCTGTTGACCGTGGAGGTGAAGCCCGGCTTCCCCGGCTCCTTCGAGGTCCATGTCGATGGCGAGATGCTCGGCAGGACCCCCTTGGCAGGGGTAGAGGTCGAGCCCGGCGATCACAACGTCGCCGTGATGGGCTCCAAGTACGTCGTTTCGCACTACGAGACCGTGCACGTGGAAGCCGGCCAGTCGGTCCATGTCCTGGCGAAGATGAAGAGGGTCGTCTCCCGGAACCTGATCCTGTTCGGCATGACGTGGCTCGTTGCCGGCGGCGTGGCTTCGATCGTCTGCGGTGTGCACTACAAGCAGACGGACCCGGACGAGACCGACAAGCGGTTCTCGTACAAGGTCCTGACCATCAGCTTCGGGGCGATCGCCGGGGTGGGCCTCGTGCTGGCACCCCTCGGCATCGCCCTTTTCACCTCGTACCTCAAGAAGGATGCCAGGCTGAAGGCCGAGTACCTGTCCGCCCCAGAGGGCGAGCTCTCGCTCTCGCCTTTCGCCTCTCCGGTCGCCGGTGGTGGTGTCCTGGGCGTGATGGGCGTGTTCTGAGACGTCAGCCTCTCGCGCCCATCTCTTCCGGGGGGGGTCGCCTCGGCCGTGTCCATCCCGCTGCCCTGCGCACCGGCGACGTGAAAGGGCTGCAAGATCGGTTGACCTCTGGGTGGGAGGCGGGATAGGAAATCACACGAAGGAGGGCATCATGGAGAGAAGGACGCTGTTCGTGGCCATGCTGATCGTCGGTCTGGCAGCGCAGGGCTGCTTCTTGCTCAAGATCACCTCGACGGGGCATGTGAGCGGG
>JBFYZU010000029.1:0-2710 GCA_041309365.1 Myxococcota bacterium
CGTGGACCGTGATGCAGGCCGGCATCACGCAGCGAGTCGCCACGAGCCCCGGGCCCGGCACGGGCACCTGGACCATGCTGGGCCGCTTCATGCTGGAGGCCGGCGAGCCCGTCTTCATCGGCGTCCGCGTGCCGGCCGGCTCCCCAGGGCCCTTTCTCGTCGAGGGCGCGAGAGCGGGAGGAGGCACGGGCGACACCGTGCGCGGCGGGATCACGAGCGGCGCCGTGCGATGGCAGGAAGGGGCCCTGTACTGGCTCGAGGCAGTGGGGGCGCCGGCATGGGTCACGGAAGCGTCGGACACCGATCTGTACGACGACAGGCGCTCTCGCGGCAGGATGGCGGCCTGGGTCGGGGCCGACGTGTTCGTGGCGCTCCACACCAACGGCGGCGGAGGCACGGGCACCGTGACCTTCGTCCACGAGTCGAGCCCGCCGGCGGGCAGCGAGGAGCTCGCCTTGCTCGTGCAGCAGTCCGTGGTCGAGGCCGTTCGAGCAGGATGGGATCCGGCGTGGGTCGATCGCGGGGTCAAGGCCGCCGACATGGACGAGCTCGCCGACGGCCGGCCCATGCCCGCGGCGCTCGTGGAGCTCGGGTTCCACGACAGCGAGCACGACGCCGCCCTGCTGCGCCAGCCTGCGTTCCGCCGCACCCTGTCGGCGGCCGTGGTGCGAGCCCTGGTCGAGCACGCCTCCCCGGGCGCACCGGCCGTCCCCCCCGCGCCCGAGATCCTCTCCGCGAGAAACCTCGGCGAAGGCAGGCTGCTCGTCGAGTGGCGACCCGGCACGGACCCCCTCGTCCCGGCCGACCCGACCTGGACCTACGAGCTTCTCGTCGGGACGGGCACGAGGATTTTGGGCGCGAGGCAGGATTTGGGCACTGGCTCGAGCGCGGTGATCGCCGGCTTCGCTCCGGGGTCGGTGGTGGTGGCACGATTGGTCGCCCGCTCGGCCGCGGGCTCGAGCCTGCCCTCGGCCGGGGCATCCGTGGTGGTGGGCGACGCCCCGGCCGGGGTGCTTTTCGTGGACGGCTTCGACAGGCAGGACGAGGTGGTGGACGAGACCGTGAACACGCGCGACACGTCGCTCGAGCACGCACTCGCCCTGCGCGACGCGACGCAGGGGCGCCTGGCCGTGGACTTCGCCACATCGTCCAAGGCCCCGTCTCTCGTGCGCGAAAGCGGGTATGCCCTCGTGTACCTGAGCTGCGGCCTTGGCGGCACGCGCGGATGCCCGGACGCGCCGCTGGCGCTGGCGCTGGCCGACCGGATCGAGGCCGGCGGCTCCGTCATCCTCGCGGGCGCGGATCTCGCTGCGGCCATGCTGGCGAGCGGCGGCGCGGCGGCCGACGTGCTTTTATCAGGCGCAGGAGCCCTCCCGGCCGCGGCGGGCTCCTGCGAGGGTCCGCCCGTGGTCTTTGGCACGGGTGTCGAGCTCGTGACGGGCGAGGACGCCGAGGGCGCCTACGCGTGCGCGACGGGCAACGGGCTCGCGCCGCTGGCCGGGACCCATGCCGTGGCCGGCTGCGTTGGCCACGGGGTGGCGGTCACGCTCCGGCCATTCGCCGGCGGCGGCGGATGCGCGCTTCTGGACGTGCCCCTGGAGGCCTGCGAAGACGCGGCCGGGCGGGCCGCGCTCGTCTCCCTCTTGCTCGACGCGATGGGGATCCGCGCCCCGGCGCCGGGCCCGGGCACGGGGCCCGGGATCCAGGACGGGCTTGCCCCTATTGCACCCTCGCCCGCCGCGCAGGCCACCGGCTGCAGCATCGGCCTCGCGAGATGAAGATGTTGTGAAACGGGTCCCAGGGGCGCTATTGTCCGTCGACCATCACGCGAGGATGGCGGAACTGGCAGACGCGCCAGATTTAGGTTCTGGTGGGCAACACCCGTGGGGGTTCGAGTCCCCCTCCTCGCACTTAATTTCCACTTTGATTCCAACCCCTAACAGGCACCACCGTCCAGGGGTGCCAGTATGGTCCCGTGACATCGCACACCATCGATATCATCGTCCGCTCAGTATCGTGCAGCACATCGATTCGACTTTCCAGGAACGCTCACGGCATTCTGGCCTCTCCCTCCCCGCTGTACTATGCTATGGGCATCAAGGGGTGTGGATGTGACCACCGCCAGATCCAGCACCACGAAGGCCCTCTTCCTGGGCCTGGGCCTGGGGCTCATCTTGTGGTCCTCTACGAGCTGCGGTCATCGACAGTCCGTGCATGGGGACCCGGACGCGAGCGAGGATGCCACCGCGGATGATTCGGCAGATACGCTGACCTGCTCAGCCGACTCGGATTGCGACGACGACGACCCCTGCACCTCGGACAGTTGCGAAAGTGGATACTGCGTCCACTCCCTCGCGGATGCCGACGCAGACGGGTACCCCGCCTCCGAGGTGGACGGGACGTCCTGCGATGGCACGGACTGCGACGACTCCGATCCCTCGATCCACCCTGGTGCCGAAGAGGAGCCGTGCAGCGGAAGAGACGACGACTGCGACGGCGTCATGTCCACGGTGGAGGACGCGGATGGCGACGGTCACCCCAACGCCGACTGCGCGCCCGATGGCGTCGAGCCGGACTGCGATGACACGGACGACAGCGTCTACCCCGGAGCCCCATTGCAGTGCGACGGGCTGGATCACGACTGCTCGGGTCATCCCGACCGTGATGAAGACGATGATGGTCACTTCAACGCTGAGCTTTGTGTCGATGG
>JBFYZU010000030.1:0-11665 GCA_041309365.1 Myxococcota bacterium
GCCGATCTCGGATGTCAATGTTGCCGGATTCGACATCATTACCGATCACATCTCGTTTCGCCCATTTCATGACAGTGCTTCTGATCCCTCTTGTCCAATACGTCGCCTCTTGACCCGACGAAAGCTATCTGTAACAGGTGTCCTCCGCTGTATGTGCAAGTATTTGGTTACCCACACAAGCGCCG
This sequence comes from Myxococcota bacterium, assembly GCA_041309365.1. GTDB lineage: Bacteria > Myxococcota_A > Polyangia > DRWM01 > DRWM01 > JAFDER01. The sequence continues at coordinate 186 of JBFYZU010000030.1, forward strand.
GGCGGGACGATGAGCAGGACGCTGCCCATGAAAGAAAAGATGGAGGCGGCGAGGCGAGAGGCCGAGTCGACCTTTCCCTCGGTGACGCGGCTACCGCCGTTTTTACTGACGTCCGGACCTTCCATGCGAAGAGGCATCCCAGTCACGCAGGGTTGTATTGTCGATCTCTCTCACCTGCAGGGTCAAGACATGCCCACGATGCACGAGTCCTTTCGAGCGGATATTTGTGCCTGCCCGTTCATTTGCTGTAGATGAATCTTTCTGAAGGGGAAAATGCACCAATGGCATGGGACGAGATCCTGGATATCGGACACGGCATTCTCGAGGAGAAGATCGTGAGCCTTGCGGGGGCGAACATCACCATTGGGAGCGCCATCTCGGCCTTGCTCACCGTGCTATTGACGATATTCATCTCCTCGCTCGTGAAGAGGCTCGTGACTCACTCGCTCGAAAAGCGCGGAATGAGCAGCCAGGGGACCTCCCACATCATCACGAGGATTGTCCACTACATCATCCTGACCATGGGTCTCGGTGTGGCCGTGCAGCTTCTCGGCATCGACATCGGCACCTTCTTCGCTGCCGGGGCCATATTCGCCGTGGGTATTGGCTTCGCCATGCAGAACATCGTCCAGAACTTCGCATCTGGCCTCATCCTCCTCATCGAGCGCGTCATCAAACCCGATGATGTCCTGGAAGTGGAGGGCAAGATCGTCAAGGTGACGCGCATGGGCATCCGGGCGGCCGTTGTCCGCTCCCTGGACGGCGAGGATCTCATCGTCCCCAATTCGGTGCTCGTCCAGTCGACGGTCAAGAACTACACGATGCACGACTCGACCTACAGGCTCCGCATCCCCGTCGGGGTCGTGTACGCGTCCGACATGAAGCTCGTACGCGAGACCCTCGAGCAGACGGCAGCCTCGATCGAGTGGCACGCGCAAGGCCACGAGCCCCTCGTCCTGATGACGGGGTTCGGGTCCAGCTCCGTGGACTTCGAGGTCTCGGTGTGGATAGACGACCCCTGGAAAAAGAGGCGTGCAACCTCCGACATCGTCCAGGCCATCTGGTGGGCCCTCAAGGACAGGGGCATCACCATCGCCTTCCCCCAGGTCGATGTCCATTTCGACCCTCCCGTGCTGGACGGCCTGGGCAGGATCGGTTCGAGAGCAGGCTGAGATTCCGGCTCGAGGCGTCATCGACACTCCGGCGCTGCGCAATTCCAGTTTCGAGCCACGCAAATGACGACCATGGTCCGTGGGTACGCTCGCTGGTCAGTTCGGCAGGTTCACGGCACCCTTCTGCGAATTCCGATGAACGCGATGACTTCGTCGGTCACATTATCCGTGCTTGGCGCAAAGTAGCCTCGTGCCCACGGATGTCGGCCTCGGCGCTCCTTTCTCAGCCGTCTCGAATCCTGGAGCGGGGCTGCGAAGACCCTGGGCGTGGCCCGCGCCGCGCCGTGTCGGTTCCTCGCGGATCAGGGGTAGGGGGGGACCTCCATGTCCCCCGCGACGGCCATCTCCTCGCACGAGTCCACGGTCATCTGGAAAGTCAGGATCCACGTCCCCACGTCCCCCGTGCTCTCGCGGTAGTGGGCTTCCAGCGCCGCCTGCAGGTCCGCCAGCACGGCCGCCCTGCGGGACTCGTCAAAGAGGTCGGAGCAGTACCGCGACGAAAGCACCGCGGCCATGGCGCCGAGCCCCAGCTCGGGCGAGCCGGTGAAGTACGCGGCAAACAGCTCGTCGTGGGTCGTGAACGTGGCGCCGTACGTCAGGTAGTCCCACTCCATGAGGTAGGCCGTGGCCCATCCCTCGCCGGGCAGCCTCACGGTGAAGACCTCGGGGCTCGGGCCCGGGCTGCCCGTGATGCCGCTCGTCGACGTGCATCGCGCGAAGAGACCGGCGCCCAGCCCCGCTGCCACGCCCGCGGCCAGTCCTCTGAGAAAACGCCTCCGGGAGACACCGTAGCGAGCGAGGGTGGGATAGTCCGCCTCGGGATAGCTCTCGACCTTCCTGGGCCTTCTCATGCGCGTGCTCCTTGCATCGCCGCAGCCGCGGCGACGTAGTACCTGGTCATGAATGGGGCGTTGCGCTCCGCGAACAGCGTCGACGCGATGCGGTCAGCCTGGCGCACAACCGCCTGCTCGATGCTGCACAGAGCGCCGCTCAGCCCGTCCACGCGTCCGGTCAGGGCGCGGTTGACGCATCCGCACCACCACTGGCACCTGTCGATGATGGCGCAGCCAGCGCAGTCGGTGCGCGGGGTGTCCTTGCGCGTCTTGAGAGCGCTCACCCTGGCTGCGTCCACCCCGCCGTCCACGTGCCCGATGACGACGTCCCGCTGCGCGGCGCCGTCCTCGCCGATGAGCCTGTCGCAAGGATACAGCCTCCCCGAGGGAGCCACGGCCACCTCGCTGCATCCGAAGTCGCAGCGGTCCGCGCACGAGAACCCGTTCTTGAGCCGGGAAACGATCTTGGCGTGGAAGGGCTGCACGGTGAAGTCGTTGCCGGCGCGGTAGTGGGCAATCACGCGGTCCGCCAGCGCGCCCAGAAAGGTGCACAGCCGGTCCACGCGGTCCTCGGTCCATTGCGAGTCGAAGTCCGGGTTGAAGCTCATCTGCCTCACTCCCAGGGACGCCACGTGATCGAACGACGCCTCCAGCCGCTCGATGTTGCCCGGGTGCACCACCGACACGGTGCGCACGTGTCCCAGGCGGGCCACGGCGCGCCGCATGCCGGCCATCACGTCATCGAACGATCCCCGGCCGTCCGCGTAGACCCGTGCGCTGTCGTGCGACTCGCGGTCCCCGTCCAGGCTCACGGTCACGCTGTACCCGTCACGCTCGAGCAGGTCGAGCCGGGTGTCGGTGAGCAACGTCCCGTTCGTGGTCATGGTGAAGCGCAGGTCCTTGCCACTTCGACGCGCACGCTGCTTCGCCTGATCTGCCATGACCTCCAGCAGATCCATCTGCAGGAGGGGCTCCCCACCGAAGGGCGCCACCCGCACGACGGGATCGGGATGCGAGAAGGCCAAGTCCAGGGCCTTGCCCATGATGGCCGGATCCATCCGCCGCTCGAACTTCTCCCCGGCGTAGCAGTAGCTGCATCTGAGGTTGCAGCCGTGGCTCAGTGCCAAAGTCAGGATCACGCGCTCATCCTCTCACGGGTAGTCGGGCATGTCGGCGCCGCCATCGGGCATGTCCGTGCTCTCGCAGCTCACCACCTCGAGCGAGAGCGTGTGGATCTCGGACTCGAGATCACCCGTGACGTCGCGATGGTGCGCCACGAAGGCGTCCTTGATGGCTCCCTCCATCTCTCGCACCGTCTCGGCCACCCACATGTCCGAGCAGGAGTGCGTCGAGAGCACGCCGCCGGCCACCTGCAACCCCATGGACGGCTGCACCTGGTAGTATCCGGCCAGCTGCTCGCTGTACGTCGTGAACACCACCCGGTACACCAGGTATCCGCCGTACCAGTCGCTCAAGTACACGCCAGCGGTACCCTCGCCGGGCAGCCTGACGGTGATGAGCTCGCTCCCCACCACGTGGCCCACGAGACCCTCGCTCGTGGGTGTGCACGCCGCGAGCAGCCGGCTGCCCACTCCCACGCTCACCGCACCCACGACGAGCCGCCTCAGAAAGTCCCTCCTCTCGCACGTGAGCTCGTGGATGCTGGGGTAGCCCTGGTCGGGATAGCTGGTCACCTTCTTGGGTTTCATGGTCACGTTCTCCCTGTCCAGGTCAGAGCGGACGCAAGTCGGATGCCACATGTTCAATGAATGCAACTAATCGATATGATAGGAGTATTCCAGTCATGTCGCTGGTGGGTGTGCCGCTGTGTGCCTGATCATGGCCGTGCCTTGGGAATATCCCGTCTGCATTGAGGAATCCCTGTGGGCCGCCTTTTTCTGGTGGTGCGCGTCGAGTTGCTACCAGCTAAAACGGCGCGCATCGGGCCGGCGGTGTACCCTCACCGCACCCTTTTCATCTCCACGACGATTGGTGGCGTGCGCAGGCCTACACATCTCCCCCCATCGGCCAACACGGGGTGCGGATCTGTCTATCAGCAGCTCAGGTTTCTGCCAAGGAACGTGAAACGGGAACCATCAGATCGTGACGCTGGGACTGCGACGTAACACCGTAGCAGTCTGGCACGTTTCCGTTCGGGGACGCGACAAGGGCTGCGGCTGCTCGTTCGCCTCCTGACCCCACAGGCTAGTTCTCCTTCCTACAAGGAGTTATTCCATTGATATTCTCCTTCTAATATGGTGATATCTGCCTCGATGACGTCTTTCCTGTCACCAGACCCCGTTTCACGGCTCAAAGAGATGCTGGCCGGAGCGATCGGCGACCCCATCCCGTCGGCGGCGACTCCGCGGATCGTCCACGGGACGCCTGGGCTCCCTGGCAAGGCGACCGCGGTCGTGGGCATGAGGAGATCCGGCAAGACCACGTTCGTCCACATCGGCCGGCGCGCGAAGCTGGAGGCCGGGATCCCGCGCGAGAGGCTCGTGTTCGTCGGGTTCGAGGACGAGAGGCTTGCCGGTCTGAAGGCGGATCAGCTGGGCCACCTGGTCGAGGAGTACTACCGTCGCTTCCCCTCGACGAGGGGCAAGGAAACCGTGCACTGGGCATTCGACGAGATACAGAACGTGAAGGGCTGGGAGACGTTCGTCCGCCGGATCCTGGACACCGAGCGCGTGGAGGTGACCGTGAGCGGCTCATCGGCCGCCCTCCTCAGCCGGGAGCTGGCCACGGCCATGCGCGGGAGGGCATGGGAGGTGGTCATCCACCCGTTCGGGTTCGAGGAGTACCTGAGACACAACGTTCTGCCCGTGCCCGCGGATCCCCGCTTGCTCACGTCTGCCGAGCGCTCGGCGCTCGAGGGAGCTTTCATCGATCACCTCTTTGTTGGCGGCTTCCCCGAGGCGCAGGGCCTCGACGCGGCAACCCGCCACCGCCTTCTCGGGAGCTACGTGGACGTGGCCATCCTGAGGGACGTGATGGAGCGGCACGGCGTGACGCAGGCGGTCGCGCTCCGCTGGCTCGTGAGGCATCTCCTCGGCAACGCAGGCGCGGCCTTCAGCGTCGAGAAGTTCCACGGGTCGCTCAGGTCCCAGGGGATCAGGATCGCCAGGGACACGCTGCACGACATGATGTCGCACCTCGAGGACTGCTTCCTCGTGAGGACCGTGTGGATGGAGTCCACGTCCGAGCGGCAGCGGATGGTCAACCCGCGCAAGGTGTACCCGGTGGATCCGGGGCTCATCGGCGTGTTCGACCGCAGCGGGAGGGCTAACATCGGCCATGCCCTGGAGACGGCCGTCCTGATCGAGCTGGAGCGCCGCCTCGCGTCGGTCACGTACGTGCGCACCGAGGGCGGCAGGGAGGTGGACTTCCTCGCTCGCGGCGCTGCCGGCGGGGAGGATCTCGTCCAGGTGTGCGCGGATCTCTCCGATCCCGCCACGGCGGAGCGCGAGCTGCGTGCCCTGCAAGAGGCAGGACGCGCGTTCCCACGTGCCAAAAAGCTGATCCTCACGCTCACTCTCGCGACCGAGACGCCCTCCCACGGGTGGCCCGGGGGGATCGAGGTCAGGCCGGCCTACGAGTGGATGCTGGAGGGTCCGACGTAGGCCGGGCTCAGTCGATCCAGATCGGCGCGGTGACCGCCATCTGCACGGGCGACTCGCCGTCCATAAGATCCGTCTCGGTCACCTTCACGAAGAACCAGTCGCCCGGAGCGCCGCCTTGTGGCTACCGACAATCTGGCGAGCGACAACTACAACTCCCCAGCGTAAAAGTAATTGACGCCAGCCAACAATCCCATCCGCCGTGAAGTCATGGTGCTTCCAGACCAGCATCGATAGGGTTTCTGCCCATGTTCGCCATCTTCATCGACGCGGTGCGAGCGTTCGTCTCGGCCGTCACCGACGCCAGGTCCCTGGCCCTTTCGAACCTTGCCTTCCGGCATCGACTCGGCGTGCCCGGCCTCGCGCCCATGCCACCACCGCCGCAGCTCCTATCGTACTCCGAACTGATCCGGAGATGATGACGACTGGTGCCGCGCTGGGGGCCGCCCGCGAAGGCTGGCAACGGCACCGAGCCAGCGTGGCTCACGGTATCGGGGGACGCACGACGGCGGGGTGACCGCCGGATGTCACGATCCGGGGCGGCCAGGGGAGATGATTCTTGACATCTGACCAATGAACGACCTTTATGTACTTGATAATATAGACAAGTCATCATAACCGGGTTATGTTTGCATCATGGAGCGAGAAGTGAGGAGATACCTCGCGAGGATCGGGCGTATCGGGGGGTTGCGGAGCCGCAGGCAACTCGACTCCTCGACCGCGCGGCGCATGGTCCGGTTGCGTGAAGCTCGACGAGCCTATCGTCTCTACCATACACGCTGCTTCTGGTCTTTCGACCCGGGCTACAGGATCGGGTTCGATGACATCGAGTGGGTCGCCGAGCAGTTGATGAAGAACGGCGACCGGGTCGCCTGGGAGAGGGGGTACAAGCTGTGCCATTGACCGGATTCCAGTCCGAGATCGCGCGGCTGCTCGCGGTCAACAGGACACCGGACAGCTACCTTGCCGGTGGCGCCGCCTTGCACCTCGAGAAGGACGGATTGAGGTACAGCAACGATCTAGATTTCTTCCAGGACACCGTCGAACGTGTGGAGACGGCCTTCGAGCAGGATCGCACCTTGCTGACACGAGCAGGATACCAGGTCGAGGTGCTCCTGAATCCACGGGGGTTCGTGCGGGCGATCGTGTCACGATCGGAGCACGCGACGAGGGTCGAGTGGTCCCACGATTCCGACTGGAGGTTCCTCCCCACCGTGCGCAGTGAGACCTGCGGATATCGGCTGCACTCCATCGATCTCGCGATCAACAAGGTGCTGGCACTGGTCGGCCGGGACGAACCGAGGGATCTCGTCGATACGGTACACGTCCACGAGACCTTTCTCCCGCTCGGAGCCCTCGTCTGGGCGGCCTCGGGCAAGGATCCGGGATACACGCCGGGGCTGATGCTCGAGCTGCTCCGCAGGAGGGGCAAGGTGCGGCCGGAGGATCTTCTGCGGCTCCAACTCGTGTCCCCGCTGGATGTCCACGAGCTCAAGAGAACCTGGCTCGATGCGCTTAAGCAGGCAGAAGCCTTCACCCGATCCCGCCCGCCCGAGGAGCTGGGTTGCCTGTACTACTCCAGGTCGCGGGGCCGATTCGTGCAGCCCGAGGGCGAGACGGGCATCATCGTGCACCACGGGAGGCGTGGTGGTGTGCTGCCGGTGGTCGTCGAGGATGCCCCATCATCGTAGTGCCGAAACTGGCGAACAGGAAAAGGCATCGCCCTGTTCGGGCGTCGATGACGGCCGATACGAACGCTCGCACCTCGTCGATGAAGATGGCGAACATGGGCAGAAACCCTATCAATGCTGGTCTGGAAGCACCGTACCGGCGGATGGGATATTCAGTAGCCACAGGCCGTGCACGAGCCGTGAGTACCCTCTCGAGTCAGTGCGAGGTCATGGCAGATCCCGCGCGCAGCGGAACCCGTCGGCGATGCCGCGGATGTCCTCGAAGTCCCAGTAGCGATTGGACGAGCGGTGGTAGACGGCCTCGTCGTTGTAGCTGCCGCCCTTGAAGACGTGGCTCACGCAGGAGCTTTCCGTGGTCCAGGCGCTGCCGTCGTCGGGAGCTCCCGTGTAGTCGTCGTGAGAGCAGTCGGCCACCCACTCCTGCAGATTGCCGGACATGTCGTACAGGCCGAAGGCATTGGGGGCCTTCTGGCCGACGGGATGCGGATGCAGGATGTTCAGCTCGTCGTGGCTGTTGCCCCGGTGCCAGGCGATGTCGTCGAGGCATGCGGTATCGTCGCCGCAGTAGAAGCGGGTCGTGGTGCCCGCCCGCGCGGCATACTCCCACTCCGCCTCGCTCGGCAGTCGGCCTCCGATGGCCGCGCAGAACGCCTCGGCGTCGGCGAAGTGGTGCGGCATGTACTCCACGGGACAGTTGCCGCACCTGGGGTGGTAGGCCGGCATGTCTCCTTTGACCTTCCAGTACTGGTACTGGGTGATCTCCGTGCTGGTCATCTCGAATGGGGCGATGGAGACCATGTGCACCGGAAGCTCGGAGTACTGCCCGTCCACGACACACAGATCGTCGCCCGGCGAGCAGCCCATGGAGAAGGTCCCCGCGGGGATCGGGACCCAGGAGATCTCCTCCCCCGTCAGCTCGTCGCCACATCCCAGCAGCATCACCGACGCCGCCAGCAGGCACCACCACGATTTCGATGCACGCAAGCAAGCCTCCTCGCCCTGCGATCCCGGATCGTCACCGAAGATGGAATCCGGATGCAGATATGAAAAATCCCCGCCACCGTACTGCACCGTGTCCGGTGCAGGCAAGCACGAGGACGGTGACACCCGCAAAGATCGGGGTGCTCGACGCTGTCCCACGGGTCGGGTAGTTTCCCGGGCGGAGGTGAAACATGGCTGAACGGATGATCGCGTACTGCGGGCTCGTGTGCAGCGAGTGTCCGGCCAGGGAGGCGACGCTGGCCGGGGATGCGGTGAAGATCGGGGAGATCGCGAAGATGTGGTCGAAGGAGTTCGGGGCCAACGTGAAGGCCGAGCACGTGTGGTGCGACGGGTGCACGGCCGAGGGGCGAAAGTGCGCCCACTGCGGGCAGTGTGAGGTGCGGGCGTGCGCGATGGGCAAGGGGGTGGAGAACTGCGCGGTGTGTGGGGAGTACGGATGCGAGATCCTCACGAAGTTTCACGCAATGGCGCCGCAGGCGAAAGAGGTGCTGGAGTCGCTGAGAGGGTAGAGAGGGAGGACCGTGTTGGATACGGCATCGAATGCCGCTAGTGACTCAACTACATCGACTCTTCTCGCTCAAGGGATCTGGGCTGGCCGACGCTCGGTGGCACGATCTGCTCAGAAGCGAGAAATATCTGGCTGGCTCGCGCGATCCATCTCTGCTGCGTCGCAAGGTCGAGGCTCCGAGGCCTTGCAGCTGGGTGGTCATCGACGAGGTGCAGCTCATCTTTGCGCTGCTGCGGGAGGTCAACACACGCCCTGATCGCCGACAAGGGCGATGCGTACAGGTTTGCACTGAGCGGGTCGAGCGCCAGGAAGCTGCGCCGTCAGGATGTCGACATGCTCGCGGGTCGTGTCTTCGAGAGGCGGTTCTTCCCCCTCACGGGAAAGGACCTCGGCTCGTTCGACAGGTTCCTGGAGGCCGCAGCCGTCATGAACGGTCAGATCGCCAACGTCGCGGGTCTGGCCCGCGTCGCGGGTGTCGCGCACACCACGGTGAAGCGCTTCTTCTCGGTGCGCGTGCTGCCCTTCTCGACCTTCGCGCGACGGCTCCTCGAGGACGGAGTCATCGCCTGATGGGGATGCTCGGTGCCATACGGGATCCGAGGCGGGGAACGCGGACAGGTGGCACAGCACCCCCTCGTAGACGATGCCCGAGCCGGTGATGCGCGCGCCGGCGACCTCGAGCTTTGCCTTGCGCCCGTCGTCGCGGGCGCAGGCGAGGCCGGCGGCTGCACAGACCTCGGGATCGGCGAGTCCTTTTTACCCGGCCACGGAAGACAGCTCCGTGGATGCCATCCCGGTCGCGGATCATGTAGCGTGGTGCGGTGTCCCACGGGAACGCCTCGGCGATCTGCCCTCTTCGTGGACGGCCGTTCCTGGACGTTCCTTGGACCTCGACCGCAATCCTGGTATCCTTGACCTCGTGCAGGAGCATCCGTGCATCGGAGGAGACGTGCGGGAACGGAGGCAACGATGAAAGACGCCGGCGAGACAGGATCGACCCGTGTGCCGGACATTCTGGCGGAAGTCGTCCGGCGCATAGTCGAATCCGTGCATCCTCTCAGGATCGTCCTCTTCGGTTCCGCCGCCCGGGGGCAGATGGGGCCGGACAGCGATCTGGATATCCTGATAGTCATGCCGGAGGGCGCCCATCGGAGGAAGACGTCCCTCGAGGCCTTCCGCGCACTCAGAGGGATAGGCATGCCGAAGGATGTGGTCGTCGTGACCGAAAGGGATGTCCGGGAACACCGGCACAATCATTCGTTGGTGCTGAAGCCGGCGCTGGACGAAGGGCGCGAGATCTATGCCGCAGAATGACGGCGCACCGGGGTCGGCGGCGGATTGGCTGGCGAGGGCGAAGGGCGATCTGGCCCTGGCGCCCTTGCCCGCGGGCGCGTTCTACGAAGACCTTTTTTTGCGATTTCTATGACGATAGTATTGACTCTTGGGTAAGGGTATATCTATTCAGAAGGACTTTGACTGTAGAAACGATGTGTGCATACATTACATCATATAGTTTTGATTACAATACACAGACCGCTGAAAATGGTTGCGATACTGGCGGAGCTAATTATGTAGATAATGAAATCGGAGATGATTATAATGTTTACTTCCTGCTTGCGTATTTTCCAGATGAAGACGGTGATGATTCTTTTAGGATTGAAGAATGTACGGTAAGCGCTGAAATCACACCATAGCATGACAAATGTATATTTAATAAGTGTATTCAGTGTTGTTGCTTTGTGTAATGCTTGTGGTTCCGATTATAATATTCAAGGAAGTTCTGATGTAGGTACAGGTGAGTTAGCACAAAGTGATATTGCTACGGATAACTTTTTTGCGGATGTAGAGGAAGTTGAGGATAGTGTCGAAGCAATAGAATGCACAGAAGATTGCTTACATGGAGTGGAAATAATTCTGGAGCGTGATAATTGCAATAGGTCGAAGTTTCAATCTATTAGACCAACGCCAGTAGATTCAGTATGGGAAGCTTACGTACTTAATAATACTATTGATGACGAACGGATTATTGTTAATATTGGATGTGTAAACGTGCCTACAGGTATATTGCTATCATCGTGTAGTAGAAACACGTGGAGTATAAAAGCAGGAAACATAGAAGGATTGCATGATATATATATAAGCAGTCCTTATGATCAAGTCATATTGGGTGTCGAGGGGATAACAATTACTAAAATAAGTGATAGATGTGGTGTAAAAACAGCTACTAGTAGCCTCACGCTTGAAATGGAGGAAATGTTTGAAAGCCTAAGATATATTTATGATATCGATTTCGATTTCCTCATAGGCTGTGATAATGCATCTGAGTTCGTATCCAGGCAAACATGCCATTAATTGGTATCCGTCAGAGCTACGACGTCCTTGAGTTAAAACCCAACGAAACGTGATCCTGTCCTCTGGCCGCATCCGTGCCTCCTTAAGCAAGAGCCCACCCTCCTGAAGCTGCTTCGAGTCTGTTGATCAGGAGTTCTCGCTTTTTGATCGGATCGATCATCGGTAAGCGTCCGAGCCGCCACGTCCTTGAGATATCACCCGCCATGACGTGATCCTGGCATCTCATCAACGAGGAGGATCACGATGAGGAAACGACGTAGCAACGACGAGGGCCAGGCCCTCGTGGAGAGGTTTCAGGAAAG
>JBFYZU010000031.1:0-3738 GCA_041309365.1 Myxococcota bacterium
TCTTCCGCTTGCCCGTGGCCTCCCAGAGTTCTCTTGCGACCATTGTGTTCGTCCCTCTCAGATCTCGATGGCGCGGGGCATCTGTGCCTCGTGCGGGTGATCGGCCTGCCCGTAGACCTTGAGCTTGGTCAGAAGCTTGCGGCCCAGCGTGTTCTTGGGCAGCATGCCCTTGACCGCGTGCAGGATGACGCGGTCCGGGTGCCTGTCGAGCATCTGACGGGCCGAGACCTCTCTCAGGCTGCCTTGCCACTCCGAGTGCCGGTAGTACATCTTGTCGTCGAGCTTCGCGCCCGTGAGCAGCACCTTGGTCGCGTTGATCACGATCACGAAGTCTCCCGTGTCAACGTGGGGAGTGAAGGTGGGCTTGCGCTTGCCCCTGAGCAGCAACGCCACCTCGGTGGCGAGTCGGCCGAGCGGCTTGTCCGCCGCATCCACGAGGAGCCACTCTCGCTGCACCTCGAGGGGTTTGGCCTGGTAGCATTTGGATGTGCTCTTCATTCCATGGATCCCGTCTCGCAGGGTAGGCTGCGAGCGACAGGCTGCACATCTAGCCATGAAACCCCTGGCATGTCAAGAGGGTGCAAGATGACGTATCTACCCGCGTTACTTGCCCTTTTCCCCTGCCCCGGATGCCACTCTGAGCATGAGCTCGCGCAGTGCAGGGTCGGTGACTCGCTCGATCCGCTTGCGGATATCTGCCGGCAACCCGGCAGGACCCGTGGCCTCGTGCGCCTCGTGGAGCCTTTGTGCCCGGCTTGGCTCGAGAGGCCCCGGCAGGATTCCCACCCTGAGCCGGATGTCACGTAGCCTTGCATCCACCGGAAGGACGGAGTTGAAGGCCTCGAGGAACCTGGGCACGAAGAACCTCAGCTCGGTCATCCAGACCGGGTCCGTGACCGTCATGATAAGGACGTCCTTGCGGATGGAGGTTGGCCTTGCGTGCTCCATCGTGGTCTCGCTCACCATGGAACGATACCGTTCGAGGATGGCGAAAAGCTTGCCCCCGTCCGGGGAGGCTCCGGACAGGGCCGGTCCCACCACGCCGTCGATGCGGACCGGTCCGCCCCCCCGACGTCGTCCGTTCACTGGGCATTCCCCGCGGCGTCGGCCGCGGTGGAGGCATCCAGCGTGATACCCGCCTGCTCGGCCATCTTTCTGATCCTCTCGGTCAGGGCCTTCTCCTGCTCGGGCGTCAGCGAGTTGTGACTCTGGACCAGTGCAGCGTTGTGCCCGCACACGCCGCCGCCGCAGCCATTGATGATCCGGGCTGGGCAGTTGCCGCCCGTCTGGATCTCGCAGCCCGTCGCCTCGGCCATGGCGCGCAACTCGTCCAGCCTGGCTGCGTTCTTCACGTTCACCTCCACCGGGCAGCCGTCCCAGTACTCGCCGTTGTGCCACACCGTGCAGTCATCGTTCGAGGAGCATGGTTGAGGTCCTTGGCGTAGCGCCCGGAGCTCCTCCATGAGCTCGGCGCACTCCTGGGCGTCATGGGTCTTGTCGATATCACCCTGCGAAGAGTCCGTGGCGGTTGCCGGACCCCGGCAGGAACAACATGTCGCGAGGACGATGATGAAGATGACCGTGAATGCCGGCGATGTCATGGCTGTGGGCTCCAGAGATGTTTCTAGCATCTTTGCTTGCGGGATGCACCTCGCGAGGCGGCCTGTTCAAGCGGGCCGCTGGTGGACTATCCTGGTCGGCATGCCCAGCCCACCCACGCTGCTCGTCTTCGATCTGTCCAACCTGGTGTTCAGGGCCTACTTCGCCCTCCCGAAGCTGACCACCTCGCGCGGCGAGCCCACGGGCGCCGTCATGGGGGTTGTGCGCATGGTGCGCAAGGTCATCCGCGAGAGATCGCCGGCCGCGGTGGCAGTGGCAATGGACTCTCCCATTCCCGTGCACCGCAAGGAGGTGTTCGAGGGATACAAGGCGAACCGCCCCCCCGCCCCCGGGGATCTCAAGGACCAGATACCCGTGATCGAGGATCTGCTCGGGCTCATGGGCCTCTCGAGCTTCACCGTTCCCGGATGGGAGGCGGACGACGTCATCGCCACGCTCACTCGCAAGGCCCGGGCGGCCGGCTACTCGGTCGAGATCGTGTCCGCCGACAAGGACCTGGCGCAGCTCGTGGGTGACGGCGTCGTGCTCATCGCGGACGAGCCGGGCTCGCGTGCCACCAGGATCGTGGACGCACGGGCAGTGCAGGAGAGATGGGGCGTACCACCCGGCCTGATGCTGGACCTTCTGGCCCTCACGGGCGATGCTTCGGACAACGTCCCGGGCGTCCACAAGGTGGGGCCGAAGACGGCCGTCAAGCTCATCACGGAGCACGGGGGGCTCGACGCCATCCTCACGGCCGCGCACGGGATGAAGGCAGGCAAGCTTCGCGACACCCTCCTCGAGCATCGGGACGACGCGGTGCTCTCGCGGGAGCTGGTCCGGCTCGTCGACGATCTGCCCCTGACCGTGGACTTCGAGGATCTGGCACCCGGCGCGGTGCCCGATGTCGCGAAGCTCGTCGATAGGCTCGAGCGGCTGGAGCTCAGGGAGGTCATGTCCGATCTCGCTGCGACGACGGGGGGCGACGATGTTGCCGTGACGCCCGCCGGAAAGGGCAAGGACTACGCGCTCGTGCTCGATCTCGGCGAGCTGGAACGAGAGGTCGCGCGAATCAGGGAAGCGGGGGCGCTGTCCGTGGATCTCGAGACGACGTCGGTGGATCCCACGCGCGCCCAGATCGTCGGTGTCAGCATCTCCTGCCAACCCGACCGGGGGCGTTACGTGGCCGTGGGGCACCGCTACATGGGTGCTCCGGCTCAGCCCCGCCTCGACCAGGTCCTCGGGATCCTCGAGCCCGTGCTCGTGGATCCGGCCGTGCGCGTGTACGGTCAGAACGTCAAGTACGAGGACGCCATCTTCACGCGCCACGGCATCCGCATGCAGGGGATCGACTTCGACACCATGATCGCGTCGTACTTGCTCGATCCCGAGAGGCACCAGCACCGTCTGGAGCAGATCGCCTCGGACAGGCTGGGCTACCGGATGATCACCTACGATGAGGTCACCCGCAAGCATCGTGGCAGCCAGATGTGTTTCGACGAGGTTCCCGTGGACGAGGCCGCGCGCTACAGCGCAGAGGACGCGGAGATCGTCTGGTCACTGGTCCCGCGCATGCGCGAGGAGATGGAGAGGGCCGGCCTCGACGGGCTCATGCGTGATCTCGAGCTGCCTCTTTCCCGTGTCCTGGCCGACATGGAGCTCACCGGAGTGGCGCTGGACGCCGGCTACCTGGGCAAGCTCGAGTCGGGGTTCGAGACGCAGCTCGTGGAGCTGGAACGGCGCGCCCACGCCATTGCGGGCCGGCCGTTCAACCTCGCCTCCCCCAGGCAGCTCCAGACCGTTCTGTTCGAGGAGCTCGGGCTCGTTCCGGGTCGAAAGACCAAGACCGGCTACTCGACGGACAGCGAGACGCTGCTGGAGCTCTCCATGCAGCACGAGCTGCCCGCCGTGGTGCTCGAGCACAGGGGACTTGCCAAGCTCCTCTCGACCTACGTCCGCGCCCTTCCCCTGGCAGTCAACCCGCAGACCGGCAGGGTACACACCTCCTTCAACCAGGCAGTGGCCGCCACGGGACGCCTCTCGAGCTCCGAGCCCAACCTGCAGAACATACCCGTACGCAGCGAGAACGGGCGAATGATCCGGGCCGCCTTCCGCCCTTCCGAGGGCCGCGTGCTCATG
>JBFYZU010000032.1:0-9341 GCA_041309365.1 Myxococcota bacterium
CGGCAGGTTCATCGTGACCTGGGACAACGTCGGGTACTATTCCTGCCACGTCAACCTCGTCATGGACTTCCAGCTCGTGCTCACCGCGGCCGAGGGGTGCGCCGGAGCAGGCGACTTCGACGTGGAGTTCCGGTTCAACACCTGCCAGTGGACCACGGGCGACGCTTCGGGAGGCTCGGGCGGCTTCGGCGGCACCGCGGCGCAGGCCGGGTTCGATGCGGGGAACTCCGTGGACTTCGTGGAGATCCCGGGCTCGCGCAGCCCCACCATCCACACGACCCTGTGCAACGACTCCAACGTGGGCGTGCCGGGCCTGTGGCGCTACGAGATCCGCTCGGGCACCATCGTGTGCCCGGACGCGGGCCTGCCCTGCGACACGGGCCTCCTGGGCGCGTGCGCGGAAGGGGTGACCCAGTGCGTGGGGTCGGGCACTGTCTGCTCGCAGGTGGTGGAGCCCTCTCCCGAGCGCTGCGACGCCCTGGACAACGACTGCGACGGCGAGACCGACGAAGGAGACGGGCTGTGCTCCATCTACGAGGTCTGCGTGGACGGCAACTGCGAGGAGCGCTGCTCGGAGTTCGGGTGCCCCACGGGCCAGGTCTGCGGGCCGGACGACATCTGCGTGGACGCCGAGTGCCTCTACGTCGATTGCCCTCCCGGGCAGCGGTGCGTGGACGGCACCTGCGTGGGCGCCTGCGACGGCGTCGTCTGCCCCCACGGGCTGCAGTGCCGCTCGGGCCGTTGCGTGGACCTGTGCGAGACCATCGAGTGCGACGAGTGCACCGTGTGCGAGGACGGGGTCTGCGTGACGCGCTGCGCGTACGAGCCCTGCCCGGCGGGCGAGGAGTGCCAGGCCGACGGCTCCTGCCTGGAGACGGCCTGCGCCACGGTCACGTGCCCCGAGGGTCAGTACTGCGAGGGTGGCGCGTGCCTGGACTCGTGTGCCGGAGCGGTGTGCCCCGTGGGAGAGGTCTGCGAGCTGGGCGCTTGCGTGCCCTACGAGGAGCCTCCGCCTCCGGAAGGCCCGCCCGAGGTCACGGACACCGGCACGACCCCGGACGCGCCGCCGGACATGCCTCCCGACGCGGACATCGACGCGGTCACCGATCCTTCCGGCGACGTGCCGTGGGACTTCACCTGGTCGCCCGCCCACGAGGGATGCGGCTGCAGCCTGGCCCGCTGACCTCAGAGATCTCGTGAGTGTACCTCGGCGCCCCGAACTGGGCCACTGCGGTATCTTTTCAGAATTCCAGTGAATGGGCCTCGGTCATCTTGCCGTTGACAGCACGGTGACAGGGGTGCGACGGTCGAGCCCATGGAAGACAAGGGCACCAGGGCGCTGACCGGCCCCAGGATCGCCGGGATCGTGATCGCGGCGGTCGTCGTCGTCCTCGGGATCTCGTGGGCCGTGCAGGGCAGCAGCTGGTTCATGTTCGACGTCTTCGCCCCGAGGTACGAAAAGAGCCGTCGCGAGACGTTCGAGGAGTCCAAGGCGTACAACCAGGGGATGATCCAGGAGCTGCAGAACATGCAGTTCGAGTACCTGAAGGCCGACGAGGACCACAAGAAGGCCCTCGCGGACGTGATCCTGCACCGCGCCGCGGACTACGATCGGGAGAAGCTGCCGCCGGATCTGAAGGAGTTCATCTCGAAGCTCGAGAAGGAGCGCACGACAGCGCATTGAGCTCGAGAGGTCAGGTCGAAAACCCGTCATCGTGAAGGAGGAGATCATGTATAGCGTACAGGCGTGTTCAATGGCTCTCTGTGCCTTGCTGCTCTCGACGTGTGCGCCCCAGCCGTCGAGCAGCGACCAGCAGAGGGATCGCCAGGAGAAGATCATCGCCGAGGCCGCGTCCCAGGTGGGGATGCCGGCCATCAAGAACTTCCGCGAGCTCAAGATGGTCAAGGACATCTACGAGCTCAGGGATCAGACCGGCCTCGTGACGTACACGTACGTCGTGAACGAGTACAGCGGAAAGATGATCTTCTTCTGCGACTCCATCGGGTACGGGATCCCCTACGCGACACAGTACTCGGCTCCCACGTCCATGCAGCGCTGGTTCGTGCCCGGGGTGGAAGGCGCCGTCAAGGAGTACGGCACCATGGAGCTGCCCCAGGCCGAGCCCAACGGGTTGTTCGTCCCCGATGCCGCCGAGGGCACCTGGGTGATGTGCAAGGACCCTGCTGGAGACGAGGTCAGGCCTGTCTACATCGAGCCGCGAATCGTCGTGAGCCAGTTCGAGCTGCCCTGCGAGCTTCTGGTGGATGGGTGCCCCGCCGCCTCCCCGTCGCCCGCCGCTGCCCCGGCCCAGTGATCCTCTCCTCCTCGACCTGAACGACCTTCGACATCGCGGGAGCCCTGGCCGGAAGCTTCGGCCGTGTTGCCCGACACCCGATGTGGCCGTATCATGAGCGGGCAGGGAGGGGCACCATGACAACGAGGGATCTCTTGGTCGCCATGGCAGTGGCAACGCTCGCGGCCTGCGGCGGCAACAACAAGTTCGCGGAGGTCGACACGGATACCGAGGCCGACACGACCGGCGACGTGGAGATGGACACGGGCCTGGACACGCCGGAGGACTCCACGTCGGACGGCGACGACGCGACCGGGGACTCCACTGAGGACACGTCGGGCGACGCGGTCACGGATGGCGAGGAGGACTCCGTCGCGGACATCGTGGAGGACCCGGTCGAGGACTCCGTCGCGGACATCGTGGAAGACCCGGTCGCGGACACGGTCGTTGACACGGCGGTCGACGTGCCGGTGGACACGGTCACTGACGCAGGCTGCACCTCGGACGCCGAGTGCGACGATCTGGATCAGTGCACCCTGGATACGTGCGATACGTCGGACGGAACGTGCGACCACGCCGTGGTCGAGGGGTTGTCCTGCAATGACCTCGACTCCTGCACCGTGGGCGAGACGTGCAGCTCGAGCGGCGCGTGCGTGGGCGCGCACGTGACCTGCGGTCCGAGCTATCCGTGCCCGGTGGCGGATGCTGGCGCGGACGTGGTGGTCGATGCGGACACGGCCTTCTCGCTGGACGCAACGGGCACGACCAACCCGGGAGGAGGATCCCTGGACTGGCTCTGGGAAGGCGAGGCGGGCGCACCGGAGCTGGCGGGCGCGGATACTGCCACTGCATCCGGCATGGCCACGGTGTGCGGGACGTTCACGTACACGCTCACGGTCACGGAGCCGTGCGGGCTCGTGTCCACGGACACTGTCGTGCTCACGGTCGAAGCCAACGGCCCGTACGTCTCCAGCACGACGTGCGACCCGGCCATGGAGTGCGGGACCGTCGCGAGGCCCTGGTGCACCGTGCAGCACGGCATCGACGCAAGCGCCACCTCGCCGGTGATGGTGGCGGGGGTGGCAGGCGTCGCGTACGTGGAGGCGCCCGTGATGGCGGATGGGATGGACGTGCTGGGAGGCTACGAGCCGACGTTCACTGCCCTGCGCGATCCGGATCCCGCCACCAACGACACGGCCATCCACCTGACGGGCGCGAGCGTGAGCTGGCCTGCGAGCGTCGCGGCGGTGCTCGACGGCTTCACCGTGAGGCAGGTCGACTCGTCCGTGAGCCCTTCACCGGACAGGACCCATGTCACGGCGGTGGGCTCCGCGACGGTCGTGCTCCAGAACGACAGGCTTGACTCCACCCTGAGCACCCCGGTGACCGGGAGCGCCACGGGCGTGGCCGTGGGTGCTGGGACCGGAGGCTCGCTGACCATCGAGGGCTCCGTCATCGAGATGCCCGCCGCGGCGAACGCCTGCTCGGGGGTGCTCACCGTGCCGACCTTCGACGGGGACGTGGTCATCACGGACACGGACATCGCCTGCGCGCAAGCGCTCACGACCGGGGGCGTGCGTCACCTGGGGCCTGGTACGCTCTCGGTCACGGGCGGCTCCATCGACGCGGGAGACGCGGACCAGACGTCTCGGGGCATCGAGGCCAGCCATGCAAGCGCCACGATCCTCGTGGACGACGCGACCATCCTCGGCGGAAGCGGCAGGCGCAGCTACGGCGTGGACGTGCAGTCCGTGACCAGCCTCCAGATCACGGGCGGATCCGTCACGGGCGGCGGCGAAGCGGGCGTCGGGACCACGGAGGCCGTGGGAGTCGATGCCAGCGGCATTGGGAGCGGCTCCATCACGGATGCGAGCGTCACGGGCGCACGGCCCGTGGCGGCCGGGACCATGCAGGTCGGCATCGGCGTGAGGATCGCGGTGGGCGACACGGTGCCCGGACCGTTCGTCATCGTGCGATCGGTCGTGGACGGTGGGCAGGACGCCGGCCAGTTGGTGGGGGTGGACTCCACCTCCATTCCGCTCACCGTGCAGGCGTCGCAGGTGTCCGGATCGCTCGTGGACGGAGGGTACAGGGCCGTGGGCATCCACACCGCAGGCTCGACGCCGGGGATCACCGTGATCGTGGAGGACAACGTGTCGATCGTGGGTGGCGCCCCGCTCACGAGCAGCTCGGGCGGCGCCTACCAGGCGCTGGGCGTGGAGGTCACGGGCACCATCCCTGTCCGGATCGCCGGCAATACGCTGCTCCAGGGTTGCAGCCCGTCGTGCAGCGGCCAGGGCGTCAGCGCGTTGAATCAGGGCGTGGGAGCGGGCGTGGCCATCACCGGCGGGTCGGGGCATCTGGTGGACGGCAACACGTCGATAGTGGGAGGCCCGCACGAAGGGGTGCAGACCTACACCACCCATGCGGGCGTCAGGGTCCTGTCCTCGGGGATCTCCGTGACCGGCCTCATCGGCGTGGAGCTCCAGGGCAACGGGCTCGTGGCGGGCAACATGGATCCCGGCCTCAGGCCCGCCACGGCGGCAGGCATACTGGCTCGCGACGTGGACCTCGTGACAGCCGGCGACGAGCAGGTCATCGGAGGCCACGCCGCGGACCTGGCGGCAGGCATCCTCGTCATGGCCAGGATGTCCGGCACTCCCAACGCGGTCACCGTTTCGGACGATGTCGTACGGGGTGGCGCTGCCACGACGACGGTCGGGATGAGCTTCGACGGGACGCAGATGAGGGCCCTAAGGAACGTCATCGAGGGGTGTGGCCTGGCGAGCGCCACGCCCGGATCCCCTGCCAGGGAGTGCCTGGCCGTGCAGAAGAGCTGGGGCGTGCTGGGAACCGAGAACACGCTCGTGCACCTCACCAACAACTTCGTGTTCGGGGGGTTCGCCACGGATACGACCGGGTGCGACATCGATCCGCCGGCCCTGGGCCCGGGCGTGGCAGGAGGCACGTACCTCGTCTACAACCTCTGTCTGGCCGAGGGGCAGGTCGCGCCGGGAGGAGGCCTGACCAAGGCGGTGGGCCTGAGGCTTCACGACTTCTCGGGCACGAGCAACCAGCACGTGTTCGTGGACAACATCATCGGCGCGGGCGATCGGGCCAGGGTGCGCTACGGCACCGAGGAGGCCGAGTCCGTCCACTCCATCACGTTCACCTCGAACGACTTCGTCCCGGACGACTTCTTTTTGCCTTCCATCGCCCTGTACCTGCACTTCGCCCTGGGCGAGCTCGACAACGCCGGGCTCGTCAACGGGCTTTTCTCGCCCCCGCTCGTCTACGGCAGGAACATCTCCGTCGACCCCTTGTTCGAGGCTCCGGATCCGTCATCCCCCTCTGCGGCCGGGTACCACCTGGGCCCGGCCTGCGTTCTCGAGAACCTGGGCGAGGTCACCGTGCACGAGGAAGAGGACTACGATCTGCAGACCCGCGGCGACGGGGCGACCCCCACCGACTTGCCGGAGATGGGCCCGGACGAGTGCCCCTGAGGCATCCTGCCTCGTTCATGATGGCGAAAGGCGTGGACGCGAAGCCGTATCCTCGACAGTCGAGATCCATGGGCGGTACTCCGATGATCGTGGTGTACATGAATGACATCGAGCGATTCGATGCCGGTGGGTGATGCTCAGGACTTGCGAAATCCAACGTGACCGTAGCTGAAGGTCGTGGTCTTGCCACAGTAGGAGCAGGTAGCCTGGCCCTTGTTGCCCGTCATGTTCCAGGTCAGGTCAGCGCCGCAGTTGTCGCAGACGCTGACGGGCGGTGGGTGCATCTGGGGCTGCTGCTGCTGTGGAACCTGCGGTGCGGCCCTGGGGGTCTCGACGTGGACGATCTGCGCGGCGACGCCCACGAGCACGTCGAGGATGTACCCGAGCAGGCCTGCGTCCTTGAGGATTCCCTGCTGGGTATAGGAAACCTTGCCGCCTCCGACCGTCACGTTCATGGCCGAGCCGCCTCCGAGCAGGGCTCCCCGGAGCTGGGGCGTGAGGATCTGCGGCACGAACTGCGGCGTGTCGCTCTTGATGATGTAGGCCTGGTCGAAGGCCGGATCGCCAATCTGGATGTCCTGGGCCCCGAACGCCTTGGTGATCTTCGTGAAGAAGCCCTCGCGCGAGATCCTGAGGTGCGAGACGTTCTGGAAGGGGAGGTACACCACCATGGACGTCCACGTGGTCTGGTTCTTGCCGCTGCCCGTGGTGTAGGTGTAGAGGTACATGTTGAAGTTGCGGTACGCACCGGCCACGGTGGGGTTCTTGAACCACCCCCCCCTGTCCATGGTGAGGCCCCTCTGGGTCGCGAACTGCGTGTATGCGTTGGTCTGCGCCTTGCGCATGACCCGGGTTATCACGAACACCAGGACGATCAGCGCGACGGGGAACAGGAAGGTGCCGCCCATGAAGAGCAGGCCGAAACAGGCTTCGAATGCGTCCGCCATGTCGCGCGCCAGTATCCCAGAAAGAGCGTCGCTTTGGAATCCTGCAACGACAGAATAATCGGGCGAGGGGCCGTGTTGAGGGTGCAGACGAGGTGAGGTTGGCAACCCCGGAATCGAGGCTCGCGCCGCTTCTCGCAATGGCCCTCGTGGCAGGGTGCCAGCAGCGCTCCTGCTCGGGCGATCGGGACACAGCCGAGCCCATACTGCCTCGCGCCGCCTGGAGCGTCGAGGGCGGCCCAGGCGAGGGCAAGCCCGAGCATGTCGGTGCCTACCAGGGAATGCAGGTGAGACTCCTCGTGCTGCGTCCGGAGGGGCCGGCCCGGCAGGCGGACGCGACCATCGCGTTCGACGAGCAGGCCAGCCTGGGCGTCGCGGTGAGCGAGAAAGGGCAGTGGTACGCCGACCTGCCGGAGCTCTCCATCGACGGCGAGCGCATCGGGAAGCCGGACATCAGGCCCCTCGCCGAGCTGCCGGGATTCGTCCGGGTCTGGTGGTTCAAGGTGGAGGCGGAGAAGGGCTCGTACCGAAACACGGATCGCAACGAGGGCTGGTGGGCCGACATCCGCTACGTGCAGACGCTCGACCACATCGGGCCGGAGGGTGCCCGCCCGGTGGACGTGGGCCCCCTCGGCCAGGAAGGCGTATCGTGGGAAGGCACGCCCGTGGGCACCATGCGCTACAAGGCGTCCGTGGAGCTCGTCGACACGTTTCTCTCCACCCCCGGCCCGGAGCAGGTGCAGAATGGAGGCGCGCTGCCCGGCGTGCTCCGCGTGAGCCGCAAGGGAGGCAGCGGCGACCGCATCGTGGACCACGGCCTCTCCCTCGTGAACCTCCCCTACATCTGGGGCAGCGCCGCCATCGACGGCAAGGGCAGGCCGGAAAGCCATCAGAGCGAGATGTACATCGGGTCGGACTGCGCGGACCTCGTCGTGGCATCGTGGAGGCTCTCGGGCGCGTCCGACTTCGGGTACTCGGGCGTCGTGCCCATGATCCGGGAGCTCTCGTCGTCGCCTTACGGAGCTCGGATCGCTGGCGAGCGCGAGGGCGTGCTTTTCGACGAGGCGCAGCGACCCATCGTGCTGGGCGAGTCCGGTGTGCGCATCGGCGCGGGGGTCATGTGGCGCTTCGGCCCGGGGCTTCGCAAGGGCCATGCAGCGTTGCTCCTGTCGGACAGCGGTCCCGGGGGACGGCCCGACGGCCTCCTCGGCCTCGACGACCCGGTGCTCTCCACCATGTGGGACACGCCCGAGGTCGAGCCTCTGGGCGAGGTGCTCACGAGCCTCTTGCCCGTGGCCGTCTTGAACCCCCCAGGGATCGTCACGGGCGAGCGCTCCATCGAGGTGGACCTGGACGGCCAGGAGCTTTGGGCCATCGAGGATGGCAAGATCGTCCATGCGTTCGACATCTCGTCGGGCAGGGACGGATCGACGCCCGTGGGCTCCTTCCGGATCTGGCGCAAGAGCAGGCTCAAGGACATGAAGGTGGGCCTGGTGGTGCTCGGCAAGTACTTCGTCCTTCGCGACGTGCCGTCCATCATGTACTTCGCCGGGGAGGGCCTGCCGCGGGAGCGGGGCTTCGCGATCCACGGTACATACTGGCACGACGACTTCGGCAAGCCCGTGTCGCACGGGTGCATCAACCTCGCCGGTTCCGACGCCGGGATCCTCTTTTCATGGGCGGGTCCGGTCACGGGCGCCGACGACGACGTCGTGGCCACGGCCGGCAACCCGGGCACGCCCGTCCTCATCCACGGTACACCCCCTTGACCGGCGCGTCCAAGAGGAGGCCCCGTGGGATCATGCGAAGATGCGGCGGCCGAGCGACGCGAGGACGGCGCGCATCTCGACGGCAGGATCGCCCAGGCGCCACGCCACTCGTCCCGCAGGAGTGGGCTCCTCGCTGAAGCCCTGCAATGCCTCGCTGCTCTGCGGGCCAGGCGCTGCGGGCGAGTACATCAGGACGAGGCCCATTCCCCCACGCCCCTGGAGAGTGGCTTCCATGAACAGCCGGGGCGCCTCGATGGGCCCTCGCAGGCTCAGGTGCTCGCCGCTCGTGAAGGCGAGCCAGCTCGCCCTGCCAGCGCCCGGACCGGGCCTCGATGCCTCCTCTTCCGGGTCACCATGGATGAGGAGCCTCAGAGGTCCGCACGTCACGTGTCCAGGGTCCAGCCGTCCCGTCCCGGTGACATCGAGGCCTCCGCCCATGTCCAGGACACGGACCACGACACCGGTCCCCGGCACCTCGACAAAAGGAAGACCGCCGACGACGGATGCGGGGACCGACTTCCCGAGCTCCTCGAAGACGCGATCCACGATGCGGCCCACGAACCCCCTCACCGACGTCTCTGGCTTCTTCCCCTTCATCCAGGCGATGTAGGCGTCGAGGAGCGCATACTCCTCGTGCTCCTCGCCTCCCGCGGCCCGTCCACCCTGCATCACCCTCTCCTGGAGGGACGCGGCCTCGCTGCGAAGCCCGTCGTGATCCTCGTACAGCCTGTCCCTGGCTCCCGGGGTCAGCACGTAGGCGTCGAACACGAGCGCGCCGAGCTTCTCCACGGTGCGGTCGATGAGCGAAGACACGTACTGCCTGTCGAGGAT
>JBFYZU010000033.1:0-11519 GCA_041309365.1 Myxococcota bacterium
TCTTCCGATCTGCTCGCGAAACCACTTCGCTTCTGGTCGCTTTCACGGTGACCGCATGCCTGGGCCGTTCGCCATCCGGGGATCCCTGTGCGGGCTCGCCGTTCTGCGGTCAAGGGGTGGATGCCATCACGTCCGACACGTCCCTGGATCCGTTTCCCGACACCTCCGGCGACACTCCCGTCGACACCTCCATCGACGATGTGAGCCCCGATGGGGTCGAATGCAGCCCGGGGCTGACCCTGTGCGGCTCGACGTGCGTCGATCTCGCCTCGAACCCTTCCCACTGCGGTTCCTGCTTCGGAGCCTGCCCCTCGGACGAGTTCTGCTCCATGGGTGACTGCGTGCCGGAATGCCCTTCGTACCTCACGGAGTGCGACAGGGCCTGCGTGGACCTCGACTACAACCCTGCGAACTGCGGGTCGTGCGGGAACATCTGCGCGCCGCACGAGTACTGCGCGTCCGGCACCTGCGTGGACACCTGCCCCGCCGGGCTCACCCGTTGCGGCGACCTGTGCGTGAACCTCAGGAACAATCCGTTCCACTGCGGGGAGTGCGACCTCGCATGCGATCTGGACACGTTCTGCTCGGACTTCGAGTGTGTGACCGAGTGCCCCTCGTACCTCACCGAGTGTGCCAGGTCCTGCGTGGACGTCGAGAGCGACCCGGACAACTGCGGCACGTGCGGCAACGCCTGCGCCGATACGGAGTACTGCCAGGACGGTTCGTGCGTGGACACCTGCCCGGTCGGGCTGACGCGCTGCGGTGCCGAGTGCGTGGACACGGACGTCGACCCCGACAACTGCGGCGGCTGCGGCGTGGAGTGCGGCACGGATCTGGTGTGCGGTGGAGGCTCGTGCCTGCTCTTTTGCCCTACGGGGACCACGGACTGCTCCGGCTCGTGCGTGGACCTGCTCAACGATCCCTATCACTGCGGTACGTGCACCGTGGTGTGCGCCTACGACGAGGCGTGCCGCGTGGGCTCCTGCATCCCCGTGCGCGACCTCACGGACTCGGATGGGGACACCATCGCGGATCTGGACGAGGGCGTGGGGACGGGACGTGACACCGACCACGACGGTACGCCGGACTACCTGGATCCGGACTCGGACGGCGATGGAGCCCCGGACTCGCTCGAGGCAGGTGATGGGGATGTGGCGACGACGCCTCAGGATTCCGACCGCGATGGCACCTACGACTTCATGGATCTCGACAGCGATTCGGACGGGCTCGACGACGAGGACGAATGGGACTCCCCGGGGCATTGCCTCGATCTCACCTACGCGGACACGGACCGCGACGGTCAGAGCGACCTGGCCGAGACCATCGCGGGGACCAACCCGTGCAGTGCCGCGAGCCGCATCCCCGAGTTCTTCTTCATCCTCGTGTTCATGGATCCTGGTGGCGAGAAGGCCGGGCCCCTGACCTTCGACACCAACATCCGCAAGGCGGACATCCAGATGTCCGTGGACACGACCGGGTCGTTCCGGGAGGAGATCGACAACATCCAGAGCCAGCTCACGAGCACCATCGTCCCGGGCATCCAGGCCGAGATCGCCGACTCGGCCTACGGTGTCAACGAGTTCGAGGACTTCCCCATCGATCCGTTCGGCAACCGCAACTGCCCGTCCTACGGCGACAACGATGCGCCCTTCACGCTCCACCAGCAGGTCACCACGGACATCTCGCTGGTGCAGAGCGGGGTGCTGGCCCTCGACGATCCGCTCGGCTGCGGGAACGACCTTCCGGAGAGCGACTGGGAGGCCCTCTTCCAGATAGCCTCGGGCGATGGCGTGTCCTGGCCTGGCGGTTCGGTTCCCGCCTTCGTGTCCGACGGCACCACCCCGGGCGGGGGCGACATCGGCGGCGTGGGCTTCCGCCACGAGGCCTTCCCCATCGTGATCCACATCACAGATGCCGAGTTCCACGACCCCGAAGCGGACTACTGGCCACCTGCCTCCGTCATCAGCGGCGCTCACACGCGGGCGCAGGCCATAGATGCGTTGACCGGGCTGCAGGCAAGGGTCATCGGCGTGTCGGCGTCCAGCGACGCCCGCCCGTACCTGGAGGACGTGGCGCTCAACACCGGTGCCTACATCGACCCCACGGGTGGCCGCTGCTACACGGGCATCGACGGTGGATCGCTCTCGCCGGTGAGCTGGGGGGGCGAGATGGTCTGTCCCCTCGTCTATGACGTCCGGAGCAACGGCTCGGGGCTGTCGACGACGCTGGTGGACGCGGTCACCTCCCTCGTCAGTTTCATCGAGTTCTCGGTCGTGAACATCCGGGTGCGCGACGATCCCCACGGTTTTTTCCGCTACGCCATCCCGCGCTCGGCCACGCCCCCCCCCGGTGGGGACCTGCCGACGGTGGCCGATCTGGACGGCGACTACGTGTACGAGTCGTTCATCGGCGTGCAACCCGGGACCGTGCTGGAGTTCACGATCGTGCTGTACAACGACGCCGTGGCCTCCACGTCCGTGGATCAGGTCTTCACGATCACCCTCGAGGTCGTGGGTGATGGCCTCACTGTCCTGGACGAGAAGCAGGTTGTCATCGTGGTGCCGAGAGCCACCTGATCTTCCCATCTTCGCCACTCGAGGAAACTCGGGAGCGCCAGGCGGCGATACAGCCTCGTGGCCTATCCGTGGACCAGGCTCGAGGCGTGCTCTGGCTCCCTGCCCGCGGGGCTTCATCGACTCGAGGATGAGGACGCCGTCCAGGTGCTGTGGATGTGCGGAGACGTCCCGCCTCCCCCCAGGGTCGGGATCGTCGGTACGAGGACGCCGGACCTGACGGGGATCGAGACGGCCCGACTGCTGGCCAGAGAGGGTGTCGGACGGGGTTGGTGCGTGGTCTCGGGCGGTGCGGCAGGGATCGATGCGGCGGCCCACGAGGGGTGCATCCACGCGGGTGGCCGGACCATCGTCGTGAGCGCTGCAGGGGCAGGGGTCGCCTACCCACCGATTCACGCGGACCTGTTCTCGCGGGTGCTCGGGCAGGGCGGGGCGATCCTGACCGAGAGGGAACCCGGCCAGAAGCCGTACAGGGGGAGCTTTCTGGCGCGCAACCGGATCATCGCGGCCCTGTCGGACATCCTCGTGGTGGTCCAGGCCCGTTTCAGGTCAGGTGCGCTGAACACGGCCCGCTGGGCGAACAAGATTGGCGTGCCCGTGTTCGCCGTGCCGGGGTCTCCGCAAAACCCGCTGCATGCCGGTCCCAATGCCCTCGTGTCCTCGGGCGAGGCGACCATCGTGCTCGACCTGGGCACTCCGTTCGGCGCCTCGCCCGGCAAGGTGGATCGCGAGGTGCAGGGCCTCTTGGACCTGGACGAGCTTCACGGGAAGGTGCTCGGGCTTTTAGGAACGCAACCGGCGAGCGTGGAAGAGCTGGCCTGCATGACGGGGCTGGAGCCGGGCCCGTTGCTTCGAATTCTGTTACATCTCGAATTCAAAGGACTTATCACCAGGGATGCGACAGGCGCTTGCCTCAAGAGGCTTGACCATCGTCAAGGAAGCATGTATTAGACCCTACGCCACTGGGGGCAGGGGGCCCTTGATAGCGGAAGATCGCATTAACATGGCAAAAACGCTGCTCATTGTCGAGTCACCCACAAAAGCCAGGACGCTTTCCAGATACCTGGGACCGGACTATGTGGTCAAGGCGTCCATGGGTCACGTCAAGGACCTCCCCAGGCACAAGATGGGCGTGGACGTGGATGGAGATTTCACCCCCGAGTACAGGGTCATCGAGGGCAAGCACAAGATCATCAGGGAGCTCAAGGAAGCAGCCGAAGGTGTCGACCGGATCTATCTCGCGCCAGACCCCGACCGCGAGGGCGAAGCCATTGCATGGCACATCGCCGAGATCCTGAACGGGGACAACCGGGACATGCACAGGGTGCTCTTCAACGAGATCACCCGCAAGGGCGTGCAGGAAGGGCTGGACAACCCCTTGCCCCTCGACAGGAGCAAGTTCGAGTCGCAGCAGGCCCGTCGGATCCTCGACAGGCTCGTGGGCTACGAGATCTCTCCCATCCTGTGGAAGAAGGTGAAGGGGGGGCTGTCCGCAGGCCGGGTGCAGAGCGTGGCTTTGCGCATCATCGTGGACAGGGAGAACGAGATCCGCAGCTTCGTGCCCGTCGAGTACTGGCATCTGTTCTGCACGTTGCACAAGCAGGCAGAAGCCGACGGCAAGGCCTTCGTCGCCCAGCTCACCCACGTGGACGGTCAGAAAGCCGTGGTCTCGGGCGCAGAGCAGGCCAAGGCGATCCAGGCCCATCTGGAGAGCGCCAGCTTCTGCGTGCTCTCTGTCAAGCAGAGCGAGAGGAGCCGCAAGCCGCCCGCTCCTTACATCACGAGCAAGCTGCAGCAGGAGGCCACGAGGAGGCTGAGGCTGACCGCACGCAAGGTCATGCAGGTCGCCCAGCAGCTCTACGAGGGCATCGATCTCGGGGAGGCCGGATCGGTGGGTCTCATCACCTACATGAGAACGGACTCCACGCGGCTCAGCGCGGAGGCCGTGGACTCGTGCAGGGGATACATCGCCGGCAAGTATGGCGAGGACCAGGTCCCGCGATCGCCCAACGTGTTCCCTCAGAAGAAGGGAGCGCAGGGCGCGCACGAGGCCATCCGGCCCACGAGCATGGCCCATCCACCAGAGAGCGTGAGGCCACACCTGTCCAAGGACCAGATGGCGCTCTACACGCTCATCTGGAACAGGTTCGTGGCCTGCCAGATGAAGCCGGCCGTCTATGCCACGACCCAGGTGCGGATCGATGCGCGTCCCCGGTCGAAAGAGCCCGTGTACGAGCTCAGGGTCACCGGCTCGACCCTCCTGTACCCCGGATGGCTCGCCGTGGAGGACGAAGAGGGCTCGCGGTCGCGCAAGGCAAAGAGCGCGGACGATGAAGCGCCGGACGGCACCGATGGCGCAGAGGGCCTGCAGGTCGAGGAGCTTCCCGTCCTCACCGAGAACGAGCCCCTCGCGCTGCGTGCTCAGGGAGTGGATGCGCAGCAGAAGTTCACCAAACCCCCTGCCCGCTACACGGAGGGCGCGCTCATCAAGGAGCTCGAGGACAAGGGGATAGGCAGACCCTCGACCTATGCGAGCATCATCTCGACGATACAGGACAGGCGGTACGTCAAGAAGTTCGAGCAGAAGTTCACCCCGACGCCGCTGGGAGAGATCGTGCTCGACCGCTTGCGGTCGCACTTTCCGGACATACTGGACATCGATTTCACCGCACGCATGGAGGAGAAGCTGGACGAGATAGAGTCCGGCCGGGTGCAGTGGTCGCGTCTGCTCGGTGAGTTCTACGGGCCATTCCACGAGACCGTCATCGAGGCGCTCAAGACCATGAAGAACGGCGTGGACAGCCAGGAGTACGAGAAGTTCTCGGCCCTGTCGGGGCCGACGGTCCGTATCGAGGTGAATCTCACCTGCACCAGCTGCGGCAAGCCCATGGTGCTGCGCGGCGGCAGATACGGCGAGTTCCTCTCCTGCAGCGGTTTTCCCAAGTGTCGCGAGAGCCGCCCGGTGCACACTGGCGTCGCCTGCCCCAGGGAGGGCTGCGGCGGCGAGGTGGTCGAGCGGCGTGCAAACCGGGGACGCAAGTTCTACGGATGCTCGAAGCACGAGGAGAACGGGTGCGACTTCGTGACATGGGCCAAGCCGCTGAAGAAGGCTTGCCCAAAGTGCGGTGCGCCCTTCATCGTCATAAAGCGCGCCCGTGGAGCATCCTTCTTGACATGCGTCGCGGAAGGTTGCGACTACTCGGAAGAGATCTCGCTCTGAGCCTTCGGGGGGCATGCAGAACCTCACCAGATATCTCGTCTCGTGTCTTCTGGCAGCAAAGGTACTGTCTTGCCCCGTAGCCTGGGGGCAGGCGGATGGCCAGATCACGGTGGAGGCGAAGGCCGGACCTCCCATCTGGCTCGAGGAGGCTCTCGAGAACCTCGCGCTGGGAGTGGATGCCTACTACGCCGCCCGGTTCGACGAGGCGCTCGTCCATCTCGACGATGCGTCCAGATCCCTCGTCCAGGGCCACGAGATGTACCCCGTCGACAGGGACACCGTGTGCAAGGCCGTCGTGTATCTCATCCTCACGCTCGATGCCCTGGAGAGAGACGAGGAGGCGGCCGGCCTCGCAGCGGGGCTCGCCGAGGTGACGCAAGCCCCCTGGTACGAGGGCCTGGACCTTTCGCCGGCTGCCATGGCGCTACTGGATGGCATGGCCGCCGGTGTGGCAGAGGCGCCGATGGGAACGCTCACGGTGCTCGTACCCGGGAACGACTGCGCGATCATGCTCGATTCGCATGACGTAGAGACCGGCGCGGGCATGTTTGTCCTTGCGGGGACGCACTGGGTGCAGATCGGATGCGAGGGCGTGACGAGCGATCACTTCGCCGTGCTCGTGCCAGAGGGAGAGCCGGTCACGCTGGACCTCACCGGGCTCGACCTGTCTGCGGTCAAGATCGAGGACCTTCCTGGCACGGGACCGAGCGTTCCCGAGATGCTCCTCGATCGAGGTCCGGTGAAGGCGAAGCCCTGGTTCGGGCACCCCGTGAACCTCGTGCTGCAGGCCGTCGGCATCGTGGCCATCGGTGTGGGCGCGGGGCTGCTCGCCGGTTCCATCGACGTCGAGCGCGAGGCCTTCACCACTGCCGGGCTCTCGTACGGCAAGCTTGAGGACAGGGCAACGGACATGCAGATCTCCGGGTGGGCTCTCGTGTGCTCGGGCGGCGTGAGCCTGCTCATCGGTGTGATACGAGTGGCAATGGCCAGGGGAGAAGGTGCGTGAGGCCGTCCTGTCCGGTCGTTTGGGCCACGGCGTTGCTCCTGGCGTGCGAGCCCCAGCCTCCGGCGGGCCGCTCGGGGCTCGTCGTGAGGATCACCACCTCGGATCCGGGGATCGAGCCGGACGTCGTTCACGTCAGGATCGAACCGGCGGCCATGGAAGACGTCATCTGGGCCGTGGACCCGGGAGGTGGACTTCCGGCATCGAGGACCATCTGGCCAAGGGAGCGAGGCCCCGTGACGGTCATCGCTGCAAGTCGGGAGTGCGGCGAAAGCTGCCGTGACGTGGACCCCCTGACCGCAGAAGTCCTGGCAAGGGGGCATGCGTACGTGACCCTGGAGGAGGGCCGCACGAAGACGGTCACCGTGGATCTCACGGCAGTCATGTGCGGCGATGGTGTGGTGCAGAGCGGCGAGGACTGCGACGGAGGCCCGGCCTGCGACGGACAGTGCCACGCCTCGCCTGCCGTGCTCGACGATGTGCCGGGAAGCGCTGGCGCACCCGTCGCGTCCCTGACCATCGGTGAACGTATCATGGCATCATGGCTGGACACCTCCTGCGGTACGACACCTGCGGGATGTCTCACTGTCGCGAGCAGCGAAGGATACGGGCCTCTGCTGGTCACCGGCACACGATCGATCGGTCCGACGAATGGCGAGATCGCCAGCGATTCCGGTGGTTTATGGGGGTGGTACGCCGTGGATGGGGCATCCGACACGGCGACCATGACGTGCGAGGGGGCGCTCGGGGCTCCTTTTTCGACCTCGCTCGGCACGGTGGACATCGAGGTCCTCTCCACGCCCTCCATGGCCGGCTGGAGCGTCGGTGCAGGCCCGTTCACGCTGGCCGCGAATGCTGGAGAAGACCGGCTGGCGCTACGGTGGCCTTCCGGCGGATCGGTCGAAACATCCATGGCCGGCAGCCTGGGAAGCGGGGATCTCGTGCGTGCACCCTCGATGGCCGTGGCCAGCATCGGGGATGAAGTGCATCTCGGGGCGTCGTGGTCGCAGTACTCTCCGGGAGGCCTGGAAAGACGGCTTCTGGCCACCTGGACCTGCGACCCCTTGACGGGATGTGCTCCGGATTCCATGGACTCGTGGCCGCAGGACCTGGCTCGAGTGGGGATCGATGCAAGGCAGGCGATCGTGGTGAGCGTCCAGGATCCCCCGGGAATGGCAATCGTGACGATCGGGGGAACGGACATCGGCCTGTGGCGTCTGCTGGCTCCCGCCGATCCTCCCATCGAGTCTGTCTGCGGCCTCCTGGCGACGGTGCAGACGGATTCCCGCCTCGCAGCGGCAGTTGCAACGAGCTCGGGAACCGTGCTCGCCCTGATCCTGACGCCCATTTCGGGCTCCGAGGGTTGCAGGGCCGATGTGGCCTTGCTTCCCCTGATCGCTGGTGCGCTTCCCCGCATGATAGGCGGGTTCGGGGAGGACGGCTCGCTGGGCTGTACCGGCACCATCACCCCTGCGCCAGGCGATGGCCTGCTCGTCGTCTTGAGAGGCGTGGGAGCCTCTCCTGGCATGGCCAGGCTCCACTGGTTCAGGGCCAGCCTGTATCCATCTTTCTAGACACGAATCTATACAAAGCCGTCGATGTCCTGTATATAATGAGCAACCTCACGTGTGAGGCTCTCACTCGTGGAAGGGGCGAAAGACTGTCTTGGCGAAGAAGGTAGAAACGGACAAGCTCATAGAGCAGGTCCTGGGTGGGAAGTACAAGGTCGAGGCCCTCGTCGCCCGCGGTGGCATGGCCAAGGTCTACAGGGCCTTGCAGACCAACCTGAATCGCCCCGTGGCAGTCAAGGTCCTCGACCCCAAGCACGTCGATGCCAGCGATCCCCAGTTCCGAGAGCGGTTCGAGCTGGAAGCCCAGATGACGAGCCAGCTCAACCACCCGAACACCGTCACGATCCACGACTACGGTTACAGCGAGAAGTTCGAGTGCTTCTACTTCGTGATGGAGTTCATACAGGGCAAGACCCTGCGGCGCGAGATGAAGGACGTGGGGTGCTTCCCCGTGGAGCGCGCCCTTTTCATCGCCCAGCAGGTGGCCAGATCCGTTCGTCAGGCCCACACGGTGGGTGTGATCCACCGTGACCTCAAGCCGTCGAACATCCTTCTGACCCAGCACGACGACGATCGCGACTGGGTGAAGGTCGTGGACTTCGGGCTGCTCAAGCTGCGCAAGGAGACCACGGAGGAGTCGTCCAAGGGCGTTCTCATGGGTTCGCCCAGGTACATGTCGCCTGAGCAGATCAAGCGAGAGGAGCTGGATCACAGGTCGGACATCTACTCTCTCGGATGCAACCTCTACCAGATGATCGCCGGCCGGCCGCCCTTCCTGGGCGACAAGGCCATGGACATCCTCATGGGGCATCTCAACGAGCAGCCCGAGATGTTCTCCTCCTACACCGACCGGTCGGATGTCCCCGCCACCGTCGAGTCGTTCACGATGCAGATGCTCGCGAAGAACCCGGACGACCGGCCTGCGGACATGGAGGAGGTCATCGAGACTTTGGGGCGGCTGCGCAAGGCGGCGCGCAAGGACTCCATCGCACCGCAAGCCAAGGTCACGACTGCCGAGTCGTCGGGACCGAAGCAGGTCGTCGAGGACCTCTCGGGCGACATCGAGGAGATCCCTGCCCAGCCATCCGTTCCTGCTGGATGGAGCGACACCGTACCGGCCCAGGATCTGGCGCCGCTGCAGGGCTACTCGTCCGTGTCCGTCGTCGTTCCCATGCAGGGTGCCGAGCCCTCGTCCAGCAAGAGGTTGATCGTCATCCTGCTGGCCTCCCTGGTGGTCCTCGCGCTGGGAGGCGGCGCCATCCTGTACATCTTCACGTCGGATGCTCGAAAGGGATCCAGCGCCGGTCGGGACGAGTCCCCGGACGAGTTGCCGAACAAGGGTCCCGTCATCATCGAGAAGACCCCGGAGAAGGTGCCACCCGGCGAATCGGGGCCTTCGCCCATACAGACCTTCAAGGTGCGATTCTCCACGGATCCGGCAGGGGCGGACGTGTTCGAGGGGGACGCGAAGCTGTGCACGACTCCCTGCGAGACGGACTGGATCGTGGTGGAGGAGCAGGGGGACTCGCGCACCTTCATCATCATCAAGGAAGGGTTCGAGCAGCTGCAGATCGTGGAGAACACGCCCGCCGCCGACATCGACGTGACGGTGGATCTCTTCCCCACCTCCGCTGGAGGCAAGGACACGAAGAAGGCCGGTGTCAAGGTTCCTGGCAAGGTCGTCTCACCCCCCGAGAAGACTCCTCACGGCGTGGAGGACGATTCCCTCGCGAAGAAGAAGAAGGCCCTTGGCCTGGACGAGGAATTCCCCGAGTAGCACGAGGCGCGGATCGCAACCAGGTGGGAGGATTCGAAAGATGGACGAGAACCTATTCCACGTCGACGAGAAGAAGCCGTGGTTCAAGCCCGATGCCGGATGGCCGGACGAGGTTCCCAAACAGCTCGAGATAGAGCACGACACACTTCACGACATGCTCTCGAAGGCCGTGGAGAAGTTCGGGGACGCGAGGGCCATGTGGTTCGCGCCTCTGGACTCCACGATGTCCTACAAGGAGCTCAAGGACGCGGTGGATCGGGTGGCCACGGGCCTTCATCGAAAGGGAGTCAAGAAGGGCGACGTCGTGGCCATGATGCTCCCCAACAGCTTCCAGTACGTGGTGGGGTACTACGCGTGCGCCCGCATCGGGGCAATCGTCTCGGGCGTCAATCCGACCTACAAGTCCGGCGAGATCCTGCACCAGCTCAAGACGACGAACGCCAAGGCGTTGATCGTGCTCGACGCGCTCTACGAAGGGCAGGTGGCGCCCATCTTCGAGAAGAGCCCTTGCCAGCTGCTCGTGGCCACGAACATCGTGGATCTGGTCAAGGGCAACGGATTGAAGAAGTTCCTGGGCAAGCTCATGGGTAAGATACCCACGGGCGCCGTTCCGGGCAGCGCTGTGCCATTCCTCGATCTCATGGCATCTCCGCCGGAGCCGCCTCAGGTGCAGGTGACGGGCGGCGACGTGGCCACGTACATCATGACGGGTGGAACCACGGGCGTGCCCAAGGCTGCAGTGCTCACGCATTTCAACTGCGTCAACAACGCCAAGCAGTGCCAGCTCTGGCTGTACAAGTCGCTGGCGGGCGGCGCCAACGTGGGCATCCTGCCTCTCTTCCACTCCTTCGCCATGACCGCCGTCATGAACTCCACTATCAGGTACGGCGGATGGATGATGCTCTGGCCCAGGCCGCCGGAGCAGGATGTCCTCGTCTCGAAGCTCATCGAGATCGCTCCCGAGCAGGGCTACATCTACTGCGGTGCGGAGATCCTCTTCAAGAAGCTCGCCGACTTCATGGAGGACCCTGCCAACAAGGAGAAGTACGGAGCCAGGCTCGCCGGCAAGCTCGGCCTGTGCATCTCAGGTGCAGGTCCCTTGCACCGTCCCGTGCAGGAGGCCTTCGAGCGGATCACCGATGCGCGGCTGGGCGAGGGATACGGCCTGACCGAGGCAACGCCCGTGGTCAGCGCCCAGCCCTTCTGGGGGGAGCGCAAGATAGGCACAATAGGTCTTCCGTTCCCCGGGACCGACTGGAGGATCGTCGACAAGGACCACCCCGAGAAAGACCTCGGCATGGGTGAGGACGCGGTCGGCGAGCTGGCCGTGGCCGGCCCGCAGGTCATGAAGGGATACCTCAACAGGCCCGAGGAG